>JAVEXO010000013.1:0-61535 GCA_034003955.1 Spirochaetia bacterium | reverse complement strand
AAAAGAAACAGGAAAGGCATTAGGGTTGTGCACCTCAAGGTCCACCCTCAGTTTGGTGTTTATAAGCTCATCTTTCAGTATCCGTATAGAGGCTATGCGTAGCCTAGGGGGCAGGATGCGTGGAAAGTCACAGAGGCGTGCAATGCTTAACGATTCCTCGCCTCGCTCGGCAGATGCAAACACAATAGTCGCATTAATAGACAGAGGCACCAGAGGCTCCTGGCCTTGAGGAACGGAAAGAGAAAGAACCAGTTTAATGCTCGTCGCGGCTCCAGGCACCAGGCTCAGGCCATCAAGATCCATGTGTAGCGGCTCTGCTATATCGAAGTCGCCTGAAGATGCCGTAACATAGAGTGTAGACAACGCCAGAGCAGTGTCACCGGCATTTATAAGCTGAAGGGTAAGCTGAGCCGACACCGTATCCAGGTCGAGTGCCGTAAGCTCCAAGGCTTCTATACCGAGCTCTGGTTTGATGGCAGGTTCTGGTACAGGCACGCTCGTGGCACAGGCCGATAGCAAGGCCAGGAGCAAGGCAAGAATCATGTACATGCCTGTGGGCCTGCCATTAAAGACCTTCAATTCGGCGGCCTCTCTGCTTCGGCTTTCTCAAGGCCTCTATTGCGTATCCATATCCCTGCGTCAACGGCGACCATCGATGCGTTGAGGGCATAGAGCCAGACTACAAAATCTGGTTTATAGAGTAGCTTATGTATTATGCCGGCGGCATAACCGACTATGACTATGAGCAGGAAAGCCAGGCTTTTCCCGCTCGTCCGCCTCGTCTTGAGTGACTTGCTGATTGATACGGGCCATGCCGCGCCAAAGCAAACAAGCATGATGACTTCGAAGATGCTCATTGTTTCCTTTCAATCGTACCTATTCTCTCGTCTGCATACAGAGAGACTACAACGGAGCCTTGAAGAAGGCAGCCGCTCCGCTCATTATCATATCGATTGACACGGCTGTCAGCACCAGACCCATCAGGCGTTCCATGGCAGACAGCAGCTGAATGCCCAGGAGTCGCTTAAAGGTTGACGATAAAAAGAGGCTTGCCATAGTAACGGCCATAGAAATTGCCAGCGAGCCTATCCATAGAGTAATCCTGGCTGGATTGTCGGCCGCTATCAGTATGGCCGTTGCTATGGCGGACGGTCCTGCTATGAGCGGTACCGCTATAGGCACGATGAGAGGTTCGCCATCGGATGGTCCGTCTCCCATGCGCGCACCGGCTCCTGGAAATATCATGTTTATCGCTATGAGAAGCAGTATGACACCCCCGGCGGCCTTCATGCTTGCGTCGTCTATGCCAAGAACGCCCAAGGCACCCTGGCCGCCTATCATGGCAAGAAACAGGATGCCAAACGCAAAGGCCACCTCACGAAGGATGACGAATGTCCTTCGGGGCTTGCTGACACGCTCCAAGGCCGTTATGAATAGCGGTATGTTGCCAAGCGGGTCGGTGACTAGTATGAGTATGACCGTCGCATGCAGGAATTTACTATCCATGGTAGCCTCCGATACGAGCCGTCTCAGAATCCCTTGACGCGTTTTCCGCAGAGCATGTTCTGATAGCAGCGCACGCAACCCGGGAACAGACCGTTCCTGGAGTTCTTCAGGGCAAGGCGGAATTTTTTGGCTCGTTCACCGTTATAGATGTCGAAGAATGACTGCTCGCGGATGTTACCCAGTGGATAATCATTATAATCCGCGCAGAAGTGAACGTCACCATTATAGTCTATATTAGCCTGGCTCCAGGGTACCGAGCACTGCACGCGCACAGGCTCGTCGAGCTTGCTGTAATAGATGTCTATCTTGTCTGGTTCGAGTGACGGTACGGTTATTATGGGGTGGTCTATGTCCATCGCGTGGATGCGTGACAGGATATCGTAGAGGTCCTGCCCGTTAATACCCTCATTGTAGCCGGTGGCATAACCGGGCAGACAGTTTATATCGGTATCGAGCTCGCGCTTCATGAAGGCGCGATGCTCCTCTATTATGGCATCGTTCGTGTAGGTGCCGAGGTTATAGATGTGCCAGGCTAGCTTGAAGGGCTTTGTTGCCTCGGCCAAGGCGTACAGGTCCTTGTAATTGAGGTTGTTGACGGTACTCACTACGCCCATGTAGGGATAGTGTGAGCCTTGAGCGGCCTTCTCCCTGTTGATAGCCTCGAAGCCAGCTATGACACGTTTATAGGAGCCTTCACCACGTATGCGGTCGTTAGTCTCTTCAAAACCGTCTAGAGACACGAACAAGGCATGCCACTTTGCCTGTACTATCTCCCTGGCATATTTCTCAAGGAAGGTACCATTCGTGTTGACACTAACCGTCAACCCCGCATCCATCATGTACTGTACGAGTTCAAAAAGATGAGGATAGAGGAATGGCTCTCCGCCCCACAGGTAGACGACCGGCTTCTTTACCTTTATCTCGTCTACCAGCTTCTTGTAATCCTCAAGGGGAACAATTTTCTTGGCCTCATTGGCGGCAAAGCTGCCCTTGAGAACCCCCTTGTCTCCTCGTTGACCGCACATGACACAGCGCAGATTGCACAATGGGGTGAGTCTGAAATAGATAAGACCTAGTTCGTTTGTCGTGGCCGGATGCAGAGTATGGTCAATGAGCATTGATTTTTTCTGGGAAACAAACGCGTGTGACATTCGCTTGGCTAGTACGGGATCCTTCTTTAACAGTTCAAATACTACTGATACATTCGTCTTCATTGCCTGTCCTGGTTGCCGGGTTTTACTCGTTAGACGAGCTTGTCTATAAAAGGTTTCATTATTGCAGGGGCAGCCGTCCTTGGTAGGAGACCAAAGAAAAAGGCGGCCATATTGTTCCTGGCACCTGCTATTATGAACGCCCTGCGTCTGTATAAGGCACGCAGACCAATACTCGCGACCTCATCGGCCCCGAGGCTGTTTGCCCTTGAAAATTTCTTGTATGTTTGGCTCTGTATACCCGCGTTGTCGTCAAAGTCTGTACGTACATAACCGGGCAAGAGGCAGGTGACAACGACTCCAGAGCCTTTCAGCTCCGAGCGCAGGGCCAGCGTGTACTCTAACACATAGCTCTTCGTGGCCGCATACGTGGCAAAGTATGGTGTTGCGTTGAGCCCGGCAAACGAACCAACATTAAGAATTAGACCAGAGCCTCTGCTTTTCATGTCCTTGCCAAAGAGCGCACAGAGGTTTGTAAGGGCGCTTATATTAAGGTTGACCATGGCCTCTACGGCATCAGGCGCAACGCCACGGCTTTCTCCACACACCCCGGAGCCGGCATTGTTGTCCAGCATCTCCACCGAGAGGTTCTGCTCTGCGCAGGCCGCGTAGAGACGCTCCGCGGCTCCTGACTCGGACAGGTCGCATGGAATAATGACAGAGCGTGCGGCGCTGGCCCCGGCTAAGCTATCCTTGACGGCCTCGAGCCTGGCCTCGTTACGGCCCACCAGAATGAGCGACCAGCCTTGCTCGGCTAGTTGCACGGCAAACTGTTGACCAATACCACCGGAAGCGCCTGTTATGAGCGCATACTTATTGTGTGACAGCATTGTGTATGTATAGACGAATATCGCAAAAAGGAAAAGACTAAAGATAGCGCCTTGAACCTGTGCGCCTACTGAATGAGTCTTTTCAAGACCTTGTCATCCTTCTTCCAGTCGTTTTGGACACGAACCTTAATTGACAGCCTGACGGGATAATCGAATATTTCCGCCAGATCGTGCTCGGCCTCCTCGCGGATTAGACGTATCATCGATCCTCCCGCCCCTATGAGTATGCCCTTCTGTGTCTCACGCTCCACGACGAGGTCTCCCTCGTAGACGAGGGTGCCGTCATCGAGCATGTGGTGGGACTGATACTCTACATAGACAGCGTGCGGTACCTCATTTCTCGTGTGGAGAAAGACCTTCTCACGTATTGTCTCGGCGATACGAAATACCGGCTCCTGATCAGTATAGAACTCGGCAGGATAATATGCCGGCCCCAAGGGAGCACGTTCTGCCAGAGCCGCCACGATGGCGTCTACGCCCGTTCCCTTCTCTGCCGACACATCGAAGGCGCTGGCGTCGGCTATATGCTCGGCAAGAAAGAGACGCGTCCTTGCTATGTCTGATTCCCTGTCGTCTATCTTGTTGATGGCGATCAGGGTCTTGCCCGCAAAAGGCGCCACTCTTTTGGCTATTGACTCCTCCTCGGCCCCCGGTGCCCGTGTCGTGTCCATCACATAGAGCACCAGATCGGCATCCTGCAAGGCATGCACGGCCAGATCCCTCAGGCGGCGGTTCATCGTCTTCTCTGAATCATGGAGGCCAGGGGTGTCAAGAAACACCAGCTGGTATCCCTCTCCCGTCTTTATGCCACGGATAGTATTCCGTGTCGTCTGAGGAACGGGTGAGACGATGGCAACTTTCTGGCCACATATGGTATTGACGAGGGTAGACTTCCCCGCCGATGGCCTGCCTACGACGGCTACGAAGGCCGATTTGTGTATATCGGGCATAAGCCCTCCTTGTTGAGCGCTAGAAGAGGCGCTTCATGTGGATAATGGATAGTTTATTCCGGTGAACAATGAGAATTGAGCCTCGGCCTGAGCCTTGAGCATGCCTAAGCCATTGGATACCCGGCAGCCGCAGAGTTTAGCGCGTCTCATGACCTGAGTCTCGGTGGGGCTGTATATTGTCTCGTACAAGGCCTCTTTGCCTGAGAATTCATACCACTCTATGGGGTCGCCTTGTTGCCCACCCTCAAGCCCCACAGATGTAGTTTGAACTATGAGGTCGTTGTATCGTTCCATGAGATCGGCCGCACGCTCAGTCATGCCCGACCACTCGAAGCCGTACCTGTTTGCCAGGTGCTTGGCCTTAGACATGTTGCGATTTATGACGCAGGCGGTTGCGCCAAGCGATACCAGGGCGTATGCAACCGCCCTGGCGGCTCCTCCCGCACCAATTATGGTCGTACGCAGGCCCTTGAGAGAATCGACACCCAGAAAACGCCGTACATCTATGGAGAAACCATAGGAATCTGTATTGTAGCCTACCCATGACGACCCCTCGCGGATGGCGGTATTGCATGCTCCTATGGCCTCGACTTCTGCCGACAACCTTGAAAGATGCGGCAATATTTTTTCTTTAAACGGCACCGTTATTGAGAATCCCTGGACATCCAGTCTGTCGGCAAGTGCGAGGAATGGCTCTATATCGTCGGCCGGGAATGGAAGGTACAACGACTGTAGCCCCAATGCTGAGAACCCTGCATTGTGTATTGTCGGTGACAAGGAGTGAATTACGGCCGGCCCCCCAACTATGCCGTAGAGGTTCCAGTCCCCGTCGTACTTCTTGGTGCTGTAGGTGTAAAGGAGGGTCAAAGGTTCAAGTTGTCCCGGAGCGGCGGGCTCGAGGCCCGCACCCTTGGCGCTGGCATAGACAAGCATGCTCCCGAGTCGTTGTGCGAGCACCCTCGTACAGAAGCCGTACTCCCCCATGCCGACGACGACCCGCTCCGCCCGGCCTTCTCCCCTGTCAAATAATCTGAACACCGTATCGATATCGCGCAGGCCCTTGGCGGAGACTGCCAGCTTTGGTATCTCGTATGGCCGCGCCGAAAGGTCTCGCCACACCTTGTCTATATTTAGTGGCAAGCCATCCATGCAGTGCTTAGACCTGATGATCCTCGTCCCAAAGGTCCTGGCCGCCTCCTGTATAGAAGGAATGTGAAAGTCGTATTCCACGTCTATAAACGCATAATTCTTGCGTGCTTCTGCGTCTGCAAAGGCCAGGCCCCGCGCAAATATGACCAGGCGCACCCCTTCTCCCATATCGAAGCGGCCACCGTCTGATCTACGCCTGACCGTCAGTATGCACGGAAGTCCAGCCTTCTCTGGAAACGAGCGCAGATGGAATAGCTCTCCATCATCGAGGTAGTCTGCCCTCAGTTCTACGAGGTCAACCTTGTCCCTGTATTTCTCAAGGGCGGCGAGATTCTGGCGTATGGTTGATCCTGTCAGGCACAGGCAAATATCAGGCAAGAGCCCTCCTAAAAACCATCCTAGAAATCAGCCCGGTAGATGTATATCTCACGAATGGCACCGGATGCATCGACTATGCCCCGTAGTCGTACCGGCCATGCCTCCCCTGGCAGAACCCACTCGTATGCCCCGGCAAGCTCGAGCGCGGGAGAACCAAGGGCCGAAGCCGCCCTATCACTCGACGATCCCACCACGAAGCCAAGAACGGGGCTTGCATAGGGTTCAGCCACCCGTATCTGCCACACCCTGTCCTTGAACAGAAACAGCGAGAAGCCGCCGCCGTAGTCGAATACAACGTCATCCTGCCAAGCCGCTTCACCGCGTATGGCAAAAACGCTGAGTGGTGAACCAAAGCGCTCTATGGCCTGGGCTGGGCTCAAGCCCAACAATACCCCCGGGTCTTCCGGTACCAGCAAGGCGGGGGCGTCTTGCGCGATCGCCGTCGATACAACAATAAGAAACATCACCATGACGAGTATAGAAAAGCGCTTCATTAACTATACTGTACCTGAGCCGGGCCGTGCACTGCAAGGTCGTCGTCCATGTTCGTCATCCTTGACGTTCCGAATCGTTGAGGCGATTCGGCCTTTCTGTGGGCGCGCATCCCTGCGCGCCGTAGCGTCATCCTTGACGTTCCGAATCGTTGAGGCGATTCGGCCGCTCTGTGGGCGCGCATCCCTGCGCGCCTTGTCGTTGTGTTTCCGCCGGGGTGGGCTTGAGGAATTACGTACTTATCGATTATGGTTTGATACAAGGAGTCACACGTGCCAACTCATTCACTACTCCCAGAAGCTCGCCGGAAGGCAATAGAAGCCGCATTCGACGATGCCCTCGCCGAGGTGCGCGCAGCAGGCGACGTAGCCCTGCTCCAGGAATGCCGTGCCATCTTTCGTCAGCGGGTACCCTTAAACCTCCGTGCCTATGTGGCCGCCGCCCTCGCCCTTAAATGCGCCGGCACCATGAAAACCCAGGACAGGTTTGGTAAACGAACCATGGACACCAGGGATACTCGTGGAAGAGGCGACCATCGCAAGGAAGCGTCCGTAGACCCTTCCAGCAAGAAGGCGGAGAAGCCCAAGAAGCAGTCATCGACCCGTGATGATGCTACGGTTCCTGATCGAGAACCCAGGGCAATCCGTGAGAATCGTTACAAGGGTGAAGGCCTTACAATCTTCGTCAGCGCCGGTAGAAGGCAGCGTTTCTATGCCAGGATAGCGATCAAGCTCTTGCTCGATATTCCAGGCGTTGCTGACGAGCAGATTGGCGACATCAGGACCATGGACAACTACAGTTTCATAGTCATCGATCCAGTGATAGAGGACTTGGTCATCACGGCCCTAGAAGGCTATGACTTCAAGGGTCGAATCCTGGCAGCCAACCGGGCCAGAAAGCGGGGAGAGCCTGCTACAACAAGCGATGAATCCGAGTACAGCGAATCCTTCGAAACAGAGACGGATGTTGATGAATCCGGCTTGCCTGAGCTTGAGGAATTCGGGGCTGGGACGATAGAGCCTGAGACCGACGACTATCCCAATGATGGTGGCAGCGACAATGATGAGGGCGCTGGGTCTACAGAAAACGTCTGAGCAGGAAGACGAGAAGCCATCCATTTACGGCCAGTGCGCCAGATAAGGCTAGCATACTGGCCGTTGTTGTTCCATGCGCACGTCGCCCCCAGGTCCTGGCAGAATCCAGCTGGTCCGTTTCAAGCAATGCTACATCTCGCCTTGACCTACAGTAACGAGCCTGTCTCCAGTACCTGCGGTACAGGAGGAATCCAACGACGCCAGGAGGCAGAAGAGACAGAGCCGGGGAACAGGCTATGGCAAAGGTAAGGGCTGCCACCAGGGACGGAACCCGGCCAGGTAAGGCCTGAGTAACGATGATGCTCATCGTAGCCGCTCCCAGGGCCATCGATATCTGTGACACGGGGTTCCAGTACTCATTCTTATGGCGACCAGACCATATGGCACGCCTGACCAGGCTGTCATCGTCGCCATCATGAAGAATGACAAGAGCCTGTTCCTTCTCTGCCGAGCCTATGAGTATTCTTCCGCCACGAAGGCATGCACTCCCCGCGACAAAAACCCTGGCTCCAGGGCCAACGGATGTTAGGTTGCTCCATCGCCGTCTCTCGACCGTGTCTTCGCCCGAACCATGAGTGATCATGTATACCCATGAATCCCGCAGGTCAACGACACAGCTAGTCCCCTGGCAGGTCAGCCATAACTCGAACTCTCCACCTATGGCATCAACTTCGCCCTGTATCCTATACAGGCCACGGCCAGGCTCTTCCGATACGCTGGCAAGCCCCTTGAATACAGGCAAGACAGCCGCCTCGGTGACAGATTTTCTAAATTGCCTCCACTGCTGGCGTACGCTAAAAGCACCTATGAGCGGCAGGAGGCAGTAAAAAACGGTAGCAGCCAAGGCGGCTAAATATACGGGAAGAAACATCTATAGGCTCTCCGCTTGTCATCATGGCGCCCGATCGATATTATGTTCGGGCATGATTCATACATTGAGTGTAGGCCCCATAGGGGAGAACGTCTATATCATAGAGAATCGGGGAGAGCCCGTCATAGTCGTCGATCCAGGTGCCGAGGCATCACGGATACTCGAGGCTACACTGCTGTCATACGAGCGCTCAGGCGCCAAAAGCGTGGCTATTATGCTGACGCACGGGCACCTTGATCACGTGGCGGCACTGCAAGGCCTCATAGAGGGTCTCGCCTCTGTTGGCATTCCTACACGCAGTTATGCTCCCGAGGCCGATAGGCATTACTTTGGCCAGACGGCTAAAGAAACAAACGAGCGCGTCTTTGCAAGCATACAAGCCCTGGCCTTCTTCAAGAAACACTGGACAGCCATACCTGAGGCAGACGAGTACTATGGTGATGGCTTCTCTCTGCCGGGAGCCGACCTTAAGGTGATCCATACCCCAGGGCATACCCGTGGTTCGTCGTGTTTCCTTGTTGAGAAAGGCTCGTCTCTGATATCCGGCGACACCCTCTTCCGCGATGGGCGGGGGCGAACAGACAACGAGGATGCCGACGAGACTACCATCATCCACTCGGTACGAGAGAGGCTCTGTACGCTCCACGACGCTGTCAGGGTCTGGCCGGGCCATGGTGAACAGACGACCATAGGCCGGGAGAAACCCTACTATATCTGACCCTGGAGGTCTCCATGAACGCCATGCGTTTCCTTGAAGCTCACAGCAAGACCAAAAGACCCATGCTTCTGGCATTCATATTCGCCTTGAGCATAGTAAGCTCCTGTTCCGGCGCACCCATGGATAGGACAGACCTGGTCCTGGGTACGGTCTGTTCTATACGTATCTTCGACGGCGGCTCGAAGGCCGCCTTAGACGCCGCCTTCGAGCGGCTCAGGCAAATAGAAGAGAGCATGAGCTCCAATATGGACGGCACAGTAGTCGCGTCAATAAACGCCACCGCAGGCAAGGCTCCATTCGCTACCCCTGCCGATGTCAGATATGTCACAGGCAAGGCGCTCTGGTATGCGGGTCTATCCTCAGGGGCCTTCGATCCCACCATAGGCCCACTCGTCAAGCTATGGAACATAGGCATGGAAGGAGAGCGCATACCCTCCCAGGCGGAGATAGACTCAGCCCTGCCCCTCGTAGGATTTGGCGCTCTACGCCTGGATGACAAGGCTGGAACCGTATTCCTGTCAAGAACGGGTATGCTGATGGATCTAGGCGCCATTGCCAAGGGCTACGCCGCCGATGAGGTCGGTCGCGTCCTTCTTGAGAAACGGGTCAAGGGTGCCGTCATAGACCTGGGTGGCAACGTCAAGGTCGTAGGAAAGAAGCCCGATGGATCAAAGTGGCGGGTCGGTGTACAGAACCCCTTCGATGCGCGCGGAACCCATTTTGGCATAGCCACCCTTGAGGGTGGATCAACCGTGGTCACCAGTGGGGTGTACGAGCGATACTTCATAGGCCATGACGGGGTGCGCTATCATCACATCCTTGATACCATGACAGGAAAACCAGTCAGGAATGGGCTCATTTCTGTAACAATAATCAGCTCATCGTCCATAGACGCAGACGGTCTATCCACGACGCTGTTCGCCATGGGTCTCAAGAAGGGCATGGCCCTGGCCGAGAGTATCGATCATGTAGAGGCCATCTTCGTAGACGAAGACAAGAAGGTGTACATGAGCTCCGGAGCCCAGGCGGTCTTCAAGCTAGGCGACCCCTCATTCATACTCACGGCTCTTCCTTAAACGCTAAGACTCGTCTATAAGGCTGCCGGCCTGTACCGGCACTGCCTGTTCTCGTATCACCTTGGCAGCCAACTCCACCGCGTCGACTATCTGCTGGTATCCTGTGCATCGGCACAGGTTTCCGCGTAGTGCCTTGCGTATTGTTTCTCTGTCTGGCTCTGGGTTCTGGAGCAGCAACGCATAGGAACTCATCACCATGCCAGGCGTACAGAAACCACACTGGATGGCTCCGGCGTCGATGAAAGCCTTCTGTAGTGGATGCAGCTCGCCATCTGCACGCTCCATGCCTTCTATGGTGACGACCTGGCAGCCAAGAGCCTTCTTGACAGGCGTCTTGCAGGCACGGAGGGCCTTACCGTCTATGACGACGGTGCACGTGCCGCACAGCCCCTTCTCACAACCGTTCTTCGTTCCTGTCAGGAAGCGTCTCTCCCGCAGATAATCAAGGAGGCTCAGCTCCAGCTCCTCATCCTTGATGTCAAAGAGCTTTCCGTTGATGTGTATCTGGTTCACGCGAGATCCTCCGGTTTGATGCGTACGGGCAGATTCTTGTAGCGGACGCCGGTGGCATTGAATACGGCGTTGGCTATGGCAGGGGCTATGAGTTCCAGAGCCGGTTCTCCTATGCCCTTTGCACCGGTTAACGAGTTGGAGTCATGGTTTTCTATTATCAGCCCTGTCATCTCTGGCATATCGGTTATGCGGGGTATGCTGTACTTGTCAAAATTGAGGCACGCTGTCTTGCCGTCCTCCCTGACAAAATCTTCCATGATCGCCATGCCAGTGCCTTGTGTAACACCACCATAGATCTGCCCTAAGAGCATGGCCTTGTTTATAGCCTTGCCTATGTCATGACCGGCTACGATATTGAGTAGCCGTATCTTGCCTGTCTTCTTGTCTACAGTAAGCTCGACGGCCTGGCATGAGTAGACATAGGTAAAGTAGGCGTCTCCCTGGCCATTGGTATCATCCCAGCTAACAGGTGGGGCCTGGAAGGTACCAAAGGCGTAAGGCGTAATTCGTTGCAGGAACAGCTCGCGCATGGCTTCTTCCCAGCTCAGGTTGTACTCGTAGTTTAGGCCCCAAATCTTATCGTCGTGGTATGTCACTTCTTCCGGTTTGCATCGCAGCCTATCGGCCAGGTGTTTGGACAGGAGCTGCTTGTATTGCTTAGCTGCCACGACGACGGACGAACCGCCCATGATGGTGCCCCTGGTAGCCACGGTCGTACCAGAATCAGGGATGTTACTGGTTGACGAGCGTCGGTAGCGTATGCGCTTGAGGTCGACTCCCAGCTCGTCTGAAAGAATAATGGACATGGCCGACTCGGAGCCTTGGCCATTCTCGTGAATACCGGTCTCAAGGAGTATTGAACCGTCGTTCTGGCCATTGATTATGCAGGAACAGAAGTCCATGCCTTCGGCTCCGAGGCTGGCACCGCGGTAGCTGATGGCCAGGCCTATGCCGTATAACTGATCGTCATCTGACTTGCCAAAGGAGCATTTCTCATATTTCTTGCGATAGCCTATCTCGTGAACCACCTTGTTCATCACGTCTTCAAGGCTTACCGTGTGACCGTCAAGCTTCTGGCCTGTAACGGTTACAGAGTCCTGTTTGACCATGTTTATACGGCGCATGCCCAGGGGATGTATTTTGAGGCGGTGTGCCGCCATCTCCATAAGCTGCTCAACCGCAAAGTTAACCTGGGGAGCCCCAAACCCACGCATGGCTCCGGAGAAGATGTTGTTGGTGGCCACACCGTAGACGTCTGCATGGATGTTATCTATGGCGTAGGGCCCAAAGCACTGGGCGGTAGAGCGCCAGGTGACCCATGGGGTAACGGATAGATAGGACCCGGAATCTGCGTGCATCGTCGTCTTTACGGCCAGCACCTTGCCTTCACTCGATACGCCAACCTTGTAGCGCAAGCGGTATGGGTGCCTCTTGTATGTCTCGCGGAAAGACCATTCTCTGTCGTATCTCAGCTTGACGGGCCGGCCCGTCAGTCTTGCCGCCAGTGCCGCCCGCGCGCATACCGCGGCGGCGCTGTCGTCCTTGCCGCCGAAGCCTCCGCCTACGGAGATGGTATACACCTCTACGTTTGACAGCGGTTCTCCCAGGAGAGCCGCGGTGAATCTGCGGGTGCTAAAGGGATGCTGCATGCTGCCATACACTTCAATAACACCATCGGAGCGTGGAACACAGACGACTGCCTCCGGCTCCATGTAGGCATGTTCTATAGCCTGGGTAGTAAATTCTTCCTCGAGCACAAGCTCGCAGCCATCGAAGAGAGGATCTGGGTTGCCATGGCGAAGCTTGTGATGGGTGACTATATTGGTGTCGCCGTATGATGGGACTATGGGAGCCCCGGGCTCGAGCGCCTCGTCGATAGTCAGCACGGCCTTGATCGGAGCAGCCTGTATGACGACGAGTGCGGCCGCGGCCCTGGCAGCCTGCCTGCTCTCTGCCACCACAAGCGCACAAACGTCTCCCCAGGATCTCACCCTGTCTGAGGCTAGTATGGGATAATCCTTCTCTATCTGGCCAAAACATGCCGTGCCTGGTACATCGGCGGCAGTTATGACACGGATGCAGCCAGGATGGGCCAGCGCCGCAGATGTATCGATACGCATGTCGCGTGCCGCAACATAGTCGGCGTATACCGGCACGGCATGGAGCATGCCCGCGAACGAAATGTCATCGGCATAGCTTGCCCTACCCGTGACCTTGGCCTTGGCGTCGTTCCTGAAGACTATATCGGCTCTCACCTACTACTCCTTGGCTGACCGTGGGTCGGCTAGCTTTAACTTTAAAAAGAGCCACGGCGCACCCAAAGAGACCCATACTCCCAGCAACCCATAGCGTACAAATCGTACCAGAGCATATGCAGGAGAGTCACTACCCGGCGACAGCAGTTTTCCAGCCACATAGATGGTTACAAGAACGATGAGACCCAGGCCAAAACGCGCCGCCTTCCTGGCCATCGTTCCAGATGAGGCGTTATAACTCAGCTTCTCAAAAAGGAAGATGGCACCTATGGCCGTACCAAAGAAGACGCCAGACATGCTGGTGTCGCTCATACTCAAGGCATTCATAAGCAGAGCCAGGGCGGCAACGACCAGTATTTTTATCCTGAAATTCCATGATGCTATGATGGCCGCGAGGCGATCACCCAGGACGTAGCTCGTGAGTGCAAAGCCCCAGCCCAGGGCAAGACCCAAGAAGATGTCGGTGGGGAAGTGCACCCCAAGATAGAGCCTAGTAAAGCTGACGAGGAGCGGTACCGCTATGGCTAGCAGCAAGCCCCATGGTCTACGGAATTTTGGCGCCAGCAGCCCCCAGAATGTAGATGTTCCCTGCGCGTGTCCAGAAGGCAGGCCATAGCTACTCTCATGGGACAAGCCCAAGGAAGAATCTAGATCGAAAGGCCTCGGCTGGGCAAAGACAAGCTTGAGCCATGAATTGACGAAGCTTGAAAAGAGGAAAATCAAGCCAAAACGTACCCCATATTTCTCGTCTATGCACCAGAACAGTATGGGCAGGAAAAGCAGATAGAAATATTCCGAACCTACAAGGGTGAGCACCTGCATCACCTGAGTTAGGGCAGGGCTAGAAATTGTCTGAATGACGCGAATGACGTCGAGACCCCAATTCAATACGCCTTCCATGTTCTCTCCTTATCGTGTGGAAACTCAGGTACGTTTTGGCATGAGAGTCTTGCCATCCGATAGCAAACGCTTAAATTCTTCGGCCGGTACCGGCTTTGAAAACAGGTAACCCTGAAACTGGTCACAAAAAATAGTATCTAAGAAGTTGAGCTGCTCATACGTCTCCACGCCCTCGGCTATCACCGTGAAGCTGAGGGTATGAGCCAGATCTATGATGGCGGATGCTATTATAGCCGCCCGTCTGTCTTCTGGCAGGGGATCAATAAACGTCTTGTCCATCTTGACGGTATCAACAGGATAGTCCTTGAGCTTGGAGAACGACGAATAGCCGGTGCCAAAGTCATCTATGGATATCGATAGACCCATATCCTTGAGGCGCAGGAGCTTACTGATACTTTCCCGCTCATTGGTCATGATACCGCTCTCTGTAATCTCAAATTCAAGACGCCTGGGGTCTACACCAGTAGCCTCAATGATGGCGCCTATGTCCTCCACCAGGGATTCCTGCCCGAATTGCCGTGGCGAAAGGTTTATGGAGATGGGAACATCAGGCAAACCCTCGGCGCTCCATTCTGCCGCAAGCTTACATGTCTTGAGTATGACTATGGCGCCTATCCTGTTTATATTGCCTGATCGCTCTGCAACCTCAATAAACGAGGCTGGCCCCTTGATATCTCCATTGGGCAATACCCAGCGAACGAGAGCCTCCGAACCGACGATGAACCCATCCCTGTCTACCTTGGGCTGGAAGTATGGTACAAAACGGCGCTCGTATATCGCCTCATCCAGGTCATTCTCTATATGCTGTCGCTCCAGTAATTCCTTGTCCAGCTCGGCATCGAAGAGCCTGTATCCGTCACGGCCAGAATCCTTGGCCATGTACATGGCCGTCTCTGCATTGCGGACAAGCTCAACGGCCTCCTTGCCATCATTGGGAAAGAATGCAACGCCCATAGAGGCGGACAGACGGAGCTCCTGGCCTAGCCCTATGTTTATGGGGTCAAGAAAGGCTGTCCTGGCCTTGGATATTATCTCCTTGATGTGATCCTGGGACTTTATTTCAGGAAACAGCATGAAGAATTTATCTCCCCGATAGCGGGATACTATATCGTCGTTCCTGAATGAAGCACGCAGGGCCTCTGCCGATCGCTTGAGCACCTCGTCGCCTACTTTGGTGCCATACATATCATTGACATGCTTGAACCTATCCAGCCCAAGCGCCATCACGCCAAAGACCCTGTCTCGTTTGTTGGCTATCGTTATATTCTTTTCTACATCACGTATGAATGATTCACGGTTGGGTAGGCTTGTAAGGGGGTCGAAGTATTCGTAGAACAGGGCTCGCTCTTCTGCCTTCTTCTGCCTGGTAAGATCCCTCAGGGTCATGATGACGCCGGCTATGTCAGGGTTATGCAGGTAATTGGAGGCTCGGGCCTCTACAGGCAACTCTATGTCGTCGGAGCGCTTGATGGAGAAGGTGGCAGCAAAGGTGGGGTGCTCGGCTACGAGGTTTGAAGAAAACATGGCCCGCTGTTCTGTTGCGTAATTATCACTTAAGAAAGAGAAGAAGTCGGTGCCCTCTACGTGTTCAGGAGCATATCCCAGGAGCGAACGGGTGCTGGGGCCGCAGAAGCGCACCCAACCATCCGCCTCTAGTATCATAACCACATCTGAGGCATGCTCCACTAAACCTCTAAACAATGCCTTGTACCTGCGGGCCGTATTACGTTCGAAGGCTGATGGTACCCGCTCTTCAGAGAGAGCTTTTTTGTGCGTGGGAGCATCTTGAGTCTCGGGCATCGAGACTGTTTCCAGGAATTCTATCTCCCCGCTGTCATTATCGTCCACCGGGCTAAAAGCCTTGCCTTGCATGCTAGCAGTGTAACCGGGAGCGCGTATACCGACAAGCAGGGAACGTATTTAAAAACCACCGTGCTTCTCCTTGACGCAGGGAGCGGCATCGTAGTACAAGAGTCATAGACTTTCATTGCCGGCATGGTGAAATGGTATACACGGCAGACTCAAAATCTGCTGCCCGCGAGGGTGTGAGGGTTCGAGCCCCTCTGCCGGTACTACACCCCCCCCACTATATTAGAGCAAAAAACACGGCCCTAGGGTATACTATCAACCAGCATGACTAGCTTGAGGAGTAAAGCAATGAACAACGTCGAGACATGGAGAAACGACACCATAGGCCAGAGCGCAGCCATAGCACTCAAGAAAAACGGCTTTGACGCTCACTACGTTGATACCGGTGCCCAAGCGGCAGAAATCGTGGCTACCTACCTCAAGAAGGGAGCCACGGTAGGTTTTGGCGGGTCTATGACCGTAAAGAGCCTGGGAATACAGGAGAAGGCCGCCAGCGCTGGTTGCGAACTACTCGACCATAACGCGCCCGGATTGGCACCGGAAGCCAAGATTGCCTTGCTCAGGCGGCAGCTTACAAGCGACGTCTTCGTATCCGGTTCCAACGCCGTTACCCTTGAAGGCGAAATAGTCAACATAGATGGCAATGGCAACCGCGTAGCCGCGCTCAGCTTTGGCCCCTTGAAGACTATAGTCATCGTTGGCATAAACAAGATCGTCCGTGACCTGGACGAGGCGTTTGCCCGCGTAGAGTCCTTTGCCGCTCCCATGAACAACAAGCGCCTGGACAAATCAAATCCATGCGTCAAAGCCGGTGTCTGTATGGACTGTGACGGGGATACCAGAATTTGCCGCATCTACCAGATACTGCGCAAGCGTCCCGCAGTCTCTGATTTCACCGTCATAATCGTTGGGGAGAACCTGGGCTATTGATGCGGTATAGGCGGGCGTCGTCTTTACACAGACGCCGCTCGCCCTGTTCTAATCCAAAAGACTGGGTGGCGTTGTTGCACTCGTCTTCATCGGTAGCGAGACTATCCTTCTATCCGTACCCCTGGGTATGAACGGCACATCCTCGTATCTCCCTGAGTTGTTCCAGAACAAGAGTCCCTCGTTTGAAGCGTCCCTGACGCCGTCTACCTCCAGGGCAACATATGCGGGTGAGTACCACTGCCTGTCATAGCGGACATTGAGGTAGAAGGCCTGCACATAGGGGCGTATGACGACGCGCTTCCTGGCTATATACGAATTCCGCAAGGTTCCTAGCTTGTATATACGGTACGGGCGCTGGACGGCCGGCTCGAAGCCCATGAAACCCTGCTCAAAGTGTGATGGATAGAACATGGGGCAGATGGCGTCCACATAGCGTGCCAGTAATTCTACATCCTGCCCTGTCCTGACACCGGATCGATACCAGCCATTGGCACCATAAATATCGATGCTTATAGGCGCCTGTATGCCATCCCTGGCATACGACAGGAATGACATGAGGGCGCTCTCCATGTCCATGCCGGCGTCCTTCCAGCGGTAACGGGCATCGTCAAGATTGGTACCGTCTGTAGGAAAGCGTATGTAATCGAACTGTACCTCGTCGAAACCCCTGGCGATTATCTCCCTGGCTATGGCAACATTGTATTCCCATACCTTCTCGCAATACGGATCCACCCAGTATTCGCCGTTGTACTTTCTTTCTGTCACCGTCGTCGTGGCCGGCGCGGCCGATGAGGGAGGGGCTCCTTCCGGTACGGGGATGGGCACTTCCTTGCTCTCCCACTCGTATCCCTTCCAGGCCACGTTCTCCTTGGCATCCCATACGGCATAGGCGCCACCTGAGTACTCATGGAGGCGTTGATCCTTGAATACGACGATGCGGGCCACGAGGTATCTACCCTTGGCCTTCATCTCGGCGACGAAAGGCTCAATATCCAGGGGGTTAACCGTGCGGCCTATTGCCTTTATGAGGGGATCCTGCGGCTCGAAGCGAAGCCGGCCAAAGTCGTCCTTCAAGTCTATGACTATGGTATCGAGGCCCCTGTCGCTAAGCAGCGAGTCGTAGCTGGCTCGTGTCTCCGGGCGGACCATGAAGCCCGTCTGCAGGTAGATACCGTGTCGGCCATCGGCCATGACGCGATATGGTTTATCGCTGCGGAACGACACCAACCACAGTTCGCTTAAATTGAGTGCAGGCCGGCCAGTGGCAGCAGGCACGTATAGCGCCTCTATCTGGGAAGCTATGCTGGCAGCAGCGGCCAGCACGATGCCTGTCTCGGCTACCGTCTTGCTACTACTGCCTCTGGCGGTGTCCAGACGCATGACGGCACCATCGCGCAGGTAGAGAAGACCGTCTCCACGCGGCTGCAGTGAGTCAAAGGCGGCAAAATCGGCAGATTCCTTGTATTGCACGCGGAATGTAGCCGAGGAGAAATCGTATCTATAGATGCGCGGCATGAACGAGTTGGCCGCCCAGACGACGGGTCCGTCGGCGCGTGACTCAACGACAATGTCTGATAGCTCGTCGGCATTGGCCGTAGGATCTATCTTGGCCAGGTCGCCGTCTATCTCCCGCCAGGAGCCAGACTCTGTCCTTACGAATGGCCCCTTTATGGAGTGTGAGGCGAAGAGCAGGAGCTCAGGCTTGCTTGTGACGGCTACGGCCTTCATACCCGGCTGGATGGCCGGGGACGACAGGGTGCGCCATGAAAGGCCAGCATCACGCGTCAGATACACCCTGTCCTTGGTACAGCTTATGAGGGTCGCAGGATCGTATGGGTCTATCTCCAGATCCTTGAGTTCCTGCAGCTCATAGGTAAAACCCTTGACGCCACCAGTATACGTCTTGACCGTCTTGACCGGTATCCCGGTATTACGCTCCTCAAACGAGATCAGGTCACGGCTATACATAACGCCGCGGCTCGTCAAAAAGAAGTATGAATCAGGTGCTTTGATTATCTTCTTAACTTCGAGCCCTGATAGTATCCTGAAGGGCCTGGAACCCCCATCCTGACGGTATAGGCCATCCGAGGCTCCTATGAGGGTCTGGGCCTGAACAGACATGGCGCCTAGCGATAGTATGAGGGCAAGGATGCGGGGCGTCGTTACGTGCATTGGTACTCCGGTCCTGTGTATATCGAGGCTAGAGCCTCGAATAGGATAGTACAAAAAAGGAAGGTTCCTGGATAGGGCAACGCTATAGTATTCTGGACCGATTCTCCGCACCAATCCGCAACACAGCCTCCATCGTCGATTCATCCGACCTACGGCCGCGCTTTAGAGCGGTGGCAAAGCTACCCATGCTAAAATGGTTGAAACCGTAGACACCGTCCGATGGCCTTGAGCCGCTTGGGGCAACAACATGAGTGTCGGCATAGGCATCACGCATGGCTTTCTGCCAGCTCTCGAACAAGCCGCGAGGCTTCAACTCAGACAGGCCCATCACCCAGACTCGTGCCTTACAGCAAGCCTGCAGCACCGGAACGATGGAGGCCATGAAGCGCTGGCTCTCTTCCAGCACAACACGCGCCTGTGGATACAGCTTGACGAGGCGGCGGAGCTGAACCGTCTTGGCTGTATGAATTGGCGTCTTATTGATGATTATGGTCTCAGTCCTGAAGTCTATGCCCAGCTCACGGGCAAAGAAACGCTCGGCTACCATGCCTGAGCGGCCTACCAGATAACGATTGTTTGCAGCCTCCTGCTCACGTTTACCAGGATTATCGGCCACGACTATCCATGCAATTCTGTCTCCCTGCACGACATCATCCAAGGCGCGATTGTATACGATGGGCGTCTCTATGTCGTAGACATCGCCGGTCTCGGCAGCCAAGACCCGCTGGGCGTCTTCCAGGCCTGGAAGACGGGACGACCAGGAGGCAACTCGCTGCCTAAAAGCATCTCGGATGTTATTGAAACGGGAGAATGCTGCCTTATCCATCGTTATGCTCCATACTTCTAGTGTAGCGACCCAAGGCTGTTTGATCCTAGTGGCCCAGCCTTTTTTAGCGTATACTCAAGACTGCAATGACATACAATGGAGGTTCACGATGACCAAGGTACTCTCTCTAGGCGGGTCAATCGTCGCCCCGGACGTCCCGGACACCACATTCGTTCGTGCCTTCGCCGCCCTGGCCAGGCGCTGGCTGGACGTCGATCAGGAGCGCAGGCTTATAATAGTCGTCGGCGGAGGCGGCCCGGCTCGCGCCTGGCAGAAGGCCTACCGTGACGCGGTAGACGTACCCGATACCGAGGCCCAGGATTGGATTGGTGTCATGGCCACAAGGCTCAATGCCCAGCTCGTCCGCAGCCTCTTCCTCGACCTATGCACACACGACGTCGTCACCGATCCTACCAGCCTCAGCGTCTTCGGCGGCAGGGTACTGGTGGCTGCAGGCTGGAAACCAGGCTTCTCTACAGACTTTGACGCCGTCGTGCTGGCAGAACGATTCCAGGCCGATGTCGTCGTCAATCTGTCAAACATTGCCAAGGTGTACACGGCAGATCCACGCGTCGATCCAGACGCCAAGCCAATAGACGCCATATCCTGGAAAGATTTTCGTGTACTAGTCGGCGACGAGTGGAGCCCCGGCAAGAACGTACCCTTCGATCCTATTGCCTCGAGGCGAGCAGAAGAACTGGGTCTGCGCGTCGTCTGCGCAGCCGGCAAGGACCTTGTCAACATGGAGGCAATACTCAACGACAAGCCATTCATAGGTACCACCATAGGCGGATAGCCAGACCAGTCTGCCATCGGTCCTATGGTATCTGCCTCTCGTCCAGACGGCTCAGCAGCTCCTCGTAACGAGAAGCGTAGCTTGCCTTGCCCAGGCTCGTCGCCAGCTCCTGCAAGGCAATGAGGCAGCGTTCCGCCTCCGGTTCGCGGTCGAGAGACAGCCAGAGCCCAAAGGCTCTCCTGTAGAAGTCAAAGGCCACCTCGTCGTTTTTTACCTTGCGTTGCAGCCTGGCCAGGGCCTCAAGATCTGCCCCTATGCCAGGCGCATTCTCTGCCCTCTTGTCAGCTTCCAGTGCCTTGCCCGCCCAGTCTATTGCCTTGTCCACGTCTCCGCTCGAATTTGCAAGCGAGGCAAGGGAATATCGGTTTGAACCAAGCTCAACCCAGCGTTGAGCCTTCTCGTTAGCCGCCGCTGCCTTAAGGAATAGAACCTCGGCAATGGCGTATTCACCACGGGCCATGGCGACGACACCGCGATTGTGCGATACAAGAGCGGCCACATCACCGTCGCTTGCTGCAAGTTCTTGGGCCTCCAAAAACAGGGAATCTGCCGCGTCTATGTCTCCCGATGCGTAGCGAAGTTCACCCAGGTTTGAAAGACACAGAGCCACGAGTGAGCCTTTATTAAAGGCGCGGGCATCTGTAAGCGCATCACCCAGTTCCCGCTCGGCATCAGGCAGGCTGCCCAGGACCAGGTATGTTTTTCCAAGCGCTCCACGTGCGGCTATGGCGCCTTCGACGTTGTCAACAGACAGATTGGCTTTCAATGCCTCTCCGTAGTACTGCAAGGCCGATGACAGCTGGCCAGAAGACAGGAAGCCGTCAGCCAGTCTTGAAAACTCTGCCGCGTCGTTCTTGACGACGAGTATGGCCGCCTGCCGCTTAGGTGTGCTAGAACAGGAAGCGAGAGCCAGACTCATGAAGGTCAGGCCTGCCAGGCTTAGCACCCTGAACACATGTCTGGCTCTCATTCGAAGCTCCCTTCCCTCATTGCCCGATACAGCGATTCCTGCTGCACACGCTCGGTGACGCCACCTCGTATGAGAGGATTGTTCCTGACGCCCTCAAGCACATCCTGTGCCTGCTGGATGGCGCTTCGTGTCTCGTTGAGCAATCCGGCTATCTTGGGCATCTCTCCGTTGAGACCGGTTATGATCCCCTGCAGGCTCTTCATGCTCTTGTCCACCTCAACCATGATGCTCATCACCTTCTTGTACAGGGCGTTGTCGTCATCGAGGAATGTCTTTATTGAGCCCGATGGATCGAGGAGCCTGGGTACGAGCCCCGTAGGATCACGCAGAGCATCGCTCGTCTCCACCAGGTTGGCGCCTATGGCACCCACGTCGTCCAGCAGGGTAGCCACACGCGCCTGGACGTCTGCCACGATGGCATCTATGTTGGCCATGGTACCAGGCAGGGCCGAGGCGGCTTCACTGGCGTCCTTTACTATAGTACCCAGGGGCCCGGAGCTCTGACCTGCCAGGGCACGGTTTATCTCTGTCAGCGTCCTATTCACGGTGACTATGGTCTTGCTGGTATTCTCAAGCAATGGATTGACGTTTGTTAAGAGCCTCGTGATCGTGTCATCCTTGGGCGGTATATCGACGAGTTCCTGCTCTATGAGCGAGCTACCCACGACAGAGTCCGATGTGGGGATGAAGGCTCCTTCTCCCAGCAGAGTCTCACTGCGTCCCGGATGAAAAAGAAGCTGAGAACCCAGACCTATGGGGGAGACGGTCAGTTCCAGTATTGAGTATTCCCTGACCTTGTCGTAGTAGGTGTCATAGATATGGAATTGGGCATCCACCGTGTTGCCGTCATTGAGCGTTATTTTGTCTATCTTTCCCACGGTAAAACCCTTCATCACTATCGATGTACCGGGAGCCACCCCGGTGGCCGACTGGAACTCCGTAACGAAGCGATAATCCTTGGCAAACCATCGCTGGTTTGCACCTATGAGCACGACTATGACAACAAAGAAGCCTAGCGCTATGAGTATGAAGAGCCCTACAATCTGGTCTGCAAATTTTATCTTGAATTTCATACGTCTCCCCGCTGCGAATTCTCCGCTCCATTACCATCAGGGCATGACTTAAGGCGGCTGCCTCTGGCCTTCAGCCTTGCCAGCGAACCGGCAAGGGCTTCCTCCGCGCTGCCAACCGTCTCTTCATAGGTGCCAAAGGCCGCTACCCTCTTACCCTTGATGACACCCAGCCTGTCGGCACAGCGATAGGCTAGTTCAGAACTGTTGGCCATTATTATAATTGTCCGTTTCTTCAAGCGCAGTTCATCTATAAGCTGATACACCTTCTCCACGGCATCCTCATCCAGGTTAGATGTGGGATCGTCCATGAATACTATGTCTGGATCGTGGATCACTGCCCTGGCAATGGATACTATCTTCTGCTCTCCCGATGACAGCTCGGCCGGTCTCATGGCCATGCCTTCGTCGTAGCCAAGCTTGCCTAGTATTACCCTGACAGCCTCCGCTATGGCAGACTCACCCATCCAGGCCTTGTGTACCCGCAACGGCATGGCCACGTTGCCTAGTATGGTGGTATCCGCCCAGAGGGCAGCGTCCTGAAAGACAAAACCACTGCTCGCCCTGAACGCGAATTCCTCCTTGCGTCCAAAACGAGCCATATCGGCGCCACGGAACAGCACGGTCCCTGAGTCTGGAACGACGAGACCGGCGACCAGCTTGAGCATGGTGCTCTTGCCCGATCCCGCCGCCCCCATGACGACGCTGCAGAGCCCCTGTGGAAATGAAACAGAGGCCCCGGACAATATCTGGTAGCCGGCAGAGGAGGCCGTTACCTCCCGCAGTTCCATGGCCGGTGACGGGCCCTGGGTCTCAGGCATACTGCACCAGGATGACGAGGACATCTGCCACAATTATGAGTATGAAGCTAAGCCCTACCGCCTTGATGCCGGCTACCGGTATCTCGGTGCTGGCCCGGTTAACGGAGAAGCCCTGGTATGTGGCCACCACTGAAACGACAATGCCAAAGACAAAAGCCTTCGTGAGGCCAGATACAACGTCTCCAAGCGTGAGCGTGGACATAAGCGCACCAAGATACTCGGCAATCGGCGTAGGATTGAATATCTGCACGACTATGAAAGAACCTAAGAGACCAAAGATATTGAAATAGACGGTGAGTACCAGCATGGAGACGACGACGCCTATGAACCGAGGCACGACCAGATAGGATATGGGGTTGAGCCCTACGGCCATGTATGCCTCTATTTCATGATTGACGACCATGGTGCCAAGCTGGGTGGCTATCGCCGTGCCGGAACGCGCGGTTATGACGAATGCCGTCAGGAGGGGGCCAAGTTCCCTTGTGATGACTATAATAAGCAAGGAATACATGAGCTTGCTCTGGCCAAACTGGGGCAGAAGACTGGAACCTATGACGTTTATGGCAGCCCCTATGGCTACCGCCATGACGGCATTTATAGCCAGGGCCTCGTAACCGGTAAACAGTATCTGCATTATAAGAACCTTGTAGCCTACCTGGCTCTTGCGAAAGAAATACGCCGTTTCCTTGAGTACATTGAAAAAGAAACCAAGGCCGTAGAGCAGAGAAGAGGCTTTCTGTCTGGCGTAGCGTCCTAGGGTGGCAACCATGTTCTATTATACCGTATCTTCGAGTATCGCTTCTTATGGCTTCCTATTCAACACGCGCCAACCATGGCGGTCAGGGCTCGAGCCACGGAGACGATGGGTCTGGTCAGCATCCGCTCAAGCATCCTGGCAGGCCTTCCTGGCACTTTCATTGCCGGCTCATCGTCCCGTAGCCAGGCGTTCCAGGCGGGCGGTACCAGACCAAACGGCACCAGGGCACGGATCATGGCCCTGTATCTGGCGTTCAAGCCAGCGAAACGCCGCCACTCATCGCTCCCATGGGCTGTTGCCAGTGCCGAGGTAAAGCCATGGTCGTAGGCAAAGCGGAACAGATCAGCCTCAAGGGCCGCCCACAGGGCCAGCGCCAGGCTGGAAGGACATCTGCTGGCCTTGTCCATGGAGGCAGTTATAGACTCAAACGGGTCATAGGCCTGCAACCCAAAGGCATATGAAGACAGCGCCGGGTCGGCAAAGACCCATACCGTCAAGTCTGGCACAAGAGTAGCGGTCTTAGGAATTGACTCCGTAATGGCAACGATAGTCTCTGGCAGTAGAGAAAGGCTGCGCTGCACGCCTTCTCTATAGCCCCGGACACGCAGAAGGCCTTCATCCCCATGGAACACTCCCAAACCAAGGTAGCCTTCTCCTATGAGCAGGGTCCTGTCTAGATCCCTGGGTACGTCAACGCCGTTGGATATCATACTGCTATCGTACACCGAGCTTGACGATGCGTCACGTCCCGCCTACCATCGAACGATATGACACTCTTTCATCTGGCAGATCTCCATCTCGGGAAGAGCCTCTACGAGCATGACCTCATAGACGACCAACGCCATGCCCTGAAGGCCATCATAGAAGCCGCCCGTACTGAACGGCCTGCCTGTATCATCATGGCAGGAGACATCTTCGACAGGGCCGTACCATCCACCGAGGCCATAAGCCTTCTTGGTGAATTCACCGCCTCACTCAAGGCCATCGACCCCGCTCTTGTACTGGCTATCATACCGGGCAACCACGACTCGGCTACCCGGCTATCCTTCCTTGCGCCCGTGCTGGCCTCTGCCGGTGTATACATTGCCTCGGACCCCGGCTCATCCGATGCTCCCGTCATAATCTGCCGGCACGGAGAGAAGGCTAGGCTCTGGCTCCTACCCTTCCTCACACCCGGTGCATTCAAGGGCTCAGAAGCCCAGGGAGAGCTTTTAGGCGAGGAACCCGCACCCATCATGCGTTCCCAGGCAGATCTCTTCAACGAAGCCATGAGACGTATTGACCTGGCCCTGAGACTCGCAAAGAGTTCCCAGGCTGAACCATGCTCAGACATACTCGTCTGCCATGCCTTCGCATCCGGTGGACTTGCCAGCGAGTCTGAACGCAGCTTCCTTGGAACGGCGGAACTCGTAGACGGCACTGCATTCGAAGCCTTCGACTACGTCGCACTCGGTCACCTCCACAGACCACAAAGGGTGGGCAGCAAGGCTCAGTACTCAGGCTCCATTCTGACATACAGCTTCTCGGAGGCCGGTAGCGAGCGCGGCTTTCTTTCACTGCAGATTAGTCCCGGCTCTCACTCCGCCGAGTTCCGTGCCATCAGCCCCTTACGGCGCATGATACGCATAACGGGAAAATTCGACGAAGTTCTGGCGGACGAGAGCCTTGAGCGCTACACAGGCGATTACATAGAAGCCATACTCGACGACGCCGACGCCGTACTCAATCCCATGGACGCCCTCAGGCGACGCTTCCCCTTCATACTGTCCCTCAGGCAGGCCAGCTTCCAGAGGGCACGCGACCTTGATGGCGAAACCGTAACGACAGGGTTTGCCCTTGGCACGATAAGCGACGACTTCGACTCGTTCTATCGCGAAATACATGATCAAGAACCAGAGCCCCAGGACCAGGCCCTCTTTGCAGAACTGTTCAAGGAGGCACAACATGAGGCTCCTTAAGCTGAGCATGTCCAACATAGGACCATACAGAGGTCTTACTACAATAGACTTTACTGAACTAGCAGAGGTGTTCCTTGTCTGTGGAACCACAGGCTCGGGCAAGAGCACCATCTTCGAAGCCATTGCCTACGCACTCTATGGAGCGGCCATTGGCAAGCGTGACCTTGTGTCGCACTACGCCAGAGCCGACCAGGAGGTCTTCGTCGATCTTGAATTCATGGTAGGGCGTGAGCGATGGCGAGTCTGGCGCAAGCCGGCAAGAACCCTGCCCAAGAAACGCGGAGACGGCACTACAGACAAACCGCCGGAGGTGGCACTGTGGCTCCAGAAACCCTCGGGCTGGGATCAACGTGGAGACAAGCAGACAGAGGTGGAGGAATCCATATCCAGGATCATAGGCCTGTCTGCCGACGAGTTTACAAAGATAGTCCTACTCCCCCAGGGTGAATTCCAGCGTTTCCTGGAGATGAAGACGGGTGACCGCACCCAGATACTAGAAAAACTCTTTCCGGTGAGCCTGCACGGAGCCGTCTCCGATCTAGCCAAGGCTAAAGCCAAGGAGGCTGAGTCCAGGGCAAAGGACATGGACGCCAGCATAGACAGCATGGTAGCCGAACTGGGCACAGAACCCGAGAAGGGCCTGGCCGCAGACAGGGAAGCCCTCGTCGTGGCACAGACAGAGGAAGCGGAGGCGTTTAAGGCTCGTGATGCAGCCAGGGCACAACTACAGACCGCCGAATCAGGAGCCAAGGCCTGGGCCGAATATGACGGGGCGCTGTCAGAGGCCCAGGATCTAAAGACAGGCGCCCCCGAGGCCGCATCGCTCAACTCAAGGCTCCTGCGCGCAGAAGCCGCCATGGAGGCTGCTCCGGCCATCGAGGCTGCCAGGCGAGCACGAGCGGCGGTATCGGAGAGCGAAGCAGCCAGGCTCATGGCCTTGGAAGCCATTCAGGCCTCTGACGAGCGAAGGGCCAGCATAGAAGTGGCCGAAACCCGCGTATCTGCCTTGGCCGGCTCCCTGGCAGCATTAGACCGGGAAGAAGGCCTGCTGTCAGGCAGACTTGCAGCCTGGAATCGCCTGTCCCAGGCACGCGAGCGCCTTGCACTCATCGATGCACGATGGAAAACGGCACTGCAGGAAACCGATGAGGCTCGTACAAGCCTCCAGGCGGCTCGCGCTACCCTACTGGCTCTTGAGTCTGGCGCGGCCGATACCGATGCGCTATCGCTTGAGCGGGCGGCGGCCTCGGCCAACAAGGAAGAATGCCGTGAAGCCCAACGTTTCGCCATGGAAGCCGCCCGATTTACAAAGGAAACAACAGGACTACAGACACGTATAGCCTCCGTGCTCTCAAGTTTTACTGCTGCCGAGGAGAGACGGGTGACGGCCTTGGCCAATCTGTCGGCCACAGAGAAGGCACTGGAGGCACAAGGAGACGCACTGGCTGCGGGTCGCCTCGCCCACCATCTTGTAGAGGGCCTTCCTTGCCCCGTCTGTGGATCGACCGAGCATCCAGCCCCGGCCAAGGTGGAGGCTTTGCCCCTAGCCACGCCTCTCTCTGGTACAGAATCCAAAAGAACCGATCCTACAGAAGCCAGGAAGCTGGCCCAGGCAGCCGTAGCCGATACAGGCGCCGAGGCCGCCAGACAAGCAGCCACGCTTGAGGAGCTGCGTAGAAACCTGGCAGATCGTCAAGCGAGTGCCCTACCCTATGCCTCAGCCCCAGCCCTGGAAGCCGCCACCGAGGCCCTCCATGCCGCAGAGGCTCGGCTCGGAGCCGCCGATGAAGCGCTGGCTGCTGCCTCGGCCAGGAGCAAGGAGGCGGCCCAGGCTCGAGAGGAGACAGACAGGCTCAGAACACTCATGGAGGATGCCGCTACACGAAGCTCTGCGCTGGCCATCGAGCGCTCAGGGGCCCAATCGTCGGTGGACGAGGCCTCTAGCAGTGCCGGAGCAATCGATCCCGAACCACTCCTGGAACGGGTCCGCGATGCCAGAAAGGATGAAGCCTCAGAAAGAGCCGCCCTGGAGGCGGATATTGCAGCCTGGATGAAGGAAAGAAGCGAGCATATACTCTTGGCTAGCGAGGCGGCCAAGCGCCTCGAAGCCGCCACAAGCAGCCTTGAGCTTGCCAATGCCGTGGCCTTGAAGGCTCTAGAGGCGGCCGGTTTTGAGGACGAGGACGCCTGGGAAGCCGCATCCATGTCTGCACCAGAGCTAGCCTCCATCAGGACCCAGGCCAAGACACGGGCGACGGCTGAAGCCAGTTCCAGTGCCAGGCTTGATGCGGCACAGAGAGCCATCAAGGGCGTAGAGAGGCCAGATCAGGCCGCCGCCTTGCTAGCCTTCCAGTCTGCCGATCAGGCCCATACAAAAGCCCGCTTGGCCCTGGATGCGGCAACGAGTGCAGAGAGGAGCAAAGCCCTCGCGCTCAAGGCCCTTGAAAGCATCAAGGCCGATAGAGCCGCGCTCAGGATACGGGGCGACAGGCTCGTCGCCCTCTCGAGGCTTTTAAATGGTGAGACCGAAGGGCGACACCTGTCATTCAAGAACTTTGTGCTGGCTTCGTACTTTGGTTTTGTGGTGGATAGAGCATCGGCCAGGCTACGGGAGATGTCCGATGGTCGCTACGACATGTCTGTCACGGAAGGAAAATCGGCCGGGAGGGGGCGTGTCGGACTTGACCTGGCTGTCCTGGACTCGTTTACGGGCGTGGCAAGGCCAGCATCGAGCTTGTCGGGTGGAGAGAAATTCCTTGCCTCCATATCCCTGGCCCTGGGTCTTTCGGAGGTCATAGTGGCTCGCTCTGGTGGCGTATCACTTGACTCCATATTCATAGACGAGGGCTTTGGCTCCCTTGACGACGAGACACTCGACAGGGCCATGGCCGCGCTGGAACGCGTTAGAGGCGAGCGGGTCATAGGCATAGTCTCACATGTGGCCGAGCTACGGAACCGCATCCCGGCGCACATCGAGGTAAACAAGACGAGCGCTGGGTCGACACTAACCGTAGTGAGCTAGGATAGCCAGATTGACTAGAAAGTCGATTAGACCGGTAATTGCAAGCCCAGCCTCTCACAGAACCGTACCTGACCCTTGTTGGACTATTTCTTATATCCAGTTTTCCAATTTTAGGTTTTCCACTCTTTCAAACTCTTTTGTATTATTTGTTACAAGAATTAAATTCCTCGATATTGCCTGTGCGGCTATCTGTAGATCATATGGTCCAATGGTTCTTCCTCTTTTTTCCAAACCAGCTCTTATTAAACCAAAAACCTCAGCATCATCATCATTAAAAGTTATAATATCAAATGCAGATGCAAAATGTATCAATGCACTTCTATTCATTTCCCGATTCTTACTCCTAGAAACACCATACTCCAGTTCTGCCATTGAAATTGCGGATAATTTAATTTGATGTGGCTGAAGTGTTTTTACATGATTTACAACATGTCTAGGGTGTTGGTTAATAATATAGATACAAATATTAGTATCTAATAAATACATTATAACTCTTCTCTTTCCTGCATTTCAGGTTGATTTCTTCCATCAATCATAAAATCGTCAGTAAATTCATCTAAACTATTCACAAATGTTTCCCATGGATTTGTTTTTGGAAAAAGTATAATGGTACTGCCTATTTTTTGTATATATAACTCTTTCTCATCAACCTGGTATTCTTTGGGAAGCCTTATTGCTTGGCTATTTCCACTAATAAAAACCTTTGAACTTAACATATGAAGTTCCTCCTTGAAATAGTATATACATGCGTATATACGTTGTCAAGTAATATTTATAGCGTCACAACGCGCCTGAGTTACAATGATCATTGACTCTTTACCCAAGCGGCTTCTGGCGGTTTTCAGACCAGCTCTATTAAGCAAATCCCGAGGCTCATGCCTTGTTTTTCCGCATTTCCCCATCTGTCGTATAGTCTGGCTGCATCCCTTTCCCCGGTATGAGAAGTGCCTTTGCGTGGCACAGGGTCGTAGTTAGAAGTCCCAGTCGTCGGATGAATCGAAGAAGGAATCGCCGGTTCCCATGCCCGGCAGACCCGCTCCGCCCGAATTGCGCAGTTCATAGAGTTTCTCGGCGTAACGGAACAGGAATACGCGCTTCTCGAGGCCAGGACCCTCTGAACGGATCTTGCGAATGAAATCACCGGCCGTATACCCGGATCGTATTTCCATTCTCTCGAGGGCGGTGCCCATCACCAACTGGTCGAGCTGGTCTATCCTGTAGTACAGACGCTCGAATATGAAGAGGACCTTTCTTACGGCCATGATGTCGGCTGAGATGGCCTTCTTCTCTCTGAGCGTAGCAGGATCGTTGGCGGATGGAACAAGACCTACGGCATCTTCCCGTATCCACTTGGAAAGCACCTCGCTACGCTGCAAGGGTTCAAAAGCCTTCTGAAATAGTGCCAGCTGGTCTGTATATCGTCGTTCATATTCTGCAAGAGCCTTGACTGCGTTAGACCTGAAGGCCTCTATCTCCTCGGCCAGCCAGGCGCGCTCGAACTGCTCTACCGATGATATCGATACCGGCAGGAGCCTGAGGCGCTCGCCGGGCTTCTTCTCAAGTGCCTTGCCGGCATTTACGACTACGGGTTCGCCTCCATCGCTGCATGCGACGCTTCCTTCTGTACAGGCGACTAGAATGGAGCCATTGACCGAGCTTGCTATGCCGAATTCGGTGCCGCGCACACCCATGATAACAGATGATGTCTGTACCTGCAGGCTTGGGTTGCCTGCAACCTTGGCTAGCTTTGAGCCGATCTGGCCGGCTATCAGGTCTATGGTGCTCTTGGCACCGGTGCTATCGGGGCTCAGATGGATGTAAGCCACAGACTTGGCCTTTATAGTCAGGGTACCGCGCATACCCGTGCTCCTGTCCAGGGCTATGACGACGAGGCCATCAGAGGCCGTCTTTATCATATCGTCAGGAAGCACATCGTCGCCTATATTGGCCTCACCCAGAGACTTGCCTGAGCGCACAATGATGGCGCTTCCCTCGACGTAATCGATGCTACCAAAGGGTTGGGCCGCCACGGCAAAGACCTGAGTAAGGGCTAATGCTGCGAATGCAATGATAATAAGCTTTTTCATCGTGAAGCTCCTTGCTACGTCCTGGTTACAGCCAAGCATGGATCCAAGAACCGCGGCTAGAGTATAGCGCGATGTGCATCCAAAATCGAGCCGCCTAGAACTTGACGCCCACGAACCACTTTGGCCATATATCCATGTTAAGCTCACCGAGGCGTATCGTATAGGGCAGGGAGGATCCAAAGGAGCTACGCATTATATGAGGCACCAAGGCCGAACCGGAAGGTGCAAAGTCTGCCTTGATGCCTAGGTAGGGGCCAAATCCCTTGCGTTTTCCAAAGCCAAAGGAGGCTCGCAGTGTGCCAAAGGTGGCAAAAGAACCGGCCAGGCTCTTCAACTCTCCCGGTGAGAACGGATCATACCCTGAGAGCGCCCATCCCAGCCTTTCAACGGAAACAGGATCCAGGGCCGTCTCTGTACCAAGTTCTATGTCAGCCGTGAGGAACAGGATCCTGAAACGATGACCCAGAGCAAAGCCCGCCGAGAGGCTTTCTTTCGTGCTGCCCAGCTCGTCTAGTATCTGGCCGGCACTAAACGCCGCGTAGAGGAAAGGCGTCCCGGAGCGATAGGTGGCATAGGCCATGCGCGAGGCAAACTGATAGTCTAATGCCACATCGTCTATGCCGTTGCCTATGATGTTGACCAATCCTATGGCTACGCCGTCCAACTCATCGCTTATGTTGACGAGGCCAAGCATGAGCCCCGATGCCTTGCCAGCCACATTGAGGACACCAGCTGCCTGCACACCGTGCATCTCTTCCGCGACGTTAAACACCCCCGCCGTCTGTATGCCCGTCACATGTGTGCTTATGTTGAATACACCGGCTCCCTGAACGCCTCGTAGGCCCTCAGAGATATTGAATACACCGGCTCCCTGGAGGCCTTCTACCTTGCCAAGCGCTATGTTAAAAACGCCTGCTCCCTGTATACCGTGCACGGATCCAGTCAGGGCCCCTATTGACGCCCCCGAAATCGATGTGTCATATACACCGAATGGAAAGGAAAGGCCAGGAACAAAGCTTACAACGAATGGCGAGTATGATCTGCCTTCTGGTTTTGTAGCCCGAGCCGTATCGGAAGCATCCTTCGATACTTCTATGATGACGACCGTGTTGCCTGAAGAAATCTGAGTCGTCGTTGTCTGATTGGCGGCTGGCTGTGTCATAGTTGTTTGCGTCTGAGAAGAGGCGGCGTGTTTTTCACGCGCCTGCTGGAGGACATAGGCCTCATTACTATCGTTGCCTGTTTCCTGCGCCCATGATGAGCCGCAGACGGCGCATAGCATGGCGCCTACAATACACATGATCTTCATATTCACCCCACAATGGCGAGTGTAGTACTATGCCTCCATACGGAGCGCACAGACCGTAGTTTATCACAAAAAAAGTATAAAACACCTATAGCGACAGCGTGTCCGGTTTTTATTGACAGACACCCTGGCACGGTCGATAATTCGCCGCCATGAAGAAGCCCTATCTACGATCGACAATGACGGGCGTTGAATACCCCTTTGACAGGCTCCAGGAGTTTGCTGAAAACGGGGAATCACTTGAAGTGGCTATTCCCGGCATAGAAAAGGCACGGCCTAAACCCGGCCCCGGAATCTGGGATCGATTCTCCTCATTCATGCCATTCGAGGGAGTCCATCCCGAACTATCCCTGGGCGAAGGCTCGACCCCCTTGATCGACGCAGGCCCCCTCCTCAAGGCCTACACAGGCGTAGACAAGCTCCTTTTGAAGAACGAGACGATGAATCCCACATGGAGCTTCAAGGACAGGGGCTCGCTAGCCTGCGCCATCATGGCTCGGGAACGGGGAGAAAGCTTCAGCGCCACCATTTCTACCGGCAACATGGGCCAGTCTATGGCCGCCTACGGCGCACGGGCATCTCTTGGTGTCATGGTGTTCGTACCAGACTTTACCCCGAGTGAAAAGATACTGGCCATGGCCATGCATGGAGCCAGGGTATTACGGATAGGCGGCGCGGATTACGCCGATATGAAGAACCGTGTGCTCTCCCTTGCGTCCCGCTTCTCGCTCCGTATAGTCTCAGGCAACGGGCCGATACGCGCAGAGGGCTACAAGATGGAGGCCTTCGAGCTCTATGAAGATCTTGCAGGATCACTACCGGATTTTATTGTCGTGCCTTCCTCTGCCTGCGGCCACATACGCGGCATCTTCAAGGGTTTCCGCGAGCTCCTGGCCGCCGGCCTCATCACCCACCTGCCACGCATGGTCGTAGTCCAGGCCGCCGCCAACAGCCCCCTCGTGAGCTCGATCAAGACAGGCAGCAAGAAGATAACGCCTTTTAAAAATTTTCACACCATCGCGGAAGCCCTGACATCCGGCAATCCCCCCGGCGGCGAGGAGATACTGGACAAGGCCTACGAATACGGCTGGCTAGCCGAGGATGCCAGCGAGGAGGAGATACTCGAGTGCCAGCTTCTCCTTGCCAAGGCCGGTTTCTTCGTTGAGCCTGGCAGCGCCACTACGCTAGCTGCCGTACGAAAACTGAGGGTTCAAGGCGCAATAGGCGCCGGTGACAGGACGGTCATCGTGCTCACCGGCTCCGGGCTCAAGGATATGGATGTATGCCGCCAGCACTCTCAGGCTCTGGTCGATTGCTCAATCGATGATCTTGAAAAAAGCGTAGAATTGAGCCTGGAGGATGATAGATGAACCGTATATACCACAGCCCGGAAGGAGCCCGACCCTCGGGCCCCTATACACCCGCCGTCGAGACATCCTTAGGCGGAGTCCGCCTGCTCTTCGTGGCAGGTCAGGGGACTAAAGATCCCCAGACAGGAGAACGAGTCCTGGGGGACATCACGCTTCAGGCCCGCGCCGCCCTAAACAACCTCAGGATCGTTGTCGAGGGTTCTGGCTTTGCCATGTCTAACATCGTAAAGGTCACCCTCTATCTTCTGAACATGGCCGACTATAGCGCGGTCAACGAAGTCTATGCAGGCTACTTTCCCGAGGGCGCCTGCCCCACCTGCTCCACGGTGGCAGTGGCTGGGCTCCCAGGCGGACAAGGCATAGAGATAGACGCCATCGCGGCCAAGTAGTCGATCCAGAGAAAACCTCGGCGCAATCCCCGCTCATCGTCCCCCGCGTTTACCCTCTGCGTAGAGACAGACCAGGTCGGCGGCTATGGACGCCCCCGCGAGGGCCGTTATCTGGGCATGGTCGTAGGGCGGTGAAACCTCTACGACATCCATGCCCACCAGGTTAATACCCGCAAGACGGAACAGGATATCCCGGGCCAGAGAGCTGGAAAGCCCCCCACAGACAGGCGTCCCGGTACCAGGGGCAAATGCCGGGTCGAGGCAGTCTATGTCAAAGCTCAGATAGACAGGCCCTGCTCCCATGATGCGCCGTATCTCGGCGGCCGTATCGGCCGGATTTGCCGCGTTAACACGCCGTGCATCCAGTATTGAAAAACCGTGTGTTTTAGTATTGTGCGTGCGTAGACCCACCTGAACCGAGCGGGACGGGTCTACGATACCCTCGGAGGCGGCATGGTAGAACATGGTGCCATGATCGCTGCGCTTGGGGCTTTCTTCCCATGTGTCCGAGTGGGCGTCGAAGTGTAAAAGCCCTAAGGGGCCATGGCGTTCAGCGTGAGCCTCCAGCAGGGGATAGCTGATGTAATGGTCTCCTCCCAGGCCCAGGAGGGCAGCTGTTCCCAGGACCCCACGCGCGAAGTCACGAATGGATGCATGGAGGCTCTCAGGCTTTCCAGTGTCCAGGAGGCAGTCGCCGCAATCGGCCACAGCCAGGGAATCGAAGGGGTTACGCTCCCATGGCCAGGGTGCATCCCAGGAGAGTATGGATGATGCCCGGCGTATGGCTTCTGGCCCAAAGCGGGCACCGGGGCGGTTGGTAACCGTGACATCCAGGGGAAAACCGGCCACCGCCAGATCCACGCCAACGAGGTCCTTTGCATAGCGGCGACGATAGAAACTTTGCACTCCAGAAAATGACGGCTCGGGATATAGCCCCTTGTAGTCAGGCGCCGTCAGGGCAGAATCGATGCCAGCTTGCACGTGGGTCTCCTTAATTTATTGGCACACAGTGAATTGAGCCATGATTTATAGATTCTCTTCTACTGACTCGTTATCTAGCACTTCGGCATCGCTAGCTTCTTGCGAGTCTTCCTCATCCATGCACGAGTCTATCTTGAAGGCATTGACTCCCTGGAGCACCTCCATAATAAGCCGCTCGTTTATCTCCGCAAGCTCCGATGTGGAGGCGACGGCCTCTCCTATGGCTACCGTGCCATGGGCTATCTCATCATTGGCCGCTATAGTAGCCTGGGAAACTGCCTGGAGTGTGGCTATCTGCCCCAGGATCTGACTGTTGCCCACCGTCATCTCCTTGGCACCCTCAGCCACCTGTTTGGTAATGGCCACGAGTCTCTGCAAGCCATCCAGGACCTGCGAGCCTCCGGCGCTTTGCTCGGCGGTTGACGCACGTATGGCGGATACTATGCTACCTACGTCTTTTGCCTCGGCCAGAACATGGCCAAAGGTACCAGAAACGGCGCTCGCGGCGTTCTTCACCTTGGCTATGGCGGTTCCTACCTTGGCCAGGTCGCTGGCTATCTCGGTAGCCTGGGCGGCACTACGCTCGGCAAGTTTACGTATCTCGTCGGCTACAACGGCAAAACCCCTTCCAGAGGCGCCGGCATGGGCAGCCTCTATGGCGGCGTTCATCGCCAGCAGGTTTGTTCGCTCCGCAACATCGTTTATGGTAGCCGCTGCCACCGCCAGCCCCTGTGAGTAGCGCGTTATCTCTGTAACCGCCGAGTCCATTTCGCCTAACACCTTGGAACCGTCTCCTGATCTTGCAAGCAGGGATTCTGCAGCCTTGTCTGCAGAATCGGTGTTGGTAGCAATAGACCTGACGTTACCTATCATGTCTTCTACGAGTTCCGACGAACGGTCTATGACCGCTCCCTGGTCGCCTATCATGGTAAACAAGGAGTCCACCGTCCTTGACAACTCCTCTATTGCAGAAGCCACGGCTTCCACCGCAGCCGACTCATCATCGAGCCCCGATCTAGAGGAGGCAATAGCAGCGTCTATGCCATCTACCGACCTGCTTGTAGCGCGCATATTGGCAGCCAGCTCCTCGCCTTGCTTTAACAACTGTACCACCCGCCCCTTAACCGCCCCAACGAGCGTATTGAGAGACCCAGTCAGCTCATTGGCAGCCTTGGCTATGGAGCCTATCTCGTCTGTACCCCGGGCTTCTACGCGCTCTGTGCAGTCTCCCTTGGCCATGTTCCTAAGGCTCCTTACCATGTTTGCAAGGGGTTTTGTCATTGAAAAAGAAATGATTGTTGAGGCCAGCAGGATCAAGAAGGCCGCTATGCCATTGACTATTAGGAGGCCAGTACGTGTTTCACCCGCTAGAGCGGAGGCGAGGCGATAACTTTCGTCTTGAGTCGATCTCTCTATGGCTTCCAGGACATCTAGATTCTTTTCTATCGACTCATAGAGCCTTTCTAGCTCGACAAGCTTGGGTTTTACCATGCCAGGCTCGCTCTTGGCCGCGGCAGCAAGTAGGGAAGATACCTTCACGTAGCCCTTGAGCTCCTCGACTATCCCCTTCTCCTCCGATACAGAATCAAAGCCGTTGATGGCCTGCCCCAGCTTTGTGGCCGAGTCCTGTAGCCAGAACAGCCTGGAACTCAGTTCACCTTCAGGGTCTCCCACCATGGCGACGCTGGCCACCGCCAGAATGCGTGCGTTATAGCTGGCAAGCCTGGAACGAAGATCAGAGACGGCGCGATAGGTCTTCATGTGTACTACCTGGACGGTATCCAGTGCTTCTCCCAGTGACCTGATACCCCTGTCGGCCATAAAGTAGGTAGCGGCAAAAGCCACCAGGAAAACAATGGTGAGGAGCAGAAATTTGACGAATACCGGCATGTTGGCTAGAAACGAGCGTTTCACTGGCTGCTCCTGATATAAAAAAATCCGTATCGTTCTTACAACAAGATACACCAATACTATCGGTTACGAAACCTCATCTCTGTGCCACGAATGTGCAAACTCCACCATTTCTGGCCAGAACTCGGAAAAACCTGTTTGTATCCACGCATAGCCACTCGTCAGTATCCCAAGACTCTCAGACAGGTCTATGTTTCCGCTCATTCGAGTGGACATTCCCTTGAGGGTCTGCCCTATGCCATCCACGCTAGCATAGGAGGATAGCCACGAGCTGGCCACGAGCCAGGTATAGGCTCTTCTAAAGGATGGGCTATGCACATCCTTGTTCAACTCCAGTCGCTGGTAGATGCGGGAACAAAAAGGCTCTAGTTCCAGGCCACAGAGGGGCTCTCCCCAACGATCCCATTCAGAGGCCAGAACATGATCCCAGAAGATGTCCAGGAGTATGCCGGCACTGTGACGTGGCACACCCTCGGCGGCTAGCGCCCGGCGGCAGGCAATGAAATTGGGATGAGCATCGGTAAAACCGTCTATGTCCCTATGCTGCCGTATGCCGGTCCTGATACCGGGTGGATAGCGCTGCATATCCTGCCCGGTAAAAAAGTCGGCCATCAAGGCACCGGTACACTCCTGGCCGCCGGTATCATCGAGGCTTATATACGCCAGAAGCGCGTGGGCAAGGAGATTCATGTCTGGAAATCCTTCTTGTCTATGCCGAGCTTCTTCATGCGGCTCTGGAGTGTCGTAGGCTTTAAACCAAGGGCTACTGCCGCACCATCCAAGCCGTAAATCTTGCCCCTGGAGCGTTCCAGTGCGGCGACGATATGCCTTCTAGACGAGGATTCCAGGGTCTCGGTACCCGAATCACCCGCCGTATCGACGCAGGTAGAATTCTCATCGCAGATGATGAATCGACCCTTGGCCCAGTCTCCGGACTGCAATTCAGCCGCACCTATGGTAGCGCCACGGGCCAGGATTGCCGCCCTCTCTATGGCATTGCGTAGCTCCCGTACATTGCCTGGCCATCGCGACGTCTCCAGAATATCCAGGGCACCACTATCGAATGACAGGCCTTCCCATCCCGGGCGTCTGCGAAGGCGGGAAGCAAACAACTCTGCCAGGATTATGGCGTCACCCTTGCGTTCCCTTAGCGGCGGCATCCGTATTGGGAAGACCGCTATGCGGTAGAATAGGTCTTCTCTGAATCTACCCTCTTCCACGGCCGTGCCAAGGTCCACATGGGTAGCAGCTATGATGCGTGCATCTACCCTAACGGGCTTCTCGCCTCCTACCCGTTCAAAGCTACCCTCCTGCAGGGCCCGTAATAGCTTTGGTTGTATCTCCTGAGGAAGATCACCTATCTCGTCCAGAAAGAGGGTTCCTCCGTTTGCAATTTCGAAGCGTCCACGACGGAGAGCCTTGGCGTCTGTAAAGGAGCCCTTCTCATGGCCAAACAATTCACTCTCTGCCAGGGCAGCGGGCATAGCCGAACAGTTGACGGCCACGAAGGGCCCTGCCGATCGTGGGGAAAGCCTGTGTATGGCGCGGGCGGCCTCTTCCTTGCCGGTACCTGTCTCACCCAGGAGCAGGACGGGAGAATCGGTTGCGGCCACAAGCTTTATAGAGTCGAGGGTAGAAAGCCAGGCCTGAGACACACCTATAAGGTCCCTGAATGCCTCTGAGTCCTGCTTTAAGAGCCTGTTACGCTCTTCTAAAAGGGCACTATTCCTGTCCTGCAGACTGCGCGACGTCTCGAACTGAACCAGGGATACTGCTATGAGGCGTGAAATGACGCCAATGAAACGCACAATCTGGTCCGAGAAAACGCCGCAGGCTCGGTGGTCAAGCGTAAGAAGGCCTACCGCCGTTCCGTCAACAACCAAAGGAGCCGCAAGGCAGGAGTGCCCGTGTGGAAGATCAAGCACCTCTGCGTATGTATCGATATGATTCTCGTCTGTGCCAAACAGGATTGGTTTACCGTCCGCTATCAAACCAGCCAAGTCTGTTCTGGCCGCAAGAGATATGGAGTATTCTGCAAGCCCAGGCGAGGCGAGGGGCCCCTTCATTGTCCTGACCGTCAGCCGGTCATCACTTGAGAAGCCAAGGACTACGGCAAGCTCATAGTCTACGAGCTCGCTTAATGACTCAAGCACCAGATCCATGGTTCGCTCGGGCACCAGCAAGTCATTATGCTCAAGCCGCAACCATGGCTGCCATGAAGTTCTTTTCACCGAAATATCGTTGCACACCGACATAATGGTGAAGTGTCGTTGTTTTCTCGGTGTTTTGCAAGCCTTCTTCGGTACTATTCGACGGTACAAGGCCCCAAAAGCGCCGACAAGACAAATCAATAACTTGGCATGGTATTTGCAATGTTACTGGTAGCGGTTAACAGCTAATGACAAGAGCGTTTGATCAATACACCGCAAAAAACTTAAAAGGAGTCATTGTATGGAAAACACAAGCGTACCCGCAGCCTTCGCCATGCCACGCATAGGCGACAAGGCACCCGCATTCAAGGCCGTCACTACCCAGGGAGAGATAGACTTTCCCAAGAAGTACGAAGGTCACTGGGTCATTCTGTTCAGCCATCCGGCTGACTTTACACCTGTCTGCACCTCTGAGTTCATGACCTTTGCCACCCTGGAACCAAAATTCAACGAGCTAGATTGCAAGCTGGTAGGACTGTCTATAGACGGGCTCTATAGCCACATTGCATGGCTACGCACAATCAAGGAGAAGATTGACTACAAGGGCATGAAGAATGTCGAAGTAACCTTCCCGCTCATAGAAGACATAACCATGGAAGTAGCCAACAAATACGGCATGGTGCAGCCCGGTGAGTCTTCAACCAAGGCCGTTCGCGCCGTGTTCGTCATAGACCCCAAGGGTATCATCAGGACCGTCATCTACTACCCCTTGTCCCTTGGTCGCAACTTCGACGAACTGCTACGCGTTGTCCAGGCCCTCAAGGCGGCGGACGCATTTAGCGTTGCTACCCCGGCCGACTGGCGCCCCGGCGATGACGTCATAGTACCGACCGCCGGTTCCTGTGGTGTTGCCAAGGAAAGAATGGAAGGCAAGGAACAAGGCGTGACCTGTCACGACTGGTTCTTCTGCACCAAGAAACTGGACAAAGAAAAGGTACTGGCCGCCATAAAGAAGTAACCTGATACTCCATGAACATAGCCCGCGCCGTATGGCGCGGGCTCATTAATACCAGAGCATTGTTACCGCGAGGCGGTTGGAGGCAGAACATGGACAAGAACAAGAAGTTGACGACTGTTGCCGGTGCCCCGGTTCCAGACAACCAGAACGTAGAGACGGCGGGCAAGCGAGGCCCCATGCTCCTGCAGGACGCCTGGTACCTGGAGAAGCTGGCTCACTTTGACCGCGAGGTCATACCCGAACGGCGCATGCACGCCAAGGGCTCGGGTGCCTTTGGCCACTTTACCGTGACCCACGATATAACAAACCTTACAAAGGCCATGATTTTTTCCAAGATTGGCAAGAAGACTGAAACCTTCGTACGTTTTTCTACTGTTGCTGGTGAACGCGGCGCAGCAGATGCCGAGCGCGATATACGAGGCTTCGCCATCAAGTTCTACACAGAACAGGGAAACTGGGACCTCGTCGGTAACAACACGCCTGTATTCTTCCTCAGAGACCCACTTAAATTCCCTGACTTAAATCACGCGGTCAAACGTGACCCCCGCACCAACATGCGTAGCGCCAGGAATAACTGGGACTTCTGGACATCATTGCCCGAGGCACTGCATCAGGTGACCATAACCATGAGCGAGCGCGGCATACCCGCCTCGTTCAGACACATGAACGGCTATGGCAGCCATACCTACAGCATGATAAACGCCAAGGGTGAACGAGTCTGGGTAAAGTATCACCTGAAGACACAGCAGGGTATAAAGAACATTACCGATCTGGAGGCAGAAGCCATAGTCGCCAAGGACAGGGAGAGCAATCAGCGTGATCTTCTGGAGTCTATAGATCGTGGCGACTTCCCCCGCTGGACCATGTTCCTTCAGGTGATGCCCGAGAAGGATGCCGCATCCTGCCCTTACAACCCCTTCGACCTGACCAAGGTGTGGCCACACGGTGATTATCCCCTCATCGAGGTGGGAGTACTGGAGCTCAACAAGAACCCTGACAACTACTTTGCAGATGTTGAGCAGGCGGCTTTCAATCCCGCCAACATCGTGCCTGGCTTGGGATACTCGCCAGACAAGATGCTCCAGGGAAGGTTGTTTTCCTATGGCGACGCGCAACGATATAGACTAGGCGTCAACCACATGTCAATTCCTGTAAACGCCCCACGCTGCCCCTACCACGCCTTCCATAGGGACGGCCAGATGCGTGTAGACGGCAACTATGGCGGCACCCTAGGCTATGAACCAAACAGCTACGGTGAATGGCAGGAACAACCAGACTTTTCAGAACCCCCCCTGGATCTGGAAGGAGCGGCCGGACGCTGGAACCACCGTGAAGACGACGACTACTACTCCCAACCTGGCGCCCTGTTCAGGATGATGAACGCCGATCAAAAATCAGCCCTGTTCTGGAACACGGCCAGGGCAATGGGCGATGCGCCCAGGAATATAAAGATCAGGCACATAGGCAACTGCCTCAAGGCTGACCCTGCCTATGGCAAGGGCGTCGCCGATGCCTTGGGTATCCCGCTAGCGGAAGTACCTACGTGAACAAAGCCCAGGCCGGTAGGAGCTCTGGCGGTATAGCATGGCGGAGACTAAACGCAGCTATTGGCTGGGCGGCCTTCGGCCTGGGCTGGCTTGGTATATTCCTTCCCGGATTACCGACGACAATCTTCTGGATCATCGCGGCGTTCGCCTTCCTCCGCTCCAACAGGCGCATGTACGAGCGAATAGTCGCCAACAAGCGCTTCGGACCCGGCGTGCGCTTGTTCGTAGAGGAAGGAAAGATTCGGAAAAGCGGGAAGATCATCTCAATTGTCGCAATGATGAGTTGCGCCACCATCGGCTCCTTCGCGATTCCAATTGTCTGGGTTCGGTTCATTGTTGTAGTTGCGGCTCTTGTCGGCAGCGCATGGGTCGCCAGCCTGCCGATGCCTGAGCCTGTGAGCGTTAAATTAACGTCAGCGCTCATAGTGGAAAGCCCGGAGCGTCGTCATCCATGACGACGCTTCAGGCGCACCTACGTAAGCAGAGGCGTGGGGGACACCCGGTCTTAGTCCTGGATGTGCTGCTTGACGACCTCAAGCAACTCAGGCAGATCCATGCCTATGTCCTTGAGGTGTTCCGGTTTGGGAATGCCGTCAGTAGTCCAGCCACGGCGCTTATAGACCGCGTCCATCAATAAATCATACTGTTTTAAGCGGTACTCCCGCGTTATGCGTACCCTCTCGGCTACCGACTTGCCCACAGGGTCAATGCCCATCTTTTCTTTCATCTGCGTGTCGTAGCGTTCCTCGCGCGCCAGGTATTCATCCTCCAGCACCGGCCCCATGCCTCGGTACGGCGGATAGTCGTCCTTGCGCTGCCCATGCCCTTGCCTGATATTGAAGACACGCTGGAAGTTATAGACACGCTCCGACTGGCGTATGAGACCATCCCAGTCAAGGTCATTGCCGGTTATTGCCTTGTAGAGATCCATGTAGTTGTGCACATGCTCCGGCACCTTGTTTGACTCCGGCCACTTGGCGTTGTCGGCAGGCTCTATGTCGTTCCAGGGCAATTTGCAGAGGCCCTGGAGTCCAAACCAGGTTCGGAACATGGGAAAGTAGTGCAGAGCCTCCGCCTTGTCCTCGAAGCTGGGTATCTTGTTGTTTACCATGTCCATGAATATGAGCCATGCCTCGTCATGCTGCGGACCCTTGTTGGTCAGATAGTAACCACCCTGCTGAGCCAATGATTCCTTGCCGACGTACTCCGACTGCTCAAGACCCTTGCCATGGAGGGCTATATCCTTCATGAACTGAGCGTCCGCACCGTACTCGGTGCTAAAGTACTCGGCAAGATGCTTGACGCCCTGCCCAGCCAACACGCCGAAACGCTTGCCATCGGCCATGTCGTGCAGTATCTGAGCGGCGCCCTGCCAATTGCCCCAAGCCAGGTCAATGCCATCGGTCCGTTCTGCATTGAGTATGCCGTGTTCCCAGCATTCCATGAGGAAGCCCGTCATGGTGCCAAAGCTTATGGTGTCTATGCCGTAGGTATCGCAGTAGAAATTGAGTTCAAGTATACCTTCTGGCTCGTACACATAGAGATTGGAACCCACGCCCGCGGCCGTCTCATATTCCGGGCCGTCTACGCACACCTTCTGACCCTTGTAGGGGCCTGTCTGCAGCTTGAAGTTGTCCACCGCATGGGCACAGGCCATGGTGCAGCCAAACCAGCAACCGTCGGGTAGATGCTGGCTAAAGAGCTTCTCCCAAACCCAGCTGGCAATCTCAGGGCCGCGCGGGTCCTGGCCGTACTTGTGGTTTTTGGTGGGCAGCAGGTCGTACTCGTTCATAATTTCCATAAGGTGGGCGGTACCCTGACGGCGCATCTTGCACTGCTTGTCGTCATTCTGGACTATCTCACGGTGCAGCTTGAGCCCGAGGCGCTGCACGGCCGCGGGATCTGCCGCATCGTTGGCGTTCTGGGTTACGCCTTTGTAGCGGCAGACCAGGGCGCGTATCTTCTTGTCGCGAAGCACCGTGCCTATGCCGCCGCGCCCTGCCTGCTTGACTCGTATACCCTCGCGCCGCCTGTCATAGAGGCTGAAGTTAAGTACACCCATGGGCGAGTGGTCGGCACCGCGCCCGGCCGACACCACCGATATGGCCTGCAGCTCTGTTGGGTCGCCGTCACCGCTGGCGAAGGCCCGGGTAAGCTCCTCGGCCAGAAGATGCGTGTCCTCATTCAAGCCAGCGGGAGCCTCGTAGAACCTTACGATGCCTTCAACGTTGTCTATGAATACAATAGTCTCAACGTTTGCCTTGCCCTGTATCTCCAGGGCATCCCAGCCTCCAAATTTTAGGTAGGGGCCAAAGTATCCGCCTACGTTCGAGTCTATTGGCACGCCTGTCATGGGGGAGAGGCTGACCACGAGGCTCTTGCCAGAGCCCGGGTAGTTGGTGTTGCCGCAGACAGGACCCATTGCTATGACAATCTCGTTCTCAGGGTCGTTCCATCTTGTCTCTGGCTTGGTGCTGTCCCAGAGGAGCCTGAGCCCGAAACCCTTGCCGCCTATGAATTTGGCCTTTGTATCCTCGGTTACCGGCTTTTCCCGCATAACACAGCTGCCCACGTCTACATGCATGGTGCGCATGGCGTAGCCACGATGAATTTCCTTCTTCTCGAAGTGAGTCTCAGAGATAAGCCTGAAGTCTTTCATATCAAACGAGCCAATCATTCTGCTACCTCTTCCGTGCGCCTTGCGGCGGCGGCAACATCAAACGGGAAGCGAGAAGCCTGGCTTTCTTCTTTTTCTACTATTTCCAGAGCTCCCTTGGGGCAGGCCTTGACGCAGATGCCGCAGGCCACGCACTTGAACGGCGTAGGCTCTGATGGGAAGAAGCGCATGGCCTCTATAGGACAGACGGCCACGCAGGCCAGGCAGCCTACGCACAGCCTCTTGTCTATCATCACCACGCCCTGCTTGTTGACGGTAATAGCCTGAACAGGACACTCGGCTACGCACTTGCGGCATTCCTGGTCACAGACCACGAGGTGAAAACGCCCAGCCCCGAGACCCAGCACCTGAATCCTCGATTTGGCAGGGTTGTTTTCCTTGGCGTAAGCCTGGGAGCATGCAGCCACGCACTCCATACAGCCGACGCATTTTGAGTCATCAAGCCTCAGGTATTTGATCACGGTAGGCAACCTCCTAGGAATCGCTAGTACCGGGATTGTACCGAGTATTGCTGGATACGGGAAGATGGTTCTTAAGTGATTCTTGTGTCACAGAGGTTCGTAACAGCACAAAAAAAGGAGTGGAAGCATAAACCTCCACTCCTTTCAAGTACAGTTAGATTTTTAACATTACAAGGTCTTAAGCCTCTCCTTGTCTGCTGGAGTCAATGACATGTGTACATCACACTCCGGGTGGGACTTGCGGTACACATTCATAAAGAGATAGACAACGATGCCAATGGCAAAGTAAATAGCCAGAGAGATGTAGCCGCCAATAGGAAGGGCAAGCGATGATCCTATGATTATCCACACAGAGATGAACATGCCGGCTATGAACAGGGCATTACCACCTGGAGCCCGGTATGGTCTTTCCCAATCGGGATGCTTCTTCCTCAGTACCATGGCATCGAGAGAACACATGAAATAGACGACACCGGCGGCTATGCATGAAACGGCATAGATGTACTGCACCCAATTGTCTCCGGTAAACAGACAGAAAAATATTGAGAACAGGAGAACAACAAGATTGGAGATGTATGGTTGCCCATGCTTGTTGGTCTTGGCAAACCACGGGGGTAGCTGGTTGAGCTGAGCCGAACCATACAGTACCCTGGCAGAGGCCACCCAGAAACCCATAAGCGTTGTAAAGGCGTGCAGGAGCCCTGCAAGAATTGCAATGCCGGCTATGATGCCGGGCAGACCAAGAGCTCTTACAAGTTCGGGTTCAGGCATGCTCATCTTCGCTATCTGATCCCAGGGTGCAAGGCCACCTAGAGCCATCACAACGATGAAGTACAGAATTGCCGGAACAAACAAGGCAGACAGGATGACTCGGTTCATCTTGCTTGAAGGAAAGTTTGTTTCTTCTATCATAGTTGGGGTCATCTCAAAGCCGATGAATTTGAGTGAGAAGACAGCCATGGCTATGAAGATGCCATTGAAGCCCCCCGGGAACCACCCCCCATGATTGGTGATGTTGCCAATGCTCCATGATCCGCTACTAAAGAAGCTTAGGGCTACAATCATGGATAGAATGATCATGCCAAAAAAGAAGATGTTTGCCAGGCTTCCTGTAAGCTTGATGTCGAAGTTGCTCAGTATATACCAGAATACTACGAGACCTATTGCTATGGGAATCTCCATGGTAGGAGTAACCGGGACAAAGAACTTGAATGCCGTAAGGAAGATGAAGGCCATCATAGGAGGCTCAACCACCTGTACCAGGAACATCATCCATTGGGTGGCCCATCCTGCCTTATGGCCAAAGGCATTGGTCGTCCACACATCTACCGCAGAAGAGTACGGCAACATGGCCGTCAATTCAGAAAACGCCAGGCCTACTGGAACAAGGAGCACCGCCAGTATGGGGAAGATAAAGGCAGAACCGGCGCCTGTTACAGAAAACCAGTACGGCGCCTCCGCTACCCAGCCCCCGATGACGGCTCCCGATGCTATGGCAATCATAGTCAAGAATGAAAGATTCCTTTTCAATCCGGTTCCGGACATAGAAAACCTCCTGTTTCCTTATTTGCCCAAGGCCTTCAACAACTCTTCTGTGGTAATGACGTGGCAGTAGATATTGTTGAGTATTTCTAGTTCATTGGCCTGTATCTGTTCCGTAGAAGCCATGCAGGCATCCTCGATAAGCCAGACCTTGAAACTTTCATCGGCAAGTGACCGTACTGTTCCGGATACACACTGGTCGGTGAGGACACCGGTGACGACTACGGTATCGATATCCATATTATGCAGAATCAGACGGAGCATGGTTCCTGTTACCGCGCTGTCTGTTGTCTTGGTCAAGACTATCTCATCTTCCCAAGGAGCCAGCTCCGGCACGATATCGCCTCGTGGGTCGCCTGGAGGAAGCAAGAGCTGGTTGTAACCGGTAGCCTTATGGTCTAGAGATCTGTCCCTGCCATCCTTTTTCCTGCTTTGGATCTTGGCAAAGCAGACTTCCATGCCACGCTCTCTAAATGCGGCAAGAAGTTTTTTGTTATTGGGTACCACGACCTCATCAATTTTTTTATAAAAGGGTTCCCAGCGTTGGCGTTCCAGAATATCCCGTTCTCCGGGATTCTTTACATCTGCCCTGGTGATGAAGACATGCTGGAGATCCACCACCAGCAGTGCCGTCTTCTTTGGATCAATCTCGATGCTTCCGTAATCTGTGTCAGAAGCATAGTAGAATGACACATGTCTGTCATTGACCTTCATGACGCGCCTCCTTGAGGTTTTACTCCAGGTAAACCGCGACGGCCAGAGTGACGAGATGCATTATACCATTGATGTGGACCCTGCCCGTTTCCAGGCCTACCCCTCGACATCTTGCGTGGACGCCAAAGTGTAGGAAGGGTTTATTGGTTTTGTCAATGTGTAGTATCAGACTGTCATCAATGCATCCTTTAGCGCTTTTCCAACAAAATTATTAATTGACATCTTTCTTTTCTTTGCGCTTAATGCGATTTCTCTTGGAAAAGCACTATGGCCCATTGTGCCTCAGGCCGGGAACTCCACCACGACGCTTGTTCCACCATCAGGGGGAGATAAGCGTCGCATCGTCCCGCCTAGCTGCAGGACAAGGCCCTGGACTATCTGTTCGCCTATGCCTTCCCTGGCCTGATGAGCCGGCTCGGTAGCAAGCGTTCCCGGAGGCGCTTCGGCAGGATCCTGGCCTATGCCATCATCTGATACGGTCAAGCGCCAGAGCCCACCCACCAAGCCAAAAGACACGTATATGTCGCCTGCATCACGGCCAGAGAAGGCATGCTTGAGGGCATTGGTGACCAGCTCGTTGACGACGAGGCCGCAGGGTATGGCCTTTTCGAGCGACAGGGCAGCCGAGTCGTCTACGCGTACATGAATAGCCGTCTTGCAGGAATTACCCTGAGCGCCGCCCCAGTTGAGACTCTCACAGATGCGCTCAAGGTAGCCAGTCATGCCAAGTTCGACGAAGGAGCCGGTACGGTAGACCTCCTCGTGTACAAGGGCCATTGCCTGGATGCGATGCTGGCATTCCTCAAAGGCACTCTGGGCCCGCTCATCGTCGAGCGTGCCAGACTGTATAGACAGGATGCTCGATACTATCTGCAGGTTATTCTTGACGCGGTGATGCACCTCCTTTAAAAGCACATCCTTCTCGCTGAGGCTGGCCTCTATGTCGCCAAAGCTCTGGTCAAGCCGAATCTTCATGGCCAGGAAGGCCCGAGCCAGCCGGCCCAGCTCGTTGTCGCGCCTGGCAAACAGCTCGAGCCTGTCGGCAACATCATTGCCAGAGCTGTCATTGCCGGGCATGAGGAGATCGGCATTTTCTGCCATCACGCGTATTGGCTCTGTTATATACACGACTATTTTCCACCCCACGACCAGGGAAACTACCAGGAATACAAGGAGCAGGACTGCCGTCTTTATGTCGGTGCTGAGGAGTTTCTGTGTATATGAGGCCTCGTCGACAGCCATGACTATGTGCCATTGCAGGCCTTCCCCAGGAGTGAATGGAATGGATCTGCCTATATACCGGTGCCCGTCGAGCCTGAACCTGAAGGATTCCGGGTCAATCAAGGATGCATCGGAGGAAGTACCGGCGGCCGCCTGGGCACTGGAGGCTACAAAAGGATCAGGATGGTCGGCTACGAACATCCTGGCACCAAGGTTGTCAACAACCCTGCTCGTGGAGATGGCTATGAGCCTCCCCTCTGAATCGGCTAAGTACATGAGACCCTTATGCGTCTTCTTCATACGCCCAAGGTAGGATGACAGGGTATCTAAAGAAATGGTAACGCTTGTGACGCCTATCAGGGTATCGGCGCTATAGATGGGTACGGTGGCGGCCACCACCGGTTCTGCGTTGGAAGACAGAAAGTATGGCTCGCTCCAGACAGGGCCACCGCGTTCCGCCGCCGCACGATACCAGGGACGTGTCCTGGGGTCATAGCCAGGCACGGTTAAGCTGATATTACCAAGACCGCCGGTCTGTAGCACGCTTCTAAACACCAGGTTACCAGTGCTGGCAATCCCCGCTTCTCCTGCCCGTATAGAATCATCCTTTAGCCTTTGAATCTCTATGTATTCACCGTCTGCCCAGCCGACGCATAGCAAGGCAAACATGCTCGTTCTTCGTACCTGATCAAGAAATACGTCTTGAATGTCATGCTTGCTTGAGTCGCTCGGGGGTAGTATGGCAACAAAGGCGGCATTGTCAGCCGCCGTAGACGTGGCCTGGGCAAGTCTGGAGCTCACCTCCTCGGCTATGCGCTCCGATGTCTCGCGGAGTATAACCTCGATGGTGTCTCGCAGGGCGGCTCTTGAGCCGTTTAAATAGGTTGACCATGACAAGGTGAATCCGGCCGCTATGACGAGGAAAAACGGTAGTACCAAGATGCGCTTTAATTTTGCGCTTTCTGTAGCCATCGCCCTAGTATAAGGGCATGCTGCGGCACTTGGCCAGAGAATAGCTTCCTTTATTCATGCTATAATTTCTGTAAGACAATCATCCTTAATGAGATAGACGCTCACCTCATAGCAGGTGGCTAGAAAGGTTGCTATACATGAAGAGCACGAAGCTGACTGAGGCCCAATGCACCGAGGCCATGCGTGACGGAGATTTTGGACCCGATGTAAGGAATGCCGCCGCTACGGTCGTCGTCGTCCTCACCCAAGGCTGGTGCCCACAATGGATAATGATGAAGCGCTGGTTTGAGGATGCATCGGGAGAGGCGGCCGTTTTCCACCTTGAGTACGACAAGGAGGAATTCTTCGAGCCATTCATGGCATGGAAGGAAGACTTCCTTGGCAACAGAAGCGTTCCCTACCTCCGTTATTACCGTGACGGAGTGCTTACAGGGCAGAGCAACTACGTATCAAAGGACGCCTTCAAGGCGGCTATCAGGCGCCAAGCGCCTTCTCAGTAAGCTCAATGAGCAGGGGCACAAGCTGTTTCTTGCGGGACAGCACGTCCTTGAGCTCAAATGCCCTGTCGTCGAGCCTTGGGAAGCGGAGCATAGCTATGAAGTCCTTGTCACCCTCCACAAAGAGGACACTTGAAAGCTCTGTTATGTCTGTCACCATCAGTGCGCTAAAGTAGTGGCCGCCCTGCTCACGCATTGTCTTAAGCTCGGAAACCACCTCGGCCGAACGCTCAAGGATTTCTGCCGGTGAATGCACCTCTACCTGGCTAACGGTAAAGCTTAAACCAGCCGCACTGTACTCCTTCATGTCAAGCCTGACTATCTCATCAACGGGCTTCCTTGATACGAGGCTGGCCGAGCTCATGATGTCACGCCCGAACTCGTCTATGTCCAGGTCGCTTATATTTGACAGGTACTCGGCCGCCTCCCTGTCGCTGTCTGTGACGGTGGCAGACTTGAGGATAAGTGTGTCTGACAGTATGCCCGCCAGGAGCAACGATGCCAGGTTCTTGGGTATCGGTACCTTGGCGTCACGGTACATGGACGAGATGATGGTGCTGGTGGAGCCGACGACACGGTTTATAAACATGATGGGATAGCGTGTGCTAAAGGCACCAAGGCGGTGGTGGTCTATGACCTCCAGGATGCGGTAATTCTCCGCCCCGTCAACCGCCTGCCCCAGTTCGTTGTGATCAACCAGTATGAGGCTTAGCTTTGGCTCTCGTATAAGATCCCCTTCATCGAAGAGACCTACAACCCTGTCGTCCTCGTCTACAACGGGCACGGAGCGGCTCGGGCTATCTGCTATCGCCTCTCTGGCACGCCTGAGGGTCTCGTGTTTCTTGACGGTACGTATGCTCTCGTCGCCCATCGTCTCTACAGGCGTGGAGTAAATGACAAGCAGGCTGGTACTCGATGTGTCGTAGGGGGAAGCAAGCACCGATACTCCATTGGCCTCCGCCAGTTCCTTGAGCTCGCGACCCAGCAAGGCCCCGTTAGTCACTATCATCGCGCGCACCCTGGATTCTATGGCGTGGCGCTGGACGTCTATGCGGTCTCCTACTATGACTATTATTGATTCGCTGGCCTCGGCATCGAGATGACGCTTGAAGCTATCGGTCTCAAGGGCAGCCACGAGCACGCGGGCCTTGAACTGCTCCTGGGGCCTGAAGATGCATATAGGCTGGGCCTTTATCGTCGCCTGAAGCCTCGAGACGCTGGTGGGTATGACGGCCTTCTTGTGAGGGTTTATCTTCTTTAATATATTCTGTGCAAACGAGCTGTAATGGAGCATTGCCTTATAGCGGCCATCACCGTCAACTATCGGCAGTGCCTTCTGCCCGCTTTTGTTCATGGTAGACAGGGCATCCCACAGCGGTGTTCCACTGTCTACCACCGTGGCATCGCCGCCCATGTAGTACTCAACCTTTGGCACCAGGTCGGGAATGAAGACAGGAAAGGGCACGCCAAATCGTTCAAAGATATACTCGGCCTGGGGGCTCATCTTGCCGGCGCGGGCAGCCAGGCACTGGGGCAAACCGAGTTCTCGTTTGAGGTGAGCGTATGTCGTCGCGGCTACAAGAGAATCGGTATCGGGGTTCTTGTGCCCTATCACGTATATCGTTTCGTTCATGATGCAGAGTGTACCCTCGCGCCGGCAGGATGGTCAAATCCGTCTTCAATCGCTATGCTGGCAGTCTATGATAAAGCTGTATGCCTTTCTGGGTAATCACGGTAGAGAATACGCAGGCAATAGGCACAACGTAGCCTGGCTCTTCCTGGAATCGCTTGAAGTCACATCCTCATTACAATGGAAACGTGGCTTCAAAGGCCGCTGGGCTCAGATTGATACCGAGACGGGGCGCATCTGGTTCATCGTGCCTGAGACTTACATGAACCTCTCTGGAGACAGCGTCGCAGAGATAGCAAGGTTTTATAAGGTAGATCCTTCGGAAATATTGGTCATTCATGATGAACTTGAGCTTGCCTTTGGCTTCTTTGGTTTCAAGAAGGGCGGCGGCCTTGGCGGCCACAACGGGCTTAGATCGATGAAGGAACGCCTGGGTACACCAGAGTATATGCGCCTTCGTTTTGGCATAGGCAGACCAAACCACGATGATGTCGCAGGCTACGTGCTTTCAGACTTCTCCAAAGACGAGCGCGAGAAGCTTGAATGCTCCATTTTTCCTCTGGCCCAGAACGCACTGTCCCTATGCATTGAAAGGGGATTCGACGAAGCCCTGTCTTCATACACCAAGACAAACGCACTTATTTGATCCTCTATGTGTGTTAATAATCTTGACAGACAGCACTATTACAATGATAATGATAATCATTATCATTGTAATATGATGCGGAGGATATATGACCATTGCCATGCTTGATGAGGGTAGCGAGTTTCTTGTAGACCATGTGTGCCTCTGTAAGGAAACCGGCAGAAGGCTGGCCGACATGGGGTTTACCCAGGGTGCCCATGGCCGAATAATACGCAGAAGCTTCTTTGGAGGACCGGTGCAGATACGGCTGGAGTCTTCTGACCTCATGCTCAGGGCATCGGAGGCGGCTGGCGTAGACGTCGAGGCCGTGGGAGGCTGCCCGCTACGCGGCAGGGGCCGTGGTCGTGGCGGCCAGGGGGGCCAGGGGGGCCGTGTCGGCAGATGGGGCCGGGGAGGCCGCGGTAGGCCGGCTGACATTTAAGCTCACACTAATAGAGTAAGGAACGATGACCATGAGAGATGATACACAGGAAAGCGGGACGCGATCCTTAAAGGTCGCCCTTGCCGGCAATCCAAACGCCGGTAAAACGACCATATTCAACGCCCTCACCGGGGCGCATCACAAGGTAGGCAACTACCCCGGCGTTACCGTGGAGAAGCGCGAAGGTTCCAGAACAAGGAACGGGCGGCGCTATGACTTCATAGACCTCCCCGGTATTTATAGCCTTACGGCCTATTCTATAGATGAGGTCGTCGCACGCGACTTCCTTCTTGACCACAGGCCCGATGTCATAGTCGATGTGATGGACTCTACCAACCTATCTCGTCACCTCTACCTCTGCCTTCAGTTCCAGGAGCTAGGCATACCAGTCATTGGCGCCCTCAACATGAGCGATGAGGCCGAGGTCAAAGGAATAAAGATAAACGAACAGGCTCTGGGAGACGTGCTTGGCATATCGATGGTCAAGACAGTTGGCCCCAGGGGCTCCGGCATGGATACCCTCTTAGACGCAATAGACGCCGTCGTAGATACCCCGCCCAAGAGTCCGGCCAAGAGCATACTGTATGGCTCAGAGATAGAAGAAAAGCTTACGAGGCTGGTGGCAGACATAGAGGCAGACGCCTCGTTTGCCTCCAGGTTTCCGGCCCGCTGGCTGGCCGTCAAGCTCCTGGAGAAGGATGAACACGCCTTTGATAAGCTCACGGGACACGCATCAGGTGCGGCCATATCCGCCTATGCCAAAGAAGCCACTGCATGGATAGATGCCCACTTTGGCAAGGACTCGGAGATTGTAGTATCAGAACAGCGTTACGGCTACATTAGGGGAGCCGTCAAGGAATCTGTCAGCATAGCCAAGAAACCAGACTTCTCCCTAAGCGAGTCTATAGACAAGGTCGTGATGAATCGCTTCCTGGCTCTGCCCATCTTCATAGGCGTACTGTGGTTGGTGTTCCAGGCCACCTTCGTCCTGGGTGAGTATCCCATGGCCTGGCTCGAGTCCCTTTTTGGCTGGCTCGGCACCATGGCGTCTCTCATAATCCCGGCAGGCATGATTCGATCGCTTGTGGTTGATGGCATCATCGGAGGTGTAGGAGGGGTGTTTTCCTTTGTACCGCTCATAGTCATCCTGTTCTTCATGCTGTCTCTGCTTGAAGACATAGGCTACATGTCACGAGCCGCCTTTGCCACAGACAAGATTCTGCATTCATTCGGGCTGCATGGTCAGTCGGTGTTTCCTATGATGCTGGGCTTTGGCTGCTCGGTTCCTGCCATCATGGCCGCCAGGACCCTCAAGAGCCCACGAGACCGCATCGTTACCATACTGATAATCCCCTTCATGAGCTGCGGAGCCAAGTTGCCTATATACGTACTGCTGTCGGGAGCCTTCTTTCCTACACATGCGGCCAACATGGTCATGCTCATGTATGCCATAGGCGTCGTCCTTGCCCTGCTCTCCTCCTGGCTTTTAAAGCGCACGGTACTGAGAGGCGCGGCTACACCCTTTGTCATGGAGCTGCCGCCGTACCGTGCACCTACCCTTTCGGGTGTACTGTGGCACGTGTGGGAGAAGACATGGCATTACATTCAGAAGGCCGGTACCATAATACTCGGCTCATCGGTATTGATCTGGGCCGTCACCAGTTTTCCAGTCTACAACCCTGATGCAGGGGACATGCAGGCCTTCCAGGCAAGCTACCTCGCCAACAATGCAGGAGCAGGAGCCCAGGAGCTCGAGGCCGGTGCCGCCAGAGCCGCGTCGGTATACGCCCTGGAACACAGCATAGCAGGCAGCATAGGTAAATTCATAGAACCGGTGTTCAAGCCGCTTGGCTTTGACTGGAAGGTAGGCGTAGCGACAATAACGGGTTTTGCCGCCAAGGAGGTGGTAGTCTCAACGCTCGGCGTCCTCTACGCGGTAGGCCAGGAGGAGACAGAGGAGAGTGAAGGATTAAGGGAGGCCTTGCGCGCCGATCCAAACTTCAACCCACTCGTCGCCTTCGTGCTCATGCTGTTTCTACTCGTCATTCCACCATGCTTCGCTACGCTCGCGACAATACGCTCAGAGCTAGGCTGGCGGTGGCTTGGCTTTGCCATCGGCTTTACCCTCGTCCTGGGCTGGAGCCTTGGCTTCATAGTCTATCAGCTGGGAAGCCTGGCCGGACTCGCCTGAACCTAGACCTTGAAGCGGTCTATGCCGTTCTCTACCGTGGCTATCATCTCGGCGTTTCTAACGCCGAGTTCTGCCACCCTGGCGCTTATACCCTTGATGCCGCTCGATTCCTTGCCTATTGCCTCTATGCTCTGCTTGAGCTCCTCTGTAAGAATGAGGAGCCTGCGCATCTCATCCCCCGAGGCCACGGCACCCTGCGTCATCTCCGATGAGGCGCCCCTCACCTCGTCGGTAATATCACGTATTGTAGAGAGAGACTCGAGGACGAGCCTGGAACCCGCCTCCTGCTCGGCTACCGCCGACTTTATCTCTGTCTCAAGATCGTCTACCTTGCGTACATGAGAGACGATGTTCTCAAAGGCCTTCTCCGCCTCGGCGCTTGAGACGACCACCTTCTCTATGCCGCCGCGAATTCCTGCTATACTCCCGGCTATCTCCTTTGAACGAGACTGAGACATCTCCGCCAGTGAACGAATCTCGTCGGCTACCACAGCAAAACCGGCACCCGCATCACCGGCATGTGCCGCCTCTATGGCCGCGTTCATCGCAAGGAGATTTGTCTGAGCCGATATAGACTGGATCACCTTGTTGGCATCTATGAGCCCCTGGGATTTACCCTGTATATCCTTTATAAGCTCAGAGACACCACTGAGCTTGCCCTTGCCGGCATCTGATGCCGTAACGAGCTGTTTCATGTACTCGCCGAATGCCTCTACATTCTTGGCTATTGAGGCAATGGAGCCGACCATCTGCTCTATCGAGGCCGACGACTCGGCTATGCCGCCCTTCTGCCGCTCTATCATCTTATCGAGAGACTCTATGTTCCTCGTAATCTGCTCTACCGATGAAGACACTTCCTCTACGCTGGCAGCCTGGTTTATGGTTCTGCCTATCACGCCTTCTATGGCCTCATCTATCCTTGTCACCGCATGTTCCGTAGCCGCCATACCGGAATCAAGTTCGACGGCTCCTGCCTTGAGTTCTGCCACAGCCCCTTTGGCATCTCCTATGATGCCGGCCAGCTTCTGGGCAAAACTATCAAACGACCGTGCCAGAGCCCCGATCTCGTCCTTGGAGTCGATAGCAAGCCGCTTGGTCAGGTCTCCTTCGCCCTCGGCTATGTCACGGAGGAGGGCCCCCGCCTTGATGGCCGGGCCCGAGACAGCCCTGGCAACAAGGAGCGTAACGACGAATTGAGCCAGGAGCACGGCTGCAAAGGTGGCAAAGAGCATGGACATCTGGGACGACGCGCCAGAATCCTGCCGTATTCTTTCTTGGCTTGGTTCGACCATCAGGGACCATGACCTGTCTGTCCTTGCAATCCTTACAGGAACAAAGATTCTCACGATCTCTGTGCCATCAAGCTCCGAGACGGCCTCCTTGCTCAGTATCGCTCCAGCACGGATGGCTTCGGCCTCGTCAGTACGCTTGGAATCCTTGCTCGTTATCGAACGGCCTATATCATCAGGAAATGGAGACACAATATAGGTGTAGTCGTTGTCGAGCAGGGAGAAATCAAGCCCCGTGTTAAAACTAAGATCATTGACCATGCGCGTTATGGCAGAGGCATCTACCTCCAAGCCCACGACGCCAATCGATTTGCCATCTACTATGATGGGAGCGCTGAAGCTGAACAAAGGCCCTGAACCCACATGCTCATAGGGGCTATGCGGCCCGACTATGGCTAAAGACAGGCTTGTGAAGGCCGCCATATAGCGCTTCTCGGAACGTATGGTATCCGGCAGGGTAGAATATTCCATGCCCGACTCTCCCATGAAATACGCTATGGCAAAGGCACCACTCTCGTTACCAAATTCACTCTCTATAAGCGTATCATCAAGCTCATCCAGGGCTCCTGGGCTCCAGGCTGTCCATACGGCCACATACTCAGAATTCCTCGCTATCAATGACTTGAGCATAGTCGCGTATAAAGTTCGCCTCTCTGCCGCTGGTACATCGATATAACCCTCAAACAGGGAAGCCATGGTCTTTACCGTAGAGAAAGGCCCCTCGAGCATGACCTCAATGGTGTAGGCGTATCGCTCCGCCATGGCCTCTACCTGATGTTGAGACGACGCCACGGCTGTTTGTACCGTTGTCTGAACCGCTATGAAGGCTGCCGCACTAAAGAGAATGGCGGATACGCCCAAGACGGGGACAAGGATTCTGGTTCTAATGGTCATGTAACACCTCTCAAGCTATAAGACTCTTAACACACGAGAATTTTTAGATGGTGGCGAGGCCAAGACCAACTATCTTAAACTAACGATATATTTATTGAGTTTCCTCAAGTATACAACATATTCATCTCACGGTCACTATGATGCTCCTAGCCATGCGAGCTGCCCGACATGTCGTTTTTGGCACCATTTTTGTCCCGGGAATGATACAATGAGCGGGGATTTGTACAGGGAGGTAGCGATGGGGCTTTTTGACACGTTTGTTTTTGACCAGCCTATAGCATGCTCAGAATGCGGCAAGGAGCTTAAGTCCGCTCAAAGCAAGAACTTTGGTTCATCGCTTGATACCTACAGGGTTGGCGATGCGGTACGTGATTGCGACATACGCCTCGGCATCATAAAGGAGCAGTGCTACTGTGATAGCTGCTCTGGCACCAACGGCGCCAAGGAAAACGACGCCTGGATAGTGATATGGCATGGTGTATACGCAGGAGCCTTCGCCAGCTATGACGCCGCAGAGACACGGCTCAATTCTGTGGATAGATCCACCCTACTGGAATGGCACAGCAGGCACCAGACAGAGAAGGAAGAATGGCAGAGACGCTTCCGTTCGTTTTATGCCGCCGTAGAGGAATGGCACAAATACTCCATGGCAGAAGACAAGGAAGCCTTTCTTAAGAAACCCTTGGCCCTCATACGCAGCAACCTGATGGAGCACATACAATCAGACGATCCGCTCGGTGCCATACTAGAGGGGTATCGCCGTGATATTGACAACGGCGACCTGGACGGGGGAGACCTTGTAGGCTGAGCGCCTCATCCCCGAGCGATTAGTCTTCAAGCAGAACCTCCAGGAATGCGATAGCGGAGCGCTGTTCTTCAAACGAATTTTCAAGCTCCAGAGAGGCCCAGTCCTTGGGTAGATAGGCCTTGTAAGCCTTCAGGTACGACATATCGGCGAGCGATGCATACTCGTGATGGTCCCATTCTCCAGACCAGACGTTGGGCACCCCGGGTCTTACGGCGGAGAGGTGACAGCATCCTATAGGGTAACGCCTCAGTTGTGAAATAATAGTATCGTAGACATCGAGGCGTCCTTGGAGCCTGGCGTTCTCAAGATGAGAAAAATCTGGGCACAGGCCTCCTGGAACAGCAGAGCCACTGCCAACAAGCTCCAGTTCGTCGGCAGGTACATCGACATTTTCTATGAATATGCTTGAGGCAAAGTGCTCGGGTAGCGGCCCAAAGGGGTGAGAACTGGAGCGTGGATGGATATTGAAGGCTCTGGTACCGAAGCGATTGGATAGATAATCCATCTCTTCTTCTCCGCAGTCTGACCTCAGATGCACATGGGGTATACCCAAACCGGAGATACTCTCAAGCTCACGGTATAGAGACTTCCGTTCCTCGTTGTCAAGACAGGTAGGGAACAAGGCTATGAGGCGTATATCAGAGCGGCGTAGATCGGCTATAAAACTGGACATTCTCTCTTTTTTTGTGCTGGTAAGACCCGGTAGCAGTATCATGGCAGAAAGGATTACTCTATTCATCCCTGTAGGTCAAGAAGTGATCCAAGATCTTGCCCAAAGCACAGGTTTGACCAATGCTGACACTCAGCCTATATTTACGGTATTAAAATGCTTAAACCGGAGGAAAGATAGCCCATGCGTCATCCCAAAGCGATTGAATGGGACAACACGATGAAGGACATGTTCGATAGGATAGACCATGTTCTAGAAGACACATACGGTGGCTCGTGGAAACTCAGACGCAACAGGCCGGAACGAGGCAGTACAGCCAACCCGGAGGCCGATGGCCTCTTCAACGTCGGAGTCTTCTTCACGGCTGGTTACGGTAGCGATCTGGGCAGGGGTTACCTCGTCGAGGTCATACTGGCCACCGAGGAGATGGTGCCTGTCAGGAAACGTGACGAGATAGAGGCCCACGTCAGGGATCTACTTGAGGATTACCTGCCTGAGTACTTTCCAGACAATGCCTTGTCGGTAGACAGGGATGGCTCGATGTACAAGATACACGGCGATCTGAGCCTGGGTAGGGCATGAGAAAACTAGCTGAGCCTGAACCATCTTCTCTTGAAGATATCCGTCACCTTAAACTACTCCACGAGCTCATAGAGGCGACTCTTGATGAGAACGACCTCGATGGTACCACCAGGATCCTGGCCACACACCTGGCAAGAATAATAGACGCCGATGGCTGCTTCATGGCATTCTGGGATGCAGACTCCGGAGAACCTAGAGCCATGGCAGCCTCCGGAATACATCATGAACAATTTGCATCCTTTATTTGGGAACCAGACGACTGTAAGCTTGTATCAATCATTGTCCAGGCAGGACGTTCGCTTGTCGTAGATGACATACTCACAACAGACTTCATACGTCAACGTATTACGCAGCAGTTCAGCACACGCTCGCTCATAGCAATACCCATGTTATCAGACGGCGCAATAATGGGCGTCTATTTCTTGACGTTCAGGGACCTTCATCATTTTACCCAAGACGAGATAGGCAGGAGTGAACACGCCGCACGTCATGCCTCCTTTGCCATCAAGAAGCTACTCCTCCTCGAGCAAGAGAGAAGCCGATCCGCAGAACTGGCTGCCTTGAATACAATAGGAATGGCAATCAACTCCGGTCACGACCTGGACAGGGTCATTGCGACTATCCTTGAACAGTGTAAGACCATCATCGAGCTCGACACATTCTACATAGCTCTGTACAAGCCGGAGACGGATGAGCTCAGCTTTCCCCTATTCCACGACGCTGGTAAAACAATAGAATTCGAGACGCGATGCATAACCGGCAGACTTGGCCTGAGCGGCCACATAATAAAGACACGCAAGCCTCTTAATTTACCTGACACCCTGCTACCTGAGACAAAGTCTCGATACGATATAGTCCGTGTAGGAGGAAACCCCTCCAGGGCATACATTGGCGTCCCCCTGATACATGGCGATCGTGTCCTTGGCGTTCTATCGGTACAGAGCCGTCGTCCCAATGTCTATACCGAGCATCATGTCCGCCTTGTTGAGACCATCGCCGCCCAGTCGGCTATAGCCATAGAGAACGCCTCGCTCATACAGGAGCTACTACACCAGGCTTGCACCGATGGATTGACGGGCACCATCAACTATAGACATCTCCAGGCATTGGGACCCATGGAGTTGGCAAAATCTCTTCGCTACAAACGTCCCATGGCCCTCCTGTTCTTCGATGTAGATAACTTCAGGGACTTTAATTCCCGCTACGGACACGAAACAGGCAACGATATCCTAAAGGCAGTAGTCGACAGGGTGCGATCTTGTATCAGGGAGATAGACCTGCTCGCGCGTTTTGGTGGAGAGGAATTCGTCGTCGTCTTACCGGAGACACCCCCCGATGAGGCGGCCATAGTCGCCGAACGGCTGAGGGTGGCGGTTGAGGAACTTCGCGTCTCTTCGATGCTTGAGCCAGAAGGCTTGCGCGTTACCGTCAGTGTGGGAGTGGCCTCACTCTCAGGCGCTATCAAGAGTTTTCAGGACCTCGTCAACAAGGCTAACGAATCGGAACGCCTCGCAAAGGAGCTCGGCCGTAACCGGGTAGAGATAGCCGTACAGCCATGATACCTATGGCTATATGCTACGATTTTGATGGCACACTCTCCCCCGGCAACATGCAGGAGTATGACTTCATACCAGCCCTTGGCATCTCCCCCAAGGATTTCTGGGATGCGGCCTACAGGCTTGCCGAGAGGCACGATGCCGACACCATACTGGCCTACATGCGGCTGATGCTCAGAAAGGCAGATGCTGCCGAACTGCGTATAACACGTGACGCCTTCAGGTCATTCGGTTCTACAATCTCATTTTTTCCTGGCGTTGAAACCTGGTTCAAGCGCATAAACGACTACGCCGCTACACGCAAGGTACATATTGACCATTACGTCATATCGTCGGGTCTTAGAGAGATGATAGAAGGCACCGCCATTGCTGGCGAGTTTAAGAAGATCTATGCCTCTGGCTTCATGTACGATGAAAACGATGTCGCCGTCTGGCCAGCCCTGGCCATAAACTACACGACAAAGACACAGTTCATCTTCAGGATAAACAAGGGTAGCCTCGATGTATACGACAATACACGAATAAACAAATTCGTTCCCAAGGACGAGCGAGCCCTACCCTTCTCAAACATGGTCTACATAGGAGACGGAGAGACAGACATCCCCTGCTTCAGGCTCGTCAAAAAAGAAGGCGGCTACGCCATAGCCGTATACCCACCAGGAAGGCCAGACGCAAGGATGCTGAGCAACACGCTGCTAAAAGAGGGCCGAGCAAACCTGAGCGCCCCGGCAGACTACTCACCGAACTCCAAGATAGAGCTGAGCGTCAAGGCAATAATAGATGGCTTGACGCGCGTATCCCATTCATAAGCATGGCTTGACTGAGACGGAAGCTTTCTATGTGCGTGCCGTAGCGCGTGGACTATCACACA
>JAVEXO010000060.1:0-15098 GCA_034003955.1 Spirochaetia bacterium | reverse complement strand
TATCTCCGACAGGCAGGTAGTCCTGGCTTCCTCGAAACGTCCCTCTCGGTACATCTTGAGGGCGTCTGGTTTTGTCTGGGCAGTTGCGATGCCATAGCCCAAAGCGAGCACCAGGCAGAGGGCGCTGACTCGTACGGCGGTCGACGAAAGGCGTAACACGCAGAATCCGCGTGGACGATTACTGCCTGGATGCATCGGATGGACCGGTCATCGTGCATATACCGTTGTATCGGCACCCCGGTTCCATGGTCACTTCGGCGGCCTGCACGTCACCATCGACACGGCAGCTTGCAAACAGCTCTACGCGACCCGTTGCCAGGATGTTCCCCTTGAGGGTTCCCCTGACGGTTACGTTGCGGGCACGCACATCGGCCTCTACGACAGCCTTCTCGTCTATATGGAGATCGCTCTCCGTTACTATCGAGCCGGAGACCCGGCCCTTTATCATCATTGGTTCCTTGAATTCCATGGCGCCAGAGAATTCCACGTCGGCAGCGAGTATGGTATCCAGGGTGTCTTCGTCGATCACGCTGAGGTGTACATCGGTCATAATGTCTCGATGATACGAGAAAGAGCGACGCCTGGCAAGTCACACAGATGACGGCTTGGCGGGTTTCTTTATGGCGACGTACAGGACTGAGAACAGCTCGGGTGTTAGTGTCTCGGCACGGGCATCTGGTGATATTCCTGCCACCTCGCAGGCCTCAGACAACACCGCCTCGCTGAAGCCCGCGGCCTTCAGGTTGTTGCGAAGCGTCTTTCTTCTCGACGAGAAGCAGGCGCGGGTAAAGCCGGTAAAGGCCTTGTCACCTGCAAATGGTACCGCCTCTGCCCGCTCTTCCATGACGACGACGGCCGAGCTGACGCGTGGCTGTGGCCAGAACGAGCCAGGGGAGAGGTCGAAGGCCGTCTTTACGGTATAACAAGACTGGCACAGTATTGAAAACGCCGAGTAGTTCTTTGTTGAGGGCGAGGAACACATGCGTGCCGCTGCCTCCTTCTGCACGGTAAAAACCATGCGTCTGGGTCTGACGCCGCCTTCTATGAGTGCCGCGATGATGGCACCTGCCGCATTATAGGGTAGATTTCCAAAGGCAAGAGCGGGAGTTCCCGATGTCTCCAAGGCCTTTTTCCAGGTTTTGACAAAGTCACCTTCATATAACTCAAAGCCTGGCAGGGAGCCATAGACGTCGCGAATAAAAGTGGCAAAGCCCGAGTCTATCTCGAATGCCGAGACGGCGAGTCCCAGGCTCAGAGCCTCACGGGTCATTGATCCTGTGCCCGGTCCTATTTCCCAGACGCGGGCTCCGGGTGCGGTATCGAAGAGGGCGGCTATACGGCGGCGTGCCTGGCCGCTTATGAGGAAGTTCTGGCCATACTTCTTGCGCATGCCCAGTCCCAGGCTCTCGAGGAGGGCCGATAGTTCCTTGGGAGAGTCGTAGTTGACCGGCAGAGGCACGGTGTCGGGATTCGGCGAGGTAGCAGACATGGGGCCAAGCATACACCAAGCTTCCCGCTAGGGCAACGACGACGGCGAGGGTGCCTCCAGAGTCGTGCAGGCTCGGTGCCCTGGCTGCCAGACCCATCAAGCCACTCAAGGCCAGGTATGGAAGACCGCAGACATGAGAACACAGGGTAGCGGCTGCCGGAAGTATGCCTACGATCATGGCACAGGCCAGGCCAGCCCACAGGAAGGCGGTAACGAGCACACCGGCTACAGCACTCGTCAGTGGCGAGAAGGGGTTGAGATATCCGAAGCTCATGACAGACAGAGGCGCGGTAGCCACCAAGGCGGCAAGGCCCATGGCAATAGCCCCGGAAAGAGGTGGTGGCAACCATTTGCGCAGGCTAAACTCATAGGAGGGCTCCAGAACAACGATGCCGGCCACCGCTAGATACGACAGCCGGAACGACAAGGCATACGCGCTCTGTGGCCACAAGGCAAGTGCAAGGACGAAGCTCATGCATAGCAGGGCCAGGGATGTCTGGGGTCTATCCGCCGCGGACATCGCGCACTTTATCCAGAACATAAAGACGGCTCGGCTAACCGACGGCGAAGGACCGACGAGATATAAAAAGAAGCCTGCAAGGAGGCATGCGCCAACCCTGGCACGAAAAGGGCCCAATGCCACGCCCAGAATGAGCGATGTCAGACCGGCCAGTATGCCTACATGCTGTCCGGAAAGCGCAAGGATATGTGCACAGCCGGCCTTCCTGAAATCATCGGCCAGGCGGCCGTCCAGATCGTCACGGACGCCTACGACGAGAGCCTCTAAAAGGGGCCCAGAGCTGCCGCCTGCCTTGCGCAGAGCCTCAAGCAGGCCGGCCCTGGCACGGGCTCGTAGTCGTTCAAGGGGCGGAGCGGTGCCGATGATGTGAATATCAGATAAACCTACGAAGGCGGCACCATGGGCCAGAGCATCGGTCCAGGCGCCCTGCCCCGAACGAGGCTCTGTAAGGCCATGAGGCGTTGCGAAGACCACGGCCTGCCCCCTCGTTAGCTCGGGGGTGTCAACATGTGCCAAACCTCCACGAGGAGAAGCTACTGGGCTGACGAATACGCTCAGCGTTCCAGCAGCCGTGACTTTTGCCCCACCTTCTGCCACTGCCGCCGTCAGCGACACCTCAAAGGCAAGCAGCCCCCGCGTGGTTCTTCTTGGGTCGCCTGTAATCTTGCCCTCGTATGCTATGACTCGAGCGGACGAGAAGCCATGACTCTGTCGCAACAAGGTCGCCTCGGATCGGCCATGGGAAACTGCCCCAAAGCCCAGGCCCAGGACGGCGGATAAAACGAGGAGCGCTAGCCGAGCGTGTGCTAGCCGACCTTGCCTCAACACAGGGACTGTCGCGATGAACATGATCGTGGCTAACAAGCTTGCTACCATGCGGGGCCATGGTCCCGGCGGCATATAGACGACAAAGGCCGTTGCCATGGAGAACGGGATTATAGGCGCTATCGATAATAGGGATAGACGTTGCACAGCTCACAGACGCGTCGAGGGGCATCGATGAATTCAGCTATGGATATCAGCGGCTCTAAAAAGACTTACCAGCGCAGCTTCTGCAGGGCATCCCTGGCGGCCTTCTTGACGGATTCAGGGTACTGAAGGTAGCCGATGTACAAAAGATAGTCGAACGCCGCCTTGTCACCGAGCCTCCCCAGGTTGTTGACCACGGCAAGGGCTATCTGCTCGTCAAAGGATTTGCCTTGTTCCGTCTCTGTATTGATAAGCTGGAGATAGAGTGACAGGGCCTGGGCTGCATCACTTGTACCCATGGCACCCAGGAGGGCTATCGATTCCAGAAAATTAGACTTTGACACCTGCCCGCGCTTGTACTGTATCTGGAAGTCATAAAAATGCCTAATGGCCAGTGGCGACGCCTTCTGCCATTCCCGAGCCGTCAGTTCTCTGGCGGCCTGGGTGCGCATCGCTATTATATAGGTCTGGTCGCTGGCAGACGAACCCTGATACAACACGCCAACGGACAAGGCCGCCTCGGCCAACTCGGCTCGCTTCTCTGCAGGCAGAGCGTCTCCCCGCAAACCAGCCTCTAAGGCGGCGGCCTTCTCGGAGGGTATATGGGAACGGATGGCCTCTGCCAAGAACGAAGCATAGTCACCAGACAAGTTAGCCATGGCTACGCTAGCACTCTCCGTTATTGCCTTGGATACCGAGGCCGTGTAAGCCGCAAAAAGATATGGAAACGAAGATGGATCTCCCAATCGACCTATCGCGAATATGGAGGTATCGAGCACGGCTATATCCAGGCGGGCTCCCGACTTATAGAGAGAAATCTGGGCATCCAGGAATGCATTGAGTTCCTGGATTATGCTCCCGTTGCCCACTGCTACCTCGGCAAGCGTCTGGAGGAGGGGCACGCGAACAAGGCTATCTTTGTAGACATTGAACAGGCTCCATAGATTCTCAGCCGCCGGGGCATACTTGTACCTACGAACCATGTTGACAGAAAGAACAGAAATATCTCTGAGGAGAGCATCAGAAGCCAGCAGGCTTGCATTGCTGAGGACGAACTGGATGGCCGTGTCGTAGAGTGGCCCCATGTTGACGTCATCATACACAGAGGCTTCCTTGAGTAGCTCAAGTTTTGTGCCTAGACTGGAACGGACAAAATTGCGCCTGTATGTATCGATAAGATCTGATGATTCCTGGGCTTGGGCTGATAATGCGCACAGAACGAGGATGCTTACCGCTAGAAGCCTGCTTTTTTTCATCGTACCCTCCCATGAGCTGTGATTATATAATACTGCACAGTCATACCATTAAACCATGGCTAAAGTTACACATACCTTAGCTAATAGCCCTATTTAAACCATTGTAAAACTCTATTAAATGATAGTATCCACTAAACTGACTGGTATTGACCATGTGCTTCTCAGTCGCGCTTGAAGAGCCTTGATTTTTCCAAACTGTACCATCTTGAGTTTGACATTTAATATGAAAATGTACACATTTGACATATCTTATGGAATAATTATAATAACTTACGATATGTATGCACGTATAGCCACTTTAAGCAGTATTTAGCCAAGGTGATAATTACCAGCAATTCATTTTCAATATAAATTAGAACAAAATATTGATTTTTTGAATGCACAGGTACACTTAATTACCATAGCTAGGTAAAAGGAGAAACCTATGTTACCCCCTAAAACAGATCAACGCTGGCAGGATTTACTATCAGGAAAGATTGATCATCAATTCAAACTTTTTTCTGCCGGCATGTGTGTCTCGCGCCATAGCCGGGAAATAAAGGCGAATCCGGCAGTCATGGCAAAGTCGCTGGATGAAGTATACGCTTTTTTTACCAAATATGAGGCAATCGCTACCGAAGACTTAATCGCGCTTTTTGGCAAGGAGTAAACCATGTTAGCAACAGTCAATACAGCCGCAGAATCAATCAAAACAGGAAAAAGTCTTATCATCTCTGGTGAGGAAGCACTCCTTGCCCAGCTTCCTTGCGGGAACTGGATTGGTGGAACCATTCCCTATTTCATGGACCAGCAAGGTGGCACCATGGATAAAACAAAAGTGTTTATAACTGAACTTCCTGGACAACTTGAAGAAGAAAAAATAAAACTGTATAAGGAAAATGAACTATCTTCGATTCCTAAAGACGCTTTTGAAAACGGCGTCAGTTTTATCATAATACCTGCCACGAGCACCTGCCATGTCCGGTATGCTCAGGAAGCCCCTAACTTTCCTGATATATTTCTACATCCTATAATAGGTTGGATTTCTGGCGTGCATCTCGATGAACTAGGAAAAAGAAAACCCAAGGTGTTCAACGGAAAAGATGGTAGTTCTCATGAAAACGCCGCTATCGTTCTTCATGGCCGTCTTTCAGAACGCCTTATGGCAAAGATTGGCATTGTCAATGTTTTTGAGCCTAATGGAAAAGATACTATTGTTTTTGAGAAAGAGGGTTTTTCAGTCGACGGCTGCCTCGTGAATGGAATTAAGAAAAACTTTGCGACGTACCTAAAGGAAACTGGAGCAGACACCCGTTTGCCACTAGTCGCTGACTACAGCGGGTCTATGGTAAATGTCTCCATTCAGACAGTCCACGAAACAAGTGTAGACCTATACGCCCCTGTATTCACAGGCGTACGTTATCAGTTAGCCAAAAAGATTTCCAGCTATATTGAACAATTCAGCGCTGCACTTCCAAAGAATGTATCCCCCGTTTTCTCTTGCAATTGTATCCTAAACTACCTGCATTCTGAATTGGAAGGTAAAGTAACAAAGGGCATGTATGGTCCAATAACCTTTGGCGAAATAGCATACCAGTTATTGAATCAAACCTTGGTTTATCTTGAGATTGATTCTCTATAGACTCGGCTTTGGGGCGGGAGCAACATCCCGCCCTGCCAGAGGGCTTGGCTCATGTTTACGTCTTAGATTCTATTTCTTCTACTCAGGTAGAAGTGCCAGAAATAGTACGATGCCAATGATCGTAATGGTTTCCATCTAGAACTTAATTCGATTGCTTCATCTTTTGTCTTTACCGAATACAATTCATTAATTGCACGTATCACTGCAATATCCCCAGAAGGAAATATATCTTTTCTTTGTAAACAGAACATTAGGTAGATATCAGATGTCCACTTCCCAATACCTTTAATTTCGGTCAACGCTTCTCGTATCTCTTCTTCGCTCAGTGCATTTAATCTATCTAATTCTAGATTTTTTGTTCTCACAGCATTCGATAAAGACCGGAGATATACAGCTTTTTGTCTGCTAATCTGGCAATTCCTCATCTCTATATCTGAAAGTTTTAGTATTTCTTCTGGAGAAAATTCACGTATATAGGCCTTTAGCTTATTAAAATGTGCCTTAGCCGAGGCCAGGCTAACCTGCTGCTCCAAAATTATTTGGCAAAGGGACTCAAATCCTTCTGCTCTGGTCCAACGAGGTGGATTGCCATATTGTTTATCTATCATTATAAAAACAGCATCTTTTTGGAATAATTCACAAATATCAGCCTTGTTAACAATTGCTTGCATTGTACTTTTCCTAATTATGCTAACTTTTAAAAGCACTCATTGATTACTCAAGGCAACGTTATTTTTCAAGTACTCGTCTTTTAACAGGCCAAACACGTTCATTGAAAAGAGCCTCTCGTTTACCTTTATTGAATTCCGTATGGTACCTTCATGTGTGAATCCAAGTTTCCGTGCTACTTTGTTGCTTCCTGTATTTTCTGCAATACAATAAATCTCAAACTTTTCTGCCTTTAAATACTCAATTCCTACTTTTAGCATTTCCTTGGCACACAAGGTCATTATGCCTTTTCGTGATTGTTCTTTAACAATCCAATACCCAATTTCATACACCTTTGCATCTTCGTTGGTCTGCCAGATGCTAATTCTTCCAATAATCCTTCCATTTTTTTTGATTACATAGTCTATACCTTTTTTATCGGCAAACCTGCTGAGTGCGTTTCTTGTATTTTGATACACATCTTCACTGCTTTTTGTCTTATCAAGCCAATTTAGGTATTCTGCGAGATATTCCCTATTATTCTCTACGATGGTATAGACTTCTTCTACATTATGGGGCGAAACAAGCTCTAACTCTATTTCGCCAGTAATCTTCTTGTAGACCATTATACATTTCCTTTTTCGCGCCTCAGGCACCACCCAGAAATGATCTATACAGAGAAAGGCTTGCCTTCAAGCTCAAGTCCGGTATCGCGCTTCTCGCCAGGGCCAACGTTATACACATGTGATCTAATGATGTTTCTCATCCTTGGGCTGGGTACCATGGCCTCTACATGCAGGAGCGACTGCTTCTTTTCAACATCGTATTCTGTCCCCTTGACGGTCCCACTGACCACGATTTGGTCGTCGCCTATGTAGAACTGGGCCTTGACAAGGAGGCCAATCTTTCCGCGACCGCCTATCAGGACAGAGACGCCGTCTTCTGAAAGATCCTGGACGACGCACTTGAGTCCTGGGACACGCTCTGGTTTCTCGTACGCTCCTTCCAGCCGCTTGAGGAGGTAGAGGTAAGCAGGCATCCTGGACCGAACCCTAAGAGATTTGCGCTTCTGAGTTCTAAGGAGGGATTCAGAGTGGCCAAGCTGTAGAACAGGAATATCACGGATACGCAGATCCTCGAGTATATAGGTATCGAAGACATACCCGGCGTCCTCCTGTCTCCAAAAATAGACAGAGACCCTTGAACCCTTCCACATGAAGCCTGCCGGTATTCTGGCTCCCACCGGGTAGGATACGACAAGATAGCGCTCGTTTGAATCGATGACCGTGGATGAATAGACGCCAATGCCCTCCACGAGTATTCGTATGCGTTGATTGGTCCTTATGAAGCGTGAGCTCGTTATGCCCGATTGATACTTTGGCTGTTCAAACTCAAGGCGTTTACGAAATTCGTACAGCTTCTCCATGAACTGGAGTGTGGCACGATCACGCAACTTGCCTTCTGCCCTGTATTTCCTGTCAAAGGCCTTGATGCAGGCATCGAGCTCACGAATGCTCCAGAGGGCTCCTGTAGGATCGACGACACCTGCAATCCTCGTCATGTCCAGTATCGCCTTGGATTCGCTGAAGGTAAAACCAACTTCCTTGCCCCGAGCGTAGTATTCAAGGGGGGAAAAACGCCTCTCACCCCGCAAGAGGAGGGTCAGCGTCACAAGGAGTAGTATAACGACTACGATGAGAAGCACATTCACCATGGCTACGCTCCGAGCCTACAGTATATACTGATGCCATGGATACCGAAAGCGCAGATCGCTCCTGGCTGGAACCGGTCGCGATAGTCTTCGCCATGCTCGTCCCGGGCCTCATACCAGTCTCGGCCCCTCAGAGCACGACTATATCGTGGTTGTTTTCTGGCGCTTCTCAGTCTCTTTCGCAATGCATACTCCTCATCGTCATTATCGGCGCTCGCGGGCATCTTCGTGAATACGGAGCCGTTCGCCCAAGAGCAAACGATGTCATCAAGGCTCTGGTACTGCTCGTCATGCTCATCCTTGTCTCTCGGGCATCTGCCATCCTTGGCTCATGGGTAGGTTTAGCCAAGTCTGGCGGAGTGGCGTATATACGGCCCAGGAACGCCTTTGAATCCGCCGCCTTCCTTGGGGCATCAGCCATTTTTTCAATCACGGTGGCATACCGGGAAGAACTTTTCTATAGAGTGTATGTTTTAAGCGAACTACGAAGACATGGAGCCAGGCAAGGTGCGGCAATACTGGTCTCCACCCTGCTGTTTGCCACTGGACACGCCTATCAAGGCCCTGTTGGCGTACTTTCGTCGCTCATGGTAGGTACGCTCATGGCCGTAGCCGCCACTCGTGGGTTCAAGCTTCATGCCCTGGCCATGGCTCATGCCACCTACAACTTTGGGGTCTTGGCCTCCCTCATGGACATTGTTCCATAGCCCCCCTTCTAAACGTATTAACAATTGTCCGTAGGAAGGGTATAGTATACGCATGCAAGCAATAGATCGACTAAAGTCAGAAATCGACGATTGGGCACGACGTTCGGGTAAGGCTCCGGGCAATAGAGAATTCGATTCACTCAGGTCGACCCTGGCCCGTTCAATTCCAAACATACCCGAGGATACGCTCGCCGCGGTATTCACCACATTTCTCTCGCGTTGCAGATCTGGAGAAACCGAGCAGGCAATAGACTGGCTCTGCGGCATAGGATCGCTCCTCTTGTCTGATTATGACGGCACGGAGTTTTCAAAGGCCGACTGGGAGGAGATACGCGAGCTTGTCACCATCGATTCCGAAGAAGTAGACGTAGAAATCCTTACCTACGTGCTAGGACAAGCCTTGGAACATGGCGCCCTCTAAGCCAAAGACTCTGGGTACACCAGCCGCCAGCGGCCAGAACGGCAGAGCCTGGTTCGACGATGATGGATTCTGGCAGGATTACGCCCCCATATTGTTTGGCCAAGAGCGTTGGGCAGAGGCTCCTGCCGTCGTAGATTCTGTTCTGACTCTAGCCGGCACCGCTGAGGGCGCCTCGGTCCTTGATGTGTGTTGCGGCCCAGGCAGACATGCCATCGCGTTTGCCTCCAGGGCTCATCCAGTCGTCGGCATAGACATAACCGTCTCCTATATCGAAGCTGCCCGTGAGACTGCCAGGAGTATGGGCTTGTCAGCCGAATTCATCCACGCCGACGCCAGGACCTGGAGCCGCCCCGGAGCCTTTGGCCTAGCGGTCAACCTGTTTACCAGCTTTGGATACTTCGACACCAAGGCTGAGGACGAGGCGATGCTCGCCAGGATCAGGGACAACCTGGCCCCGGGGGGCTCGCTTGTCATAGAACTCGTGGGCAAGGAGCTGGCCGTACGGGATTTCATACAAGGCGAACGATTCGAGCGCGATGGCAGGCTGATCATGACTGAATTCCAGGTCATAGGCCCCTGGGAAAGCCTACGTAACCGATGGATCATAGTAGATGGTGACAGACGAATAGATAGATTCTGGGTACAGCGTTTGTATTCGGCTACAGAATTACGCGATTCTCTCCTGCGATCAGGCTTTGGATCGGTAAGCCTCTACGGCTCCTACGAAGGCGCCGCTTATGATCATAATGCAAAACGGCTCATAGCCGTGGCACGAGCCCCGCAGGCATGACAACTAATCTTCGGTATAAACCTGACTTGGCACTCGATTTTTTGCCTCAATGAGTCGATACTATTAGAGAGAGTCTATCTCACAAAAATCTGGTGTGAACGGAAGAAGCCATGGCTAAGATCGGTATCCGCCTTGCGGACGGTAAATTCTATTCTATCCTCGACGAGGGCATAGCCTCAAAGAAGCGCCTCGTCGTCACAACCGTAAAGGACGACCAACCAAGCGTCCAGATCGATGTCTATCGTTCTACCGAAGCTTCAGATTCGTATGTCGGTAGCCTTATAATTGAAAACATCCCTCCACGGCCAGCGGGCGAACCCGATATCAGGCTGGACCTGGGTCTTGATGAAGAAGGCAACCTTAACGCCCTCGCACGCGAGGAGGCTACCGGAGAACACCAGGCGCTTACCGTATCGCTCAAGTCACTCGCCGAGGAAGAAAAGTACGAGATACCAGACTTCGATTTCCAGGAGGACGAGGAATTCGACCTCTCCACCGACGATCTTCCAGACGTCAATCCATTCGATACAGATTCCTATAACCTGGTTGAAGACAACCTTGACGAGCCCACTAAAGATGATCACGTTGACTCGCTAGAAGACGATGGGCAAGGCGGTATCCCTGATTTCAGCGATGAAGAAGAGCAACCCTATGCTAAGGCCAAAAAAGAACGAGGACGCTCTAATCCTATAGTGGTAGGAATCCTGGCTGCCATAGGCACGGCCATCATCCTCATTGCGGCATTCTTCATCTACCAATGCACCGCAGACAGACAATTGCCCCCTCCGCAGACGTCGAGCATCTCCGCGCCTGCTACGGTCGCTCCGGCTCCAGTTACAACACCAAGCCCGGAACCTGTCACGACACCCGCGCCCGAGCCTGCCAAGCTCGAGGCGCCAGAGCCTGCTCCGCTTCCAGTTGCAAGTCCGGCCAAGAAGGAAGGAACCTGGTACAAGATCCGCTGGGGTGACACGCTATGGGATCTATCTATTGCCTATTACCGTACGCCCTGGCTCTATCAGACAATTGCCAAGGCCAATAAGATACGAAACCCAGACCTCATCATATCTGGCACCTGGATTTACATCCCGCCCCGATAGGAAGTCCGCCCTCCTCGTCTATCCTTCGTCTATTCCTCATCGTTACTTCCTCTAGAATGACTAAACGCTCTATGGCGTCATGGTTATAATACAGGCTATACGATAGACTTGGCACACACAGACGCCATTGGCTATGTGGCCCCAAACGATAAGGAGCATTGATGAGACCCTTCGCCATAGGCTTGATACTACTACTAGCGCTCTTGATGCCTGCCTGTGTGGGTGGCTCGATCCAGGGTCTAGACGAGGCTGCATGGTTTGAGCTCCTGGTCAGCGACAAGGAGTTGCCGCTTTCATCGGAGACTATCGTCGATTTTGATTCGATAGCCCGCCTCGGTCCAGGAGCCTATCTGTTTCTTGCCATGAGGGCAGACGACGATGGGCAAGACGAATTGTCGCGTATCCTCCTGGGCGAAGCCGTCAAGAGGGAAAAAGGTCCGTACCACGATCGAGCCGTGGAGCTCCTCTGTGAGGCCCTGCTGTATAGGAAGGAAGGCAAGGCTCTCGTCAAAATCTGCCAATCCGACGATGGCGCTTCCCTCGCTCCCTATAAGCGAGCCTACCTGGAGACGCAAGGGCTCATGTTGCAGAAGCTGTATGTACAAGCCGCAGCTACAATAGATGCCATCAGGGCCGCCCATCCAGAAGAAGCGGCCAAGGATGCCCCAGAGCTATCTGCGATGGCCATAGAATCAGGCTTCAAGGCCGGCCGGGGCCGATGGGCCAATGAATTTGCCTCTGTCGTCGCCATGGATGGTTCTCCCCGCGTCTACGCGGCCCTTGCCATTATCGTGAGGCTCATAGAAGAATCGAGCCTCAGCGAGGCGACCGCTGCCATCCAGGCCATTGGCCCCAGGACATTTAGGTTAGCAGAGGCTCGAGCCCTTATGGGCACTCGCGACTATGGGCCTTCGGTTGTGGCCTTCAGGCGCTTCGCCGCTGCTGCCGAGAGCCCGGCCGACATAGCCGCCGGCATAAGCAAGGCTACTATCATGGCGCTTCCTATCGCAGAGCCTCCAGAATCGCCCGATACCGTACCCTTGAGTGATGACATGCCTACTGAGCCGCTCAAGGCGGAGACAAGCGATTCACTCGCAAGCAGTGGGCCTGATGCAGGCATGGCACAACTAAGCGCCAAAGCCGCAGCAAATCTATTCCTGACCCTGCCCCGCGCCGCCGCTTCAGACGCGGCCAAGGCTTTTTTGGCTATTTCCAGGGATGAAGGCGCCGCGGGCTTCAACTATATCGTCACGTCAACATTGGATAGAGGAGCCGATCCGTCAAGAGAGTACTTCAATGCATATTGGCAGGCCCGCTATTTAAGGGCGGCCAATAGATGGGCAGAGGCAGAAACATGGTTTGCCAAGGCAGCAAGCCTGGCCGATGGAGATGCCGACAGGGATGCGGCCGCATGGTATGAGGCGGAGGCGGCCTGGAAGCGCTCTACAAAGGCAGCCATTGCGGCTCTAGGAAGGGCCCTGTCGACGACCAGAAACCCCGGCTACTATTCCGACCTCATAGAGCCCATATCGCGTGAGGCACTGGTAGCCAGAGACGGCCTCTTGTTGGCCTCACTCGATACAGCCGTCTTGGCCAAGGCGAGCGCCAGGGATGCAGCCAGGCTGTCATACCTGTTCGCCAGGGCGGCTCAGAGTAGCATCATACGCGATGCCCACGTGAGCGCTCAGTTTGACAGCGCGGCCGCCTATGCGGATGCTCGTCTCGCCAGTGCCTACGAGCAGAGTGCCGACTCGTGGTACCGTCTTGCTGCCGCCTACAGGCTGGGCAAGCCTCTTGTGGAGCCTCTGCTTGTAGAGGATGAGCCTGCCCGTGTTACCCAAGCGATAGACACGAAATCAGGCAGCCCCTCGAAAGACCCGGCAGTCGACTCAGTAGTCGGCCCGACAGAATACGCCCTCGCAATGGCAAAGTTTGGCCTCGGTGCACGCGTACGCTCAGAACTGGGAGCGGCGTTCTATGAGCTCGATAAGCCCACGCTCAGGTCTATTGCGGAAACCCTGCGCTCATCAGGCAGGCACGACCAGGCATATCGCCTCATTGCCACGCTCTTCTGGAAGACAGGCTTTGTTCCAACCAGGCAAGACGCAACGCTCTATTGGCCGCGTCCTTTCCGTGAATCGTTTGATGTTGCGCTCAAGTCGACGGGTATAGATGAATTCCTCCTATGGGGACTGATCCGTTCTGAAAGCGGATTCGACCCTCAGGTGGTTTCTAAGTCTGGCGCCGTGGGGCTTACCCAGCTCATGCCGGCCACTGCCGAAGAAATGGCCGGCCGGCTCAAGTTAGAAAGTTACAGCCTTACCGATCCATCAGACAACATGAGCATAGGCTCTGCCTACTTCGCCAGACTCCTAGCCAACCTTGACGGCCGTGTGCTACCCGCAGTGTTCTCCTACAATGGCGGCCCTACCCGTTTCAAGCGCTGGGAGGCCGAGTATGGATCGCTGCCCATGGATCTGCTCCTGGAGTCTCTTTCATACGCAGAAACCAGGCAATACGGACGCAATGTGGCTCATGCAGCCCTCTCCTATGCCGCGCTGTATGGAGACAAGGATCTAAGGGAGTATTTTGCATATCTGCTTGGAGAAGGCCCCAGGCCTTGATTGTGGTCCTGGTGTTTGTCAGGCTGCTATCGAGACGAGCATGCCCGGAACTACACCTTGCGGCTTGGCGTATGGCGTGGGGCTGGCGACTATCGCGGCATGGAGCCGCTCTCCATACTGCTGGATGAGGGCGTCTATTCGCTCGTCGCTTAAACCCTTTGATTCTCGCTCTATCCTTGGCTGGTTCTTGGCCGTTCTCAGTCGTTCTATGATGGTGTCGAGTATCTTGAGTTTGTCCAGGGTATAGGCGGAGGCACCGACGCTCGATGTTCCGGTGACATTCTTGAAGTGGGAATAGAGGAGCTGTGACGGAGCCACAGGCACAGAAATCCGCCCGCTCGTCCCGGCGCTGTAGGCGTAGGCTAAAGGAATATGGTTTGATATGCGTACTTCCATGATCCTGTCTCCACGTTCTTTTCCGACGTTCTACCTATAGTATCGGAATGGCATGGATGATCATGAGAGTAAGTGCGCTACTTTACAGAGGCCTTGTACAGACGGTCGTTGACGGCCAAACCAAGCCCCTGATCAGGCAGGCGTTCTGCCCATAGTTCGTCAAAACCCCCGGCATCAAGTTCATGCAGCACGTCGAAGAGTGCCACTGCGGCCACTACAGGGTCCATTGCAGGCGATAGATCGACGATCCTTGACCAGCTCCCACTACGCTCGGCCTGATGCGCTGATTCTGAGCCAAAGCATAGGACAGCCGCCCTTCCTTTGGGCCTTATACCGGCCACAGCGCCAGACGCCACGAGATACAAGGGGTGCGAAGGTGCGTAGTGGCTGGGTAGCTGACCAGGAGCGCGTGGGCTGCTCGTCGTCCTGTCGAACACCTGGACACCTGGCACCACTTCGGCTATGAGCTCAAAGGGCAATCCACCGGGTCTCAGGATGAGGGGTGGGTCGCAGCTCAGGTCCAGGACGGTACTCTCGACGCCAACAGGGCATCGTCCTCCGTCCACAATGAAGTCTACCCTGTCGCCAAGCTGTGCTACGACATGCTCGGCACGGGTAGGCGACAGATAGCCAAAGGGGTTGGCACTCGGGGCGGCTATGGGCACCCCTGAGCGGCGTATTATATCGCGTGCCACAACATGAGCCGGACAGCGTACGGCTACATGAGGAAGGCCGCTTGTCACAAGATCAGGTACGCATGCTAGCCTGGGTAGAACCATTGTCAACGGACCAGGCCAGAAACGCTCTGCCAGCGTGCCTGCGTAGGGTACCGATAGATCGGCCACC
>JAVEXO010000059.1:0-15129 GCA_034003955.1 Spirochaetia bacterium | reverse complement strand
CTTGGCCAGGAAGACTACGCCCTGTGGGACAGGATAGGCCTATATCCCTGATATTTACTTTTAATTGGAAAAAAATGACTATTGACGATTGTACCTCGAAATTATATGATATTTGTTATATAGTACCTTATAGATAACATAAAGTTTTCCAAATTCTAGCTCGCATCAAGCCTTGGAGGACTCTATGTATATTGATAAGGCGAAGAATACAGCAAAAATAATATCTTTGGTCTTGATTAGGAGCAATCCTATCACTGGCATCATGCGCCTCCCCCTTTGAAGCCTCGGTTTACGGCCAGGTTGTTGTTGATTTTGGTGGCCAGAGCCGCGGGCCAGAGGCTCCGGCATCGATAAGCTCCGTTGAACTGTCAGTCACGGCAGCTGCGATGCAGACAATCAATGTTACGCTATCAGGAACAACGCTCAACACGACGCTCGATATTCCTGCAGGCAAGGCACGCAGCATCGAGGTCTTGGCCAAGGACTCATCCGGGCAGCTACGTTTCAAGGGTATCAAGACGCTCGATATAAAGGCTGGCGAGACGCTTGGCCTGGAAATTCAGATGGTCGCCGTGTATGCCCTTTTGTATGATGCAAACGGCGCTGATTCCGGAACAGTCCCTACGCCTCTATACAAGATGGCTGGAGATTCTGCGACTATGGCGGCCAATTCAGGCGGCTTAAGCAAGCTTGGCTACTCGTTCTCGGGATGGAACACCGCCTCTAATGGCACCGGTACTGATTATGTAGTTGGGCAAGCCATAGTCATGCCGGCAGCGGATATAACGCTGTATGCCCAGTGGAGCATAAACCAATACTCAGTCTCATACCTTGACAATGGCAAGAGTAGCGGTGATGTTCCCCCGATGATGAATTCGGATTTTGGTACTGCCGTAGTGATAGCTGATAATCTGGCCGGTCTCGTTGGGCCTCTTATACAGGACGGTATTCATAGGCGCTTTACGGGATGGAATACTGATTCAGGGGGCTTGGGTACTGCGTACTTGCCAGGAGACTCGTTGATACTGGGTCCTGCCAATGTAGTTTTGTTTGCACAGTATCAGAGTGCCGGAACCATCGTTGGCCAGATTGGCCCGGCCGGTGGGCTCATATTCTATGAAAATCCTACCTATGGTGCAGATGGTTGGCGGTATCTTGAATCTGCCTTGACCGATCAGGCAGCCTCTGGTGTTCAAGTGTGGAGCAATGTAAGCACTACGCTAATTCCAGAGAACTTTGCCGACATTGGTAAGGGTTTAGAGAATAGTGCTGCTATAATAGCACAGCTAGGGCATGCGACAAGCGCAGCGCTTCTATGCGACAACTATTCATTTGGAGGATTTGACGACTGGTTCTTGCCATCGGAGCTTGAATTAGGGCTGATGTATATCAATCTCAAAGGGGCGGCTTTAGGTGGTTTTTCTCTCAATTATTATTGCTCGTCTACTGAAAGTCTGACCCCTAGCTATGCCAGAAGACAACATTTTAATACTGGGGTTGTCACTGAGACTGCCAAAACCGCTAACACGATGTGGATACGTGCTATCCGTAGGTTTCTAAATTAGCAGTTCTATTGGCGTTTCTTGAGGAGAAGTGAATATGAAGCGATTAACCATACTTGTGGCCTTGGCCATAACAATATCTATCCCAACTTTCGCCGATGTTACGGCTGTGTCCGTAAAGGGCACGGTAGGGGCCATCGTCGCCAAGAAGATGCAGCCTATCAGCGCCGGCATGACGCTCCCTGACGACGCTACAATAGTGACGGGAGCTAATTCAGAGGTAACCCTGAGCGTCAATAATGGGGTTTTGACGCTTAAGTCGTTGACCACCGCCAAACTGAGTGGCGTCTCGGTGACGCCAAGTTCGTCCAAGGCGGCCCTGGCCTTACGGAGCGGCACGGTCGTCTCCGAGGTCAAGCAGATACAGGGGCTCAAGACAAGCTTTACCATAACGACGCCTGTGGGCACCTCGAGCGTGCGTGGTACGTCACACACGGTAAGCTACAGTACCGAGCGCGGCATGGGCGTGGTGGTAACTTCGGGGCTTGTGGCCGTGTCATCAGGCCGTGGCGGTACGAGACCCGTGGCCGCAGGCTCACAATACTCCCAGGATATTGGTGCGGCTCCACCCATGGTGACCACACAAACGGCTCAGGCGGCCCAGGAGGCGGCGAGACCGGCTACTGTATTTGCACCCCCTGAGGAAACCGCCCTGGCTGTCGCCTCTGGCGAGACGCCCTCATCGGTCGACGAGCTTGTCAATCTGGTGCCTGCGACTCAGGCGACAGGATTAGTCAATGTGCATATACTGTTTCCATAGCCAGAGTGGCATCTATATCCATAATGTAGAGGGTGGGCATGAGAAAAAAAGTTGTTGCCTTTGTTCTGGCTGTAACAGCCGGGCTGGGTTTGTATGCACAGAGTATAGATGATATCGTAGCCATTGGAGACAAAGATGTCTGCACGATTGCGGACTTGGCCGTGATGGCTCCGGCCATCGTGGAGGCTTTCCCTGATGATGTGGCCTTGGCCGAGCGTCTAGAAGGCTCACTTTCAGGCTACGATGCCATCGACGTGCTTACAAAGTCAAAGGCCAGCCTCATCGTCGCCTCTAGCCTGCGTCTGCGTTCTTCTCTCCTTTTCATCATGTTTCCATTGAAGCGCTACGCCTTTCGTGCCCTGGTGATGGACGGTATCTTCAGCCCTGCTAGTTCGGGCGGAGAGACTATGAGCGGCCTGGATCTATTCAATTTCATATCGACTATAGAGCGCAGCTACGCGGTGGCACCATGAAAAAGCACCTGCTTCTTATGCTTTGTCTGACGCTGGGCATCATTGGAATAGGGGCTCAGGATTCCTGGGGTGACGAAGAATTCCTGGTTCCGCCTCCTGCCAAGACACCGTGGTTGCTCGATTGGGGTGGAACCCTGTCTCCTGCTGCCTTGTACGAACACCAGAATGCCTATGACTCCCTGGTAGCTAGCCTGGGTGGCAATCTGTGGCTCAGGCTGAGCCTGCCTGATCAATGGCTTGTCTATGCCAGGATCCAGGACAACGCGCTCTTTAGCATCATGCCCGAAGCGCCCGCAGGAGAACTATTTGAGAATCTGTGGGAAGTGAACGCCGCATATATTCAATCGACAATACCTGAAGCCGGATTAACCCTGAGCCTCGGTCGTAAATCATTCTTTCTCGGATCGGGTCTGGCTCTTTCTGGTTATGGTGATGGGGTGGAGTTCCAGCTTGCCATCTCGTCGGTCACGCTCAAGGCTCTAGGCTTCTATACCGGTTTCATCAATCCCGGATTCTCACCATTCAGCATGAATCCATGGGATGATGCCAACGGAGCCAGACGCTATTTTGGGGCGTATTCTGCCGGCCTCTCTCTTCTTGGGCAAGAGATCAGCCTGCTTGGCCTGTACCAGGGCGACTTTGGCCTGGATGCCGACATGTTCTATACCAGCTGGTATACGGGCCTCCAACTCAAAGGGCTTGTTTTGGGTGGAGAATACCTTACAGAATGGTACCTCGAAGACGGTTACAGCCCGCTTGAGACGGGCAGCGCGAGCATCGCGGCTTTTGCCGGAACCTGCCGCTATAGCTACATCCTAGCGATGAAGGGCTCACTGTCGATAAGCGCTCAGTACTCCCTGGCCTCTGGTGACGCAGACAGGCTCGCGGCGCAAGGTTCGCTAGGCAATACATCAGGCGAGGATACAGGTTTCCAGGCTTTTGGTCAGCTTGCACGCGGCTTCGTTTTTAGGCCATATTTCAGCAATATACAGATAGCCAGCCTGAGCCTTGGCATCAATCCACTGGCTTCTGCTTCGGGTAGCGCACGTAGTCTTCATGTGGCGCTCAAGTACCTCTACTACGCCAAGTATGACAAGACTGGACTCGTCAATACTGGACAGGCGGCTCTTCCGTCCCTTGACCTTGGCCATGGTTTAGACCTGGTATCCCGATGGTCGCCATATAACGATGTAGAGCTATCACTCAATGCCGGGCTGTTCCTTCCCGGTAATGCTTTCCCCGATGGGGAGGCCATCCGTTATGCCATCAGCGGAGGCTTAAGCGTTTTATTCTGATTCTGAAAGAGGCGGCATGAAGAAGTTCCTAGCCCGTTTGGGCAGCATGACAAAGGGTGCCCCAGGTGCTGTTCTCATAGCCGTCCTCTGCTCTGGCCTCGTTATACTATTCTCCCTGAGCCCTGCCCATGACAGGCTGGAGTACGTGCTCTATGACCTGCGTTGTAAACTCAAGGCCAAGCCAGAGCCCCTGCATGAGCTTGTCCTGCTCAATGTTGACGAGGCTAGTGTCACGGCGCTTGGAGTCTATCCATGGCCCCGTCACTACTACGCCTATGCCATGCGTCAGATGCAGGAGGTGGGTCTTGCGAACCTTGTCTTTGACTTTCAGTTTATAGACGATTCACCACCCTTGCTCAATCCCGATGGCTTCAATCTCCTGTACTCAGCGCTTGCCGAAGGCCAGGAGATAGCCCCCGATGATCTATTCTCTGTGATCATAGACAACGACAAGGACCTGGCCATGGCTACCGAGGAGTTTCCTGGTACTATCATGCCATTCTCGTTTGCCAAGGTTGAAAACAAGCATAGCCTGAGCCAGGATGAGCTTGCTGTGAAGCTCGAGGCCATAGCCCGTTTTACGAGCAAGGCATCCTTGCCTCTTCCAGCAGGCAAGGAAGAGCGTTTCAGGGCCCTGGCAGACGCCGACAGGGTAACGATAAACTACCCCATTCCCTCCCTTATGAACGCAGCCGAGCATTTTGGCTTCGTCGACAACGACGCTGACCTCGACGGCGTCCACCGTAAGGTGCGTCTTGCCAGGGTGTTTGGCAACCGTATCTATCTGCACCTGAGCCTTGTAGCCTTCCTCCGCATGTGCGGGGTGGGTATAGATTCTCTTGATATAGAACCAGGGAAGTCAATCATCATCCGCGAAGCCGTCAATCCTGCCACTGGCAGGCGAGGGGACATCACCATACCCGTTGACTCTTCCTGCGCCATGTACTTTGACTGGATAGGCAACTTTGACCAGACGGCTCGCTCTGTTCCTGCTCATGCCCTCATAGAGTACGCCAATCTCGCAAGCCAGTTTGAGATGCAGTTGATGCTCAAGGACATGACCTCGGGTAGAAGCGACAGGCAAGAACTGGCCCTCCAGCTCGATGAACTCAAGGCGGCTATTCTGGCAGAGTCTGACCTTGAAAAACGTTTTATTCTTAGATCTGAGTATAGGGACGTTCTGGTACGGTACGACGCAATCATTGCGAGTTACCTAGTCGGGATACGGGCAGAACTCGACCAAGCCCTCGCTCTCAAGACTTCAGGCTATGATGTAGGGAATGACAATATTCAGTCTTTACAGGATCTGATAATAGCCATCAATACCAAGACAAAGGTAGACAGCCTCTTTGACTCGGTTGCGGTGATGGGCCTGACGGCTACCGGAACCCAGGATGAAGGTGTTACGCCTCTTTCAAGCGACTACTGGATGGTGGGATCGTACCCCACCGCCATAAACACCCTTGCAAGGGGGCAATATAAATCAAGATAGTTTACGCCATTTGGAGGGCGAAAACTATGCGATACTCGAGCGGATTTAAGGCTTCAGCTGTACGAAAGATCGTTGACGGGTCAGGCCGGAGCATCAACGACGTCGCCAAGGAGATAGGTATCTATCCCGCCACCTTAAGCGACTGGATACGACAGCATAATGCTGGTAAACTCGGACTAGACGAAGGAAATGCGATCTCTCCTAACGACCGGAACCCTAGCGAACGGTTTGTGCTCTTACTCGAGAGCAAGACGATAGAACCTGATAAGCTTGGTGAGTGGCTACGTCTTCACGGACTCCACTCAGAACATCTTACACTTTGGGAACAGGAACTTACCGACACCATGGCCGATAAAGACAAGAACGAGAAAGCCGAATTAGCCTCACTTCGCAAAGAAAACAAGTCGCTTAAGAAAGAGCTGGCTCGTAAGGAAAAAGCCTTGGCCGAAGCGGCGGTACTCATCACCTTAAAAAAAAAGTACCCGAATCTATTCGAACAAGACGAGGAGGATTGACGACACAAGAAGAGCGTCAAGAGATTCTTCAGTACATAGACGAAGCGAAGCAAGCAGGGCTTTCCGAAAGATCAATATGCGACCTTTCCGGTATCAACCGAAAGACGCTACAGAACTGGAAGCGGCTTGGTCTAGAAGACCGACGTAAAGGCTCTGCGCGCTTCGTTCCTCATCGATTGAGCCAGGAAGAAAAAGAACGCATATATTCGGTAGCTACGAGTCCTCGCTTTGCTGATATGTCGCCTGAGCTCATCGTAGCAAAGCTTGCCGAGGAAAGGGTTTACCTAGCAAGCTCGGCGTCGTTTTACCGAATTCTACGGCAGCACAGAGCCCTGGAGCATCGACGTGAGTCTCGGAAACCGCGCAAAGGCGGCAAGCCAGATCGCATCAAGGTCACTAAGCCTAATCAGGTCTGGGCTTGGGATATAACGTGGCTGAAAAGCGACGTTACCGGCCTGTTCTACTACGCCTATACCATCATCGACTTGTATGACCGATCCATTGTCGGGTGGACCATTGAGAACTCAGAATCAGATGAGCATGCACGCAGGCTTTTTCAAAGAGTCCATCGCAATCTAGGCGTATGCCCGCAGATCGTACACGCGGACAATGGGCACCCGATGAGGGGCGTTACCTTGGCCGTCTTCCTCGACAGCCTCATGATAGCACGAAGCTACTCGCGGCCTCGGTGTAGCAATGACAATGCGTTCATTGAGTCGTGGCATAAGACCTTAAAATATACCGTCGGGTATCCTTCTTACTTCACAAGCCTTGAGCATGCTCGTTGCTGGTTCGCAGATTTCATTGCTTGGTATAACGAAGAGCATCTACACTCGGCGCTCGGATACGTGACGCCGAACCAAAAACGTTCCGGTGAAGCGGACTCCCTGTACGCGATACGCAATAGTACCATCCTGGCGGCGAAGGAGAAGAACCCATTACGCTGGCGAACGAATCGAGTTCGAACCTATGGGAGCCGACCTGTTGAAACAGTATATCGGCCTCTGTCAAAGAGCGCGTGATTTCATCAAATCGTGGCGCAAACTATCTTGACATATTCCGGGGGCGCTTCATCAGGCAGGCTCCTCATTTCTGGGAGTATGCCGCCATGGTCGCCTTGGCTCTTGGCTTGACCCTGTTCATTCATAGGCGCGCGGCTAAACTATCATACGCCGTCATAGCCTTGGTCTTCATAGCGGTCAATGCGGCCATCTTCCTCTTGTTCTTCAAAGGCTACATCTGGGTGGATCAGATCAGCTTCAACCTCGCCCTCATCCTGCCCTCGGCCTTGATCATGGTAAGCAAATTTGCCGGAGAGGAAGAGCATAGGCAATTCATCCAGGGGGCCTTCTCCAAATACCTGTCCCAGGACGTCATAGACCAGATCATAGAGAACCCGGACGCACTAAAACTGGGCGGTGAATCATGCAATATAACAACGTTCTTTTCTGACGTAGCCGGTTTCTCCACCATCTCCGAGAAGCTGAGTGCAGAAGGTCTCGTGCACCTGCTCAATGAGTACCTCTCAGAGATGACCGATATCATCATGGATAACAAGGGCACGGTGGACAAGTACGAGGGCGACGCCATCATGGCCTTCTGGGGCGCTCCGCTTGCCTTCCCTGAGCATCCGTACCAAGCCTGCTTCTCCGCCATGCTCATGCAACGCAGGCTCTCGGAGCTTCGCGAAGCCTGGCGTAAGGAGGGCCGCCACGAACTCCGTGTCAGGATGGGCATCAACTCCGGGCCCGCAGTGGCCGGCAACATGGGTTCACGTACCCGCATGAACTACACGGTTATGGGTGACTCGGTCAACCTCGCCTCCAGGCTTGAAGGAGCCAACAAGGTCTATGGCACCTATAGCATGGTCTCTGGCTCGACGAGGGCAGCGGTGGGCGATCGTTTCCAGTTTAGGGAGCTTGATACCATACGAGTCGTGGGCAAGAGCGAGCCAATAGTCGTGCATGAACTCTTGGAGGAGCCTGGCAAAGCACCCGACAGTGTAGAGTCGCTACTTGTTCACTACGATGAAGGCCTAGCCCTCTACAAGGCTAGGCGATGGAAGGATGCGGCCATACGCTTCGTCAAGGCCCTGAAGATAGACATGACAGACGGTCCCAGCAAGGTCTACTATAGGCGTTGCATGGCCTTTCTAAAGACGCCGCCTCCGGTTGCCTGGGACGGCGTACATAACCTGAGTTCCAAGTAGCCACTCTACACGATGCCGGCCAAGCCTCCAAGAACCCGTACCACAGCCGCTATGACAAAGGCCGCGACTAACGCGAGGGCCAAGCCTGAGCGGGCCATGTCCCGTATTGAAAAGAAGCCCGTGGTATAGGGGACGACGTTGACCGGGCTCGTCGTGACCAGTATGACGGCGAGGTTAGCCGTCAATGCCGCGGCTAAGGCCAGCCCCCGTGCGTCCAGACCCAGGCTGGTACCCAGGGCAAGCACCAGAGGCACGATGATGGTGCCTGTCAGGGTGTTTGAAGAGAATACTACCTTTATGCTGAACACACCGAGCACGACGGCGACGAGGCGCCAGAACGTTGGTAATGAACCAATGCCTCCAAGCACACCGGCGGCGACCCATGAGGCCGCTCCCGTCTTGTACAGGGTGGTACCAAGGCTTATGCCGGTAGCTATAAGCAGTATGCCAGACCAGTCTATGTCCTTCTCTATGTCCTTCCATGTGTAAGAACCCACACCTGGCAGGAACATAGCCACGACGGCTACGAGGGCACCTACCGATATCGGCACCTTCATGCCAATAAGCCTTGATATAGTAGGTGAAAGCATCCAGATGGCTATGGTGAGGAGAAAGACCACTCCTACGGCTTTCTCGTCCCGTGAAAGTGGAAGCTGTGTCCTGGCCTCTGCACGTATAGACTCTACGCTCCTGGCAAGCCGTGGCTGTTCCGGTGGAAAGAACAGTATGATGATAAGCCAGGCTGCCGGTAGGAGAGCCAGAGCCGCAGGCACGCCGTATGCCATCCAGCCTAAAAAGTCAATATCATAGCCGGCTATCTCTGACATGAAGCGTATGGCTATTGGATTGGAGCCAGAGCCGGCTGGGGTGCCCAAGGCGCCAATGAGGGGGCCCCAGGCACTGGCTATCATGAGGGCTGTGCCGAATTTGCTCTTTCCCGGAATCTCGTTTTCCTCTGTCAGGACGCCGAGGGCCAGGGGCATGATGATGGCCACGGAGCCAAGGGCGGTTATCCACATGGCGAGGAAGGCCCCTGCTGCCAGGAAGCCGAATATGATGGCTCTCGTCGAGTTGCCTGTCATCACCAGCACCATAGAACCGGCACGCTTGGCCAGGCCCGAGCGGCGAAGGCCAGCGGCTATGACGAGGACGCCTATGAAGAAAATGACGACGTCATCACCGAAGCCATAGCCAACGATATTGGTGTATGTGCCCGCTCCCAGGAGCATCATGATGAGTATGGCTAAGAGGCCGGTGATATGGAACGGCAAGGCCTCGCTTATCCATAGGACGAGTGCAAAGGCAAGAGAGGCGATGGCGGCACGGCCCTGGCCCGTCAGTTCGGCTCCCCTGATGGTAAGACCTGATTCTGGCAGGGGTGCGAGCATGGCTATTGCCAATACCACACAGGCGGCCACAAGGGCGACCATGCGCGAGGCTGTCTTCCCAAGCGCTTTCCTCTGTCCAAGAGGGCTCATCCTCTGGCTCCGAGTGCCTTGGCGAGGAGTTCTCCTACCATCCTGGGCCTGTCGGCAACGAAGGCACCTGCCTTCTGGAAGGCCGCTATCTTGTCTTCTACCGAGCCCTTGCCCCCGGTGACTATGGCACCGGCGTGGCCCATGCGCTTGCCCTTAGGAGCCGTTCTTCCGCCCAGGAAGGCAACCACTGGCTTTGTAAAGATGCCTGACAGCATGGCCCCGGCCACCTCCTCCTCCATCGTACCGCCCAGCTCGCCTATGATCACCACGGCGTCTGTCCCCGGGTCGGTCTGGTAATCTGGTAGCATCTCGGCGAAGCGCGTCCCAGGGACCGGGTCTCCCCCGACGCCAATGAGGCTGGATACCCCGAAGCCTGCCGCCACTACCATGGCCGTAACCTCGTTTGTAAGTGAACCTGAGCGCGTCATGACGCCAATGCGGCCAGGGGAGTACACTCGTTCTATCCAGTAGGGGAACATGCCCATCATGGCCTGTCCGGGGCTTATGACACCCGATGTGTTGCCTCCTATGACGCGGGCTCCGCAGGATAGGGCAGCCTTTCTAATCTGTATGGCGTCCTGGAGGGGTATGCCGTCTGCTATGGTGACTATCTTCTTGAAGCCTGAGTCGAGAGCCTCGAAGACGGCATCCTTTGTGAAGCGGGGTGGCACAAACAGCATTGCGGCATTAGCCGGCCTCTCATCTACGGCTCGGCGTACCGTGTGGAACACTGGTATGCCCTCCACGCTCTGGCCTTCCTTGCCCGGTGTGACGCCCGATACTACCTGAGTGCCGAGCTCCATCATGTGCCTGCTCCAGAACGAACCTTCGCTGCCGGTTATGCCCTGTACGAGCACCCTGTCGGTCCTGTCTATGAAGATGCTCATGCTCGTCCTCCGGCTGTGCCAGCCTTGGATGCCTTGGACAGGGCGACGGCCTTGCGTACAGCCTCTTCTGTATCGAACAGGGGTTCTAATCCAGCGGCCTTTAGTATCCTCACGGCGTCTTCCTCGCCGGTGCCGCGTATGCACGCAACTATGGGACAGCTCGGCTTGAGTTTGGCTATGGCCTCGGCTATCCCTTCCGCCATCACGTCCGCCCGGGCAATGGTGCCGAAGGTCACTATGAGTATGACGCCAGGCTCGTTTTTAAGGCAAAGCTCCATGGCCCTCACGGCCTTGCGGTAATTGGGGCCACCGAACTCCAGGTAGTTGGCTACCGAGCCGCCTTCATAGTTGACCAGGTCGTAGACGACGGTTGTAAGGCCTGCACCGGCACACATCAGCGATATATCGCCATCAAACTGCAGGTATGGAATACCCTCTAATGCCGCCTCGAAGGCCACGTCGGAGTCGAAGTACTCGCGTGACGGTTTTGCCCCACCCTGGCGGAAGGCCGAGTTGTCGTCTATGACAAGCTTGCCGTCCCCTGCCACGAGCCTGCAGTCGCTGGTGACGAACAGGGGGTTTATCTCTACCAGTTCGGCATCCATGTCGCGGAAGCTCTTGTAGAGGCCTGTAAGGATGCTCACAAAGCCTGCGTTGAGGCTCTGTTCCAGTCCCAGCGAGTATGCCAGGTCACGGGCCTGAAAGGCTAGGAGCCCCGTTCCAAGGTCTACCTTTTCACGAAATATCTTGCCAGGGGCCGTGCTTGCCAGCTCCTCTATGTCCACGCCGCCGTCGGCGCAGGCCAGGATCAGGGCCGTGGCCGCCTCGGGGTCAACCGTTATGGAAAGATACAGCTCACGCTCTATGTCTATGGCCTCTTCTACGAGCACCTTCTTGACGCCATGCCTGGAGCCCAGAGGGCCATTAAGGAGCTGCTCGGCATAGGCGCGGGCATCGGCAGCCGTCGCCATAGGCCGAACGAGGCCTGCCTTGCCCCGGCCGCCCTGCAAGACCTGACTCTTGACGACGCAGGGGCAACCCAGATCCATTGCGGCAGAGAATACATCGTCAGGCGAATCACACAGGCGGCGTTTGGGAACGGGAATGCCCCGTGACTCGAAGGCGTCCTTGGCCTGGTATTCAAATAGTTTCATGGCTTCTCGTATTTTGCCAGGTACGCACCGAAAATTTCGTCGTCTGTCGGGCGCTTCATCGTGAGCGGCATGGATAGCCATGTCACGTTTATGAAGTGCTTCCAGTGAATGTTCTCGCTTGTCACGTTGCCTCCCCAGGTGCCACAGCCTAAGGTAACGGTAGAAGGCATGCCATTGGCAAAGGTGCCACCGTTGCCCGATGCCATGCCTTGCCTGACCATTATCCTGCTGGAGCGCATGGTCTGCCCCATGGTGTCGATGTACTCGGGTTTATCAGTAAATATGCCCGATGAGTGTCCTGTGCCACAGGCGTCCGTTATGCCGACTATAAGCTTAAGGCCCGCCTCGAACGAGGCGCAATGCCACAGCGATACGACAGGTGATATCTTCTCCTGGGCAAATTGCTCGGTGGCAGGATTCCCGGCCACCTCGACCATCAGGATTCTTGTGTCTTCTGGCACGGTAAAGCCGGCGCCCTCAGCTATTGATATGGCGCTCCTGGCTATTACCTTGGGATTGAGTCCCTCGTGCCCATCCTTGCCGACTATCCAAATCCATGAGCGTAGCTTGGCCTTCTCTTCGGCCGAGCAGAGGTGAGCCCCCTTGGCCTTCATGGCGTCTACGAAGGCTGCATATACCGTGTCGTGGATCACCACGGAGTTCTCGCTTGAACAGCTTGTCGCGTTGTCAAAGGCCTTGCTGGCTGATATTTTGGCCGCGGCGTCCACGGGGTCCGCATCTTCTGCAAGAAGCTGGACGGCATTGCCCGGTCCTACACCGTAGGCGGGGGTTCCAGAGGAGTAGGCCGCCTTGACCATGGCTCCGCCGCCTGTGGCCACGACGAGGTCAACCTGGCGCATCAGTTCCTGGGTCAGCTCTACGCTCGGCTCGGCTATCATCTGTACCAGGTCTTCCGGTGCGCCTACCTTGGCCAAGGCCTCTCGCATGAAGTCTGCAGCCATGACGCTCGATCGCTTTGCCTTGGGGTGGGGAGCGAATATGACGGCGTTGCGACCCTTGAGTATTGAAAGCCCGTTGGATGCCGGGGTGGCCGTTGGATTGGTAACCGGGGCCAGGGCTCCTACGACGCCTACTGGCTTGGCGTACTTTCTTAAACCCTTAGCCTCGTCCAGCTCTATGAGGCCTACACTCTTGACGCCGCGTATGTCTTTTAGGACGCCCAAGACCTTGTTCTTGTGTTTTAACACCTTGTCGGCTACCACGCCCATGCCCGTCTCCAGGACGGCGCTGGCGGCTAGCTTTGCTATGTTGTCATCGTTGTATACGGCCCAACCCACAGCGACGCAGACCTCGTCTATACGCGCCTGGTCCCACGTAGCGGCTATGGCCTGGGCCGCCCGGGCCTTGGCTACCATGGTGGCTATCAATGCTTCGTTGTCGCTCATGGGGCTCTCCTTACTTGAACGCTTCTGTCTCTAGCTCTACGACCTTGTTGAAGGCGTTTGTAAGGAAATCCTTCTTGAATTCCATCTTCTGGGTAAAGGCTACGGCCAGCCAGGCGTCGACTATCTGCGTGCCCAGGAATGGAGCCGTTATCCATCCACCCATGGTAATGACATTGGCATTGTTTATAATCTTTGACCGCTCGCCTGAGAACAGGTCGTCTACCACGCAGGCATAGACACCCTTGTGCTTGTTGGCGACTATGGCCATGCCCTGGCCGGTGCCGCAGATCAGTATGCCCTTCTCGGCTTCGCCCTTCTGGATGGCCCTGGCAACCTTTGGCGCCTGTATGAAGTATGGCTGGGGGGCGTCTACGCTTTCTATGCCGAAGTCAATCAGCCCTATTTCCGGGTGGGTTTCTTTGAGGTGTTTTACTATCTCCCGCGCCAGGGGGAAGCCTGAGAGATCAGATGCTATTGCAAGTTTCATTGGTTTTCTCCTTGTGATTACTCGATGATTACTAGAGCCTGCGTTACAGAGCCTGTACGGCGGCGACTATATGAGGTGCTGTCAGCTTGAAGTGATCGGCAAGCCAGTCCTGTGAACCAACCTCGCCAAACTCGTCGTCTACACCTATGCGCGCGAATTTGCAGACGGTACCGGACTCCGCAATGGCCTCGGCTACGGCAGAACCAAGGGCTCCGCGTTTCTGATGGTTCTCGCAGCTGATGATGCGTCCTGTCTTGGCGGCCCATGTGAGTATCAGCTCTTCGTCCAGGGGCTTGAGAGACAGGGCGTCTATGACGGCCACCTTCTTGCCTGCGGCGGCCAGTGTTTCTGCGGCCTTGAGCGCTTCTCCTACCATCAAGGCTCCTAGTGCCACGATCACGGCATGCTCGCCTTCTTTAAGGAGCTTTGCCTTGCCGAACTCGAAGCTCTCTCCTTCTGGATAGAGAACTGGTGCTGCCTTGCGCTGCAGCCTTATGTACACACAACCCTTGTAGCCTGCGGCCAGTTCGACTATGGCGGCGAGCGATACGGGGTCAGAGGGTTCTACTATGACTAGGTGTGGGATGGCGCGCATCAGTGCCAGATCCTCGAATGGCATGTGCGTACCGCCGTTGGCCGCGGCACAGACGCCGGGGTCGGTACCGACGAGCTTGACGTTGAGCCTGGCATAGTTGGCCGATACGAAGAACTGGTCGTAGGCCCGGCGGCTGGCGAAGCACGCGAATGTGGCCGCAAAGGGTATCTTGCCCTCGGCCGACATGCCGGAGGCTATGCCTACCAGATTGGCCTCGGCTACTCCGACGTTTATTACCCGCTCGGGGTAGGCCTTGGCAAAGGGGCCAGTGCCGGTGGCTTTCATCAGATCAGCCTCTAGTACGACTATATTCTTGTCTTTGGCGCCGAGTCTGAGCAGTGTTTCGGCGTAGACGGCGCGCATTTCCTTGTTTGCTTCCATTATGCGTATCCTTAGTGTGTGGCGCTTGTTCTAGGCGCCGAGTGTGGCTATGGCTTCTTTGGCCATTTCCTTGCTTACCGGCATGTTGTGGCTACCCACCTGCCCCTCGCAGAAGCTGCAGCCCTTACCCTTGACCGTGTGCATGACTATCATCGTTGGCTTGTCAACGGATGCCTTGCCTGACTCTATGGCATTGTCTATGGCGACGACGTCGTGACCGTCTACATCGTAGGCATTCCAGCCAAAGGCCGACCATTTGGATGCAAGGCTCCCGAGGCCCAGGATTTCTTCTGTCGTGCCGTCTATCTGGGCGTTGTTGAAATCTGTAAAGGCTATGAGGCTAGACAGTTTGTTATGGGCGGCAAACATCGCTGCCTCCCAGTTCTGGCCTTCGTCGCTCTCACCGTCGCCAATGATGGCGTAGACGGTAGCCGG
>JAVEXO010000105.1:0-3270 GCA_034003955.1 Spirochaetia bacterium | reverse complement strand
CAGTTGTTTTTGGTTTCTAAGGAGAGATGTCCGAGTGGTTTAAGGTCCACGCTTGGAAAGCGTGCGTGCTCACACGGCACCGGGGGTTCGAATCCCCCTCTCTCCGTACCATATTAAGCTGCTGATGACGTTTTAGAGTAGCTGTTTACCTTGTAGTTGAGAGAGGGGGATTCGAACCGGGTCCCTCGCCGAGCGGAGCGAGGAAGAGGCGGGTCGACGAAGCGCGTAGGACGCGCGCGAGGAGACCGAATCCCCTTTGCGTATCATGTTAAGCTACTGATGTCGTTTTAGAGTAGCTGTTTACCTTGTGGTTGAGAGAGGGGGATTCGAACCGGGTCCCCTTGGCGCAGACGCCCTCGAGCGCTGGTAGCCAGGCCCTACGCTAGCGTCTGCCGCCTAAATCCGCCAGGTCCGGAAGGAAGCAACGGTAAGCGGAGGGGCGTTGTGCCGTAGTCAGCCTGGCTACGAACGCTTGAGGGTTTCTTTTTCAAAGTCTTGCCTTGCGCTATCCCTCGTGCTATTCTGCCCAACATGCCATACGAGATGACCGCCACCAGAAAACGCCCCCAGAACTTCGATGATCTGGCAGGGCAGGACTTCGTCTCAACGACGCTACGAGCATCCATAGCCAGTGGACGCATTGCCCATGCCTATCTATTTTCTGGTCCTCGTGGTTGCGGCAAGACGAGTACGGCACGCATACTGGCCAGATCACTCAATTGCGAGCGTGGGCCTAGCGACAAACCCTGTGGCGTCTGCGATTCATGCGTCTCAATTACCCGTGGATCGTCGCTTGATGTCATAGAGATAGATGGAGCGTCCAATACCTCTGTAGAGAATATAAGGCAGATAAAGGACGAGGTTCTCTTTCCGCCTAATGTATCAAAGTACAAGATATATATAATCGATGAGGTTCACATGCTTTCAAACAGCGCCTTCAATGCGCTCTTGAAGACAATAGAAGAACCGCCACCCTATATCGTATTTATATTTGCCACCACTGAACTGCACAAGGTGCCTGCTACCATCAAGAGCAGATGCCAGCAGTTTAACTTCAGGTTGTTTTCTCTTGATGTGACCCGTGATCTTCTGCGAAGTGCCGCCGTTGACCTTGGTTTGGATGCCGATGACGACGCCCTGTTATGGATAGCCAGGGAAGCCACTGGCTCTATGAGAGATGCGTATACCCTGTTTGACCAGGTAGCCTCCTTCTCTGAAGGACGAATAACGTCCGAGAAGATACGTGACAAACTGGGTTTGGTTGGCAATGAGCGACTGGGTGTCTTGATGAATCTGTGTGTAGCAGGAGATAGACAGGGCGCCCTTGAAATGCTGGATTCAATCCTGGCTTCCGGTGTATCTGTAGAGCAATTCACCTCCGATGCCGTCTTGTATACCCGATCTCTGCTGTTTATAAGCAGTGGGGTGGAAAGGGAGGGTCTTTTAGGGGCGCCTCTCTCGTCGTTCCCCTCTTCCTTGTTGTCGGCTCTCGATGCGCCTAAGCTGGAGCGCATGTTGGCCGGTTTGTTCGAGCTGTACCGTGACATGCGCTACAGCGTTAACCCACGCTGGGAGCTGGAACTGGCCGTCTCAAGGCTCTGTGCCATACGGTCATATATCCCCCCGTCTGAGCTTTCAAGGACCATCAACGCCATGAAGTCGGCCATCGTCGATGGTAGTGCTCAAGGAGCTTCTTCTATCGGTGCGCATATAAAGAGCGACGGCAAGGTATCTCCTCCTGGTAAAGAACGAGGGCTAGCAAGCCAGGCGGTAGCGAGCGCTGAAGATGACGCGGAGAGTATCTTTGTCTCGGAAGACCAACTAAAGGAAAGACTTGGCAAGGATGACGATATGCCTGCCCTCAAGGCCTCAGTCCTGGCTTCAATAGGAAAGAACAGGGTGGTGTTGTCAACCTGTCTTGATAGATCGGGTGTTTGGACAATAGAGGGTGACAAGTTGGTCATTCCCTGCCTCAATGGTTATGACGCAGGGGCCGTTCTAGCGGATGCAGGCCTGATAGCCAAGAAGGTGATGGATATATCTGGCAAGGCCTTGCGTATAGAACCGAGGGCGGCCGAGGTCGTGGTACCCAGTGCATCCAGAGTCAAAGACGAGGAAGGCGACGAGTCGGATGACGAAGATGCCGGGCCGGCTGATCCTGTAGAGATAGTCGAGAAGGTCTTTCGCGGAAAACGAATAGGTTAGTCATAGTATCTGGTCGAATGGAGAACACATGGACTTGAATGATGTGATGAAGATGCTCAAGGATCCACAGGCCCTGCAGAAGCAGGCATTGGAGGCTCAGTCGAGGATGGCGGCCATAAGCGCCATTGGGTCGGCTGGTGGGGGCATGGTCAAGATAACGCTTAATGGAGCCCTGGAGCTGCTCAACATAGATATAGCACCTGAAGTCATGGATCCTAATGATCCTGGGATGCTTAAAGACCTTATAAAGGCTGCCCACAACGATGCCTCGGCGCGTGTAAAGGAAGCCATGCAGGCCGACCTTACGCGTGGCATGGGTTCAATACCGGGGTTCGGTGTTTGAAGCCTCTAGAGGAGCTGGTTGGAATATTATCCAGGTTGCCAGGCATAGGTCGTAAGAGCGCTGCCCGTATTGCGTTTCATATACTCAAGTCAGATGATCAATACGTGGCCATGCTGTCTGAACGTATAGGAGCGCTCAAGGAGAGGGTCAAATTCTGTTCAGTCTGTGGTTCCTATACCGAGGAAGATCCTTGCGATGTGTGCAGTTCATCGCTGCGTGATCATTCTCTGATTTGTGTGGTGGAACAAGCCCAGGATGTGCTCACTATAGAGGCTTCAAGGGAGTACCGTGGCGTCTACCATGTCCTTGGGGCTCTCATTTCTCCCTTGGATGGTATAGGTCCCGATGCCCTCAGGCTCGATCGTCTAGTAGGCAGGGTTAAAATACAGGCAGCTACCGAGGTGGTTATAGCCACCAATCCAACGGTGGAGGGTGATACGACGGCGCTGTACATAAAGAAGGTGCTAGAGGGTAGCGGAGCCAAGGTTACGAGACTTGCTACCGGTATTCCTGTTGGCGGTGATCTGGAATATGCCGACAAGCTAACGCTGGCACGATCCTTCAGGGGACGAGTGGATCTATAACCCTCCGCCATGTAATTGCAAATGTCAGATGGTAACACTACAACTATAAAACGGATATAAGTATAAATTGGCTTGATACGGCGCTTGGCACCGTCGGCGCAGGCATTATGCTACACAGCTGTAGTCTTTTTTGCCAGG
>JAVEXO010000058.1:0-15272 GCA_034003955.1 Spirochaetia bacterium | reverse complement strand
ACCCTTTTATTATTTCAAATTCAACAAATATAGCTGGTGAATCCATTGGTGTTCAGGGTACACGAGTTGGCTATCCACAGGATCTGCGTTGGTTGATGCATAGTACAATTACCGGATCGAGCGATGGATGCATTGTTTATCAAAAGATTAAAGGTAGTACAAATTACTATGAGGAATTGATTACACAATTACGGTCATGGGGCTTATATTCGGGTTACAACATAGAGGGTTATCTGTTTGATGATTCGATGTTTCCGTATCAGCCCGGCTGCAAGAAAGGATCATGGTGATGAGCATTTTAGTACTGGCGCTATTGCTCCTGTGGTCAACGGGTCTCCAGGCTCAGAGCCTGGGTGATGATAACTACCTTGTTCCTGTAGATCATATGTGGGGCCTGCCTGCCCAGGGTTGTGCCCTCAAGGCTATCTATCCCACGGGTTACGATCCTATTCTCGGCGTTATATACAATGGCTACTATGTACTTAACGAATTTGTGCAAAATAATAAAATAATAGTATACACCGATGATGACGTGGTCATAGGGAAAGACGCTTACTGCTATGCATCCTTTTATGACATAGCGCTCGATGAGCCGATTCTCATGCTAGCCGGTGGAGATACAGTAATACCGATTTCCAAATGCCTCTATAGTCCATTAAGCGAGGATTGGCTTGGTTTGGAAACAGAAGGATACTCATATGTCTACGGAGGGTTCGAAAGAGTTTATAATTATTTCCAACACAGCCCTGCTGATTATTCCGGCATGTGGGGAGAGGGGCGGCCAGGCCTGTGGAATGATGGCATAGAGAGCATCAAGGCATGGTCTGCCATGACAGAAACCGTCAAAGGCAAGGTCATCCATTACGACGAGAGTCGTATGCGCTACCCTTTTTATAGTTGGGTAGACAGTGGCCTTAACTTCAACAATGCCTCGCTGTTCTGGGCAGAAGGTGAGGCTGGCCCCGGTATTGGCGGCACCATAGAAGTAGCTTTTAGCCGTTCGAGCGACCACGTCATGGTATTAAACGGTGCGGTAGACCTGGCCCGGCTCAATCTGTACAAGGATAACAACAGGCTGCGCCGTGTGCTCATACGGGGTGGCGATGGAACCTTCGCCTTTGAGTATACCTTTGAAGACTTTGTAGGCTTTCATAAGATTACCTTTCCTTCGGAGACCCGTAGCATCACTATTACCATCCTCGATGTCTATAAGGGTCTGAAATGGGATGATACCTGTATATCGGCCATCTACTTAAAGCAGCCACCCTTGAGGCCACGGGCCGAGTACGAGGCGGCAATAGAAAGCTATGTGAGGCTCAAGGGCTATGACAGGCTTATCATGGAATATGAAAAAGCACGTGGTGGTATGAAAAAGGACTTGTAAAGTCTGGAACCACACACTACCATCCGCTCACTATGCATTTCTCGGGGCGACTAGGGTCGCATACGGATACTAACGCCATGTCTGTCTTGGCCGAGGAGCTCAAGGCCGATGGGCTCACAATAGTCAATCTTTCAGACAGCAATCCAACGAGGCATGGCCTGTCGCCTGATGCCGTCATCGAGGCGCTGAGTGACAGGTCCAGTCTTATGTATAGCCCCGATCCCAAGGGCCTCGTTTCGGCGCGCCTGGCACTGGCCAGGCGTTTTGGCGGATATGCCGAGTCATACTTCCTTTCTGCCAGCACATCAGAGGCCTACTCATGGCTTTTCAAGCTACTGTGCAATCCGGGTGATTCTGTACTTGTGCCAAAACCAGGGTATCCTTTATTCGATTCATTGGCTGGCCTTGAATGCATACAGGCCGTGCCATACAGGCTTGCATATACCCACCCCAGGGGCTGGTCAATAGATATTGACGACATGATCAGGGCCGCTCGTACCAGTAAGGCCAAGGCCATAGTCGTCATAAATCCCAACAACCCAACGGGGTCTTACGTGTCGGCATCGGAGAAGGCCGCTATCGTCAAGGCTTGTTCTGAACTAGATCTGGCATTGATTGCCGACGAGGTGTTCCTGCCTTATACCATCGAGGCGGAACCAGCCGTTCAAAGCTTCCGAGGCAGCCAGGAGGCTCTGACCTTTACACTCGATGGGCTGTCAAAGCTCCTCTGCCTGCCTCAGCTCAAGCTTGGATGGATGCGGGTATCAGGGCCGGCAGCACTCGTCTCCGAGGCTTCCATACGCTTAGAGATTATAGCCGATACCTATCTGTCGGCAGGCGCTCCCGTCATGCATGCCTTGCCGGCATTGCTGTTGAAGGCGAACCCATTTGTACACAGTGTGCGCTGCCGCTTGATAGAAAACCTGGCAACAGCCAGACACATATTCGGTGGCGATGAATCACCGTACCGGGTGCTTCGCTGTGATGGTGGATGGTCGGCCCTGCTTGAGTATCCACGGGTTTTAAAAGAAGAGGCCCTGGCATTGAGTCTTCTTGAAAAAGAGCATATTGCTGTTCAGCCCGGCTATTTCTTCGACATGGAACGAGATGGATACCTGTCGATAAGTCTAATCCTGCAGCAGGATATATTCGCTGAAACGGTATCGCGCGTAAGAAGACATATCGACTCTTTGTTATCATGATGCTCTACGGCGTTCGTTGTTTGGCTTGTCCGAGTACTGGATTACGTAGTATCGTTGTAGGAGACAAGTAAGGAGGCAGTATGCCAGCCCTGATATTAGATGGCAAGAAACTCGCCGCAGACGTACGCATTGATTTAGAACCAAGGATTAAAGTATTGGCCGCCAATGGTGTAAAGCCAGGACTGGCTTTTGTTCTTGTCGGTGACGATCCTGCAAGCATGTCATACGTCCGTGCCAAGGAAAAAGCGTGCGCCGAGCTCGGCATGAGGAGCTTTGAACGCGTCTTGCCGGCTAGCGCCAGCGAGGGAGACATAGTTACTGTGGTGAGGGCATTCAATGCCAATCCAGCTGTCCATGGTATTCTCGTGCAGTTACCGCTTCCCAAGGGTATTTCTGAATCCCGTATAATAAGTGAGATTTCTGCAGACAAAGACGTAGATGGTTTTACACCAATCAATGTAGGGCGCATGATACTGGGTGACGCCTGCTTCCTGCCCTGTACGCCGCATGGCATCATCAAGCTTATTGAAGTAGCCGGTGTCAAGACGAACGGAGCTCATGCCGTCATAGTCGGGCGCTCTAATATAGTGGGTAAGCCCATGGCGAATTTAATGATACGTAAGTCAATAAACGCTACAGTCACCGTTTGCCATACAGGAACGAAAGACCTGGCTGAACATACGAAGAGAGCCGATATCCTCATAGCGTGTGCCGGGGTTCCAGAAATCATAAAGGCCGATATGGTAAAACCAGGCGCCTGCGTCATAGATGTCGGCGTCAATAGGGTAGAAGACGCATCGCGGCCCAAGGGTTGGCGCCTGGTCGGTGATGTTGATTTCCAGGCGGTAAAGGATGTGGCGGGTGCCATCACCCCGGTGCCAGGAGGTGTAGGCCCCATGACAATAACCATGCTCTTATATAATACCGTCGAGTCGGCCGAAAGATTCTGTTGCAAGGGCTAAGCGCAGGAAGTGGAGGCGTGTTTCCCATGGTAGACATACAGAGCATGAAGGATGAAAGACGCATCCCTATAAAAAAAGTTGGAGTCAAAGGCGTTAGATATCCAATAATCGTCCTCGACAGGTCTAATATGATTCAGCATACGACGGCCACGGTAAATTTGTACGCCGATCTGCCCCACGACTTCAAGGGCACCCACATGAGTCGTTTCATCGAGGTGTTCAATGAGCACCGCCGGGATCTTTCCATGCCACGTTTTCTAGCCATGCTTGACGAACTCAGAGTGGCGCTTGATGCCGAGACGGCCTATTGTGATCTTCATTTTCCCTATTTTATAGAAAAGTCTGCACCTGTTTCGGCTCAGAAGGGCATGATGAGCTATGAATGCTCATACGAAGGCTCGGTATCAGACTCAGGCAGGGAGTTTTGGGTCTCGGTGCAGGTTCCCGTTCAAACGGTCTGCCCCTGTTCAAAGGCCATAAGCGACTATGGCGCCCATAATCAGCGTGGCCTCGTCAAGGTTCGCGTAAAACTTGGACCCTTTTTCTGGATAGAAGACCTTGTAGCCATCGTAGAGAAGTCTGCATCGTGCGATGTCTATACGCTTCTGAAACGGGAGGATGAGAAATTCGTCACCGAGAGGGCATTTAATAAGCCAATGTTTGTAGAGGATGTCGTGCGGGAGGTGTATAGAGGTCTCGGTTCTGTGGGTTCTTTTCCCAAATTCAGCGTAGAAGCCGAGAATTTCGAGAGTATTCATAATCATTCAGCCTATGCCTTGGCGGAGTACGAAGGAGCAGAGTAGGGCTGCCGATGCTTTACCCGGCTCCGCTATATGGGTATATTTCTTGTGCGGCGTCGCCAATCACGAGACTCGTGAACGTCTGCCGTATGGGGACTGCAAGGCGATGGCCAAGGAGGTACAGATGAGCGATAATTATCCTGTTAATTCTGATGAAGTCAGGAAGAACGGAATGCGCGGTGTTGTTTCCACAGGAGCCGGAATTGGGCTTATGCTGTTCAATTCTTTACTAAACATTCCTGTTATAGGCTGGATTCTGGGTGGTGGCCTTGTCGTGCTAGGCGTGATGGGCCTCATAGGCAAGAATAGAACCGATAAGACTACGGGCCTCGTCATGATGGGAGCAGGGGTACTCGGTATCTTGTCATTTTTCTTAAAAGGTTTTACCGGATTCATCCTCGGGGCTGCAGGCATAGGCCTCATAGGCTTCGGTGTTTTTAATCTTATAAAATTTGCAAAGGGGCTCAAGTCCAGGAGCTGATGCGCTACTTCATAGAGACCTATGGTTGTCAGATGAACGTGGCGGAATCCGCCGCCTTGGAGACTCAATTCCTTGAACGGGGCTGGACACGCTCTGTCGATGCAAGCGACGCACATCTTGTTTTAATAAATACCTGTTCGGTACGTATAACGGCAGAAACAAGGGTATGGGGACGCATAGCTCATTACGCTGCCTTGAAGCGTCGCCGTGATTTTACCCTTGTCGTCACCGGTTGCATGGCAGAGCGTCTCAAGGATGCTATGCGGCAGAAGGCTCCAGGCATAGATTACGTACTTGGAACCTTTCAGAAGGCGGGCTTTGGATTAGTAATCGATGCCGTAGAAAAGGGCTTAAGGCTCGATGTCGTAGAGGAGACTCCACGCTTTGTGTTTGCCCGGTCTCATAGACAGCCGGGTGCTTACAGTTCCTTCGTGCCAATAATGCACGGCTGTAATAATTTCTGTTCATATTGCATAGTCCCCTATGTCAGGGGTAGGGAGATATCGAGGAGTCCAGAAGCCGTGATGGCAGAGATTCACTCTCTTGCTGAATCCGGCGTCAGAGAGATAACCCTCCTAGGCCAGAATGTAAACTCCTATCATTGGAGTGAATCAGGCGTCACGCTTGACTTCGCCGGCCTCCTTACCATGATAGCAACAGAGCAAGGCTCGTCAGCCATAGGACGCGTACGCTTCGTCTCTAGCCATCCTAAGGATCTGTCGATGGCGACTATAGAGGCGATGGCATCATCCGATATCTTCTCCCGGCATATACATCTCTGTGTACAACATGGGTCAGACAGGGTCCTTGAGGCCATGAACAGGAAGTACAGCAGCAGCGACTATCGTGCCTTGGTCAAAACAATACGCGCTCGTCTACCGGGGGCAACGATTTCTACCGATATTCTTGTTGGGTTCCCTGGTGAGACTGAAGACGATGTGGAGCAGACCATTGAACTGATGCGCGAGATTCGCTTCGCATACGCCTTCATGTACCATTACAACCCGCGGGAAGGTACTCCTGCAGCCAGGATGGAACAGGTTCCGGATGCAGTCAAGAAGGCCAGGTTAGCCCGTGTGATAGCATTGCAGAAGGAGATTACCAAGGGCGTTATGAGTGATATGCTAGGCAGCGAGGCGACAGTACTCATAGAGGCTGTATCGAAGCGCAACCCTGCCGAGCTGCTCGCCAAGACCGATCAGGACATGATGGTAGTCTTTCCCGCATCGAGTGCGAGAATAGGCTCCGTCGTACGGGTTAGACTTAATGCACTGAGAGGTACTACGTTCAGAGCCGAGGAGGTGGGATGATGCCCTGGAAGTTATTGGTTTTCATTGCTGTCATGGCTATGGTTCTGGTGTTCGTCGGGTTTAATCTTGACAATCGTTGCGATCTTTCATTGGTATTTGTCACCTTCAGGTCTGTTCCAGTCGTCATAACCCTGTTGGCAGCCTACCTTTTAGGCCTCCTGTCGGCATTCTTCCTGGCCCTTGGTAGACGAGGGACATCGAGTCGTAGAGCAGCACAGAAAAAGCCTCGAGCATCTACGCATGGTGCCAATGGTGCAATCCCTGAGCATGCAGATATTGAGTCTGCTCCTCCTTCTGGGGCCTCTTCTTCTGGCGCCTCTGATTCTGGTTCTAAGCGTGGCAAAAAGAAATGAGCCTGAGGCAGACGCGCGCATGACACATCAGTGCTACGCACCGTATAAAGCCAGTTTGTTTCTTCTGCTCTTTCTGGTAGTCATTGTCTCCATGACCGCCTTTGGCCAAGGTAGTGAAGCAAAGGCGGCTCATGCGCGGCTTATGGTGTTGCCAGTAGACGCCCAATTATTAGTAGCGCTTAAAGGCGAGTCTTCTAGGCTCACATCCATCGATGACTCCGTATGGCTCCTGGGATCTTTTGTTTCAAGGATACCAGACCGGCTACAGTGCAAGGCCTTGCTTAAAGAACACGCCTCCCTACTGGAACTCATAGGAAGGTATGCCGAGGCGGCTGACTCATGGGAGGCGGCCGCTCGTTGTGTATCAGGGATAGCCGACGCATCATGTCTTTTGTCAGCGGCCGCTTGCCGGCTACTTGCCGGGGATGTAGACGCGGCGAGTGGTATGGCGACGGCAGTGGCGTTTTCGTCTCCTGACCGTACAAGTGAAAAACTAGCCTTGCTCGTACTGGGCTGGGTTGAACTTGCCAGGGGTAACAAGACAAAGGCCTTGTCTGTAGCCAGGGATGGTATAGCGGATCCAGAGCAAAGGGTAGCGTTATCTGCCCTCATGCTTGCCAGGGCGGCATCTGAAGGCGCAGAGCTGGCTCAGTATGACAAGGGGATACAGCAGTATGCTACGAGGCCCGAGCTAGGATCCGCCATGCCTCTGCTCCTCATCACGGGGTCTACAAGCTCCGGAGCCGTCATTGAGGATATACCAAAGCCAGAATCCAAGAGCCCAGTTGTATCAAGCGTATATTACCAGGTTGGTGCCTTCCGTGACGAAGAGAATGCCAAGGCAGTGGCGGCAAAGATCAGTGCTCTGGGGCTTACGGCCGTCGTCAAGCCTCGAGGCACAGGAGAGCTTATAGTCGTACTCGTAGAACCAGGAGCCGATGCAGGCAGGACGGTTCTTACATTGAAGGATGCCGGATATGAAGCCTGGCTTGTAGATGGTCCTTGATGAATCTTATCGTTTTTTAAACGTCAAAGTCGGGTTTTGTACCGCTTCAACACCGAGTATGCCCACGCGAACCTCTTCCAGTCACAATAGTTCTGTAGACGTTCCATCACTATTTTTTATAGTAGACATCAGAAATGACCATGAACGGCGAGCAAGCACTTCTCCGCTTGCGTCCTCAGACCGCATGTCAAGAATATTTTTTCCCGATAGCTCAAACTGGGAGAACACTCCACGCTCGGTGTTTGAGCCAGACTCCAAGGCAAAGCTTGAACCACTGAGTATAAGTTTCGCCCCATCGTCTGATTCATACACGCCTTCAATACTCTTTGTAGTAGAACTGGCCATGGCTGGAGCACGGTTGAAGGCTTTTGCCATATCTTCACTCAGGCGTCTGTATCGGCCATCCCATTTGCCTGAAATATCGGCCTTTATTCTATAATCCTGGAAGACCCTGACATTGATAGAGTCGGCCGAAGCCAATTCTATATCCATGAGCCTTCGCAGGTTTCGCACAGACTGGTTGCGCGATGCTATGTATAGCCCGTAACGGGTAGGGTTTGAACTCTCCCAGCCATATACCTCTATCAGCCCTTCGCCAGAAAACAGGACTGATTCATCTCTAGATTGGAATGTTATGAAGATGGCATTGTTCGATAGGGGGTCAAAAGACTCCTTGTACCATGTTCCATCTAAAAACGTCTTGAACGTAGCCTCGTTGCCATCCAATATAGTCTCGGCCATCTTCCTGGCAATGCTGGCGCCTGGAATTTGCTCGGTAGAGGCCAAAATATACGCCTTGTCCAAGAAACTCCAGCGCCATTGTTCCTTGAGCTGATCGAGGTAGTTGCCTGAAGAAGCATCGGCTTTCCATACGGATACTGGCCAGCTTTCTGCATTAGACTGCCCTAGCTTGTAGCTGTCGGGACGCTCGCTACTCTCAATGAGAACCGTTGATCCAGCCTGCTCAAATACCTTGGTAAAGGTGAGTGTCTGCTTCTGTACAAGATCCTGGGTTTTCCAGTATATGGTCATTGTCTGTTCGTTGGCGTCACTCATGCCCGTACACACAATGTTGAGATTATGATCACCTATGAGGTCATTGATACTCACCTGAAAGGTCTTGTTCTTCGTGACCAGTGTTGATCCCTTCCATGACCTGGTCCATTTCCTTGAAAACGGGGAATAGTCTGCAAGGACTATCTTTATTGTACCGCTGGGGTCGTCAGATTCTCTGATGACGAGTATCTGTTCTTCCTCGTCATCAAAATCCAGGTTGAATGAATACAGGTCAAGGAGTGTCTCATTGTCTTCAAGGGGTATTGAACTGGTCGGTTTGACTCCCGCCTGTACGTCAGCTGGATCTGGATCAGAGTTTGCTATTGAACCGGCTTCTAAGACCCTCGTGCGCAGTGCCGGGTCGCTACCCTTTTCATTGCGTGAAGCGACATAGAAGTACACTGTGGCAAGAATTGACAGCGCTATGGCTACCAGGAAAATAATCTGTGCAAAGCGTTTCATGGTGGTTTTCTGTTTCCTTAAGTGCGGTTAATGAATAGGCGAAGAATGCCTGGGCTTAAGCTTCGTTTAGGGCCGCTTCTACGAGTTTTAGCACCTTGGCCTTGGTCGTTTCAAGGGGATAGGGCGACTTAAAGCCTGCGGCACTCTTATGTCCGCCTCCCCTGAATGACTGGGCTATCTGAGCCACGTTTATAGTACCCTTTGATCGCAATGAGCAGCGCAGGGTGCCGGCCTCGTTTTCCTTTAGAAGGATTGAAATTTCTATGGATGCCGTTTGCAAGGGCACGTTTATGAGCCCCTCTGCATCATGATAGGAGGAGCCCGTCTCCTTGAGAGTCTGTAGTGTGATGGTCTGAATTGCTATACGATTCTCGGCGTACAGTTCAAGGGTGGAGAGCGTCTCCTTGCTGAGCAACAACGCGCTTATGGTCGAAGATTCATAGAGGGCGCCATGGATATGTGAGGGTACAGCCCCTCGCTTGACCAGATCCAGTGCCGCAGAAAAGGTGCCTATGCCTGTCTTGGAGTAGGCGAACGAGCCGGTATCATAGACAATTCCTGCGAAAAGAGACGTGGCAACATCTTTTGGGATGTCATAGGCCATGCTCATAAGGATTTCATATATTATTTCACAGGTGGATGAAAGCCCTGGAAAGGAGCAGATCCTGGTGACTGATTCCTTGCTGATCTCATGGTGATCTATTATTAGAATTTCACGAGCCTTGCTTAGAATCTTATCCACAACAGCCCCTGAATAGGTAATGTCATTGGTGTCTACGAGGATGGCTGTTGTGCCAGACAGGTCTTCTTCAGAAAGATTGACATCATCCAGGTTTTGAATGATTCCCTTAGGATCCATGAAGGCATAAGCATCCGCCCGCCTGTCGGCATTTATGACACGTACGTGTTTTCCTTTAGATAACAGGGCGCAGGCAAGCGCATACTCCGCCCCTATGCCATCGGCATCCGGTGTCTCATGTGACGATACTATGAACTCATCCCTTTCAGATAAGAATGTAGTCGTTTCCTCAATCGTCATGCTTCCGGGCCTTGTTTTTTATCCGGATCTTCATCGTCCTTCTTGTGTTTTTTTCTCGCCAGGAAGAAGGCTATCCCGATGGCGAGTGCCCCTGCCGCTGCCAGGCTGGCGGCGATGGGAGCCCCGGAGAAACCACCCCGCCTGCCGCTGCTGTCGTTAGATGCATCGCCTGCAAGGCCTGCCGAATCTGGTGTTTTTCTGTCGGCATCACTTCCTTGATTCAAGGATGACTGCGCATCGGAGGACGACTGGGCGTCCTGTGGTGCGCCTGCGAGCGAACTGTCTGACCTTAGTGGTGGTTCTGAGAGCGTTGTCATCAAGGCTCGCGCCTCTAGTTCAATGCGAGCCGACAGACCGTATCCTATGGTAATGACCCTGAAGGAACCCATGTCAACACGCTTGACGTACTCCAGGAGAGGGTGCTCAGCCTCAAATGTGCCTGAATAGTAAGGGCTATCCTTAGGCGCTTCCTGTATTTCATCGGTAAGAAGCAATATATACTTGGGTCTATCGGCTTGCCCTCTATCGAGTATAAGGGCGTCCATGTCGTCCAGGGCAGAACCTATGTCGGTAAACCGGCCGTCTGCCTCAAGCAGGTTAAGGCTGCGAACTATGGCAGCCTTGTCGCTCTCTGAGCCTACATCTCCCTGCCAGACTATCTCTGATCTGCCATAGAACTTAAGAATGCATACCCAGTCGCCTGGTTCAACCAGTCTTCCAATGACCTCGCCGGCTGCGTATTTTTTTGCCTCCATTATGGCGTCTGCCATAGACAGAGACGTGTCCACGAGCATGATAAAGTCTACGCTGGTCGAACGTGTTTCAGCGGGCAGGCCAGCGAGCAGTGTTACGAGTGATAAAACTAGTATGGCTCGTCTATTCATAATGCCTTCTGACGTTTGTTATGCTTGAAACAGCATTGCCCATTTTCAGGTGATTTGCAAGCTGAAAAACAAAAAATACTATAATCTTCCATATAAAGTGAAAAAACACCCTTATAAAATTAATTGTAAGGCTTTAACTTTTTGAAATATGGAGTTATCATAGCAAAGTATCATTCTGATGTACTAAGGAGAACCATTATGGGCGCGATAGATCTACCTAAGAGTCCCAATGTCTACCATCCCGAGAAACCGAGTGCGGTCGGTTCTCGAAACTCGCTGGCACAGGAAAACCGTGATCAGCAGAAGGAAGTAGATCAGCTCTTGCATGAGGAGACCAACAAGGTCCTCCATCACATAAGCTCCAGGCTTCCCAAAGAGGTGTTAGAGCGCCTCGACGTAATGGGTGGTCTCAAGGAGAAGGTATACAACTACTTTAACCAGAACTACCAGAATATGTTCAACCGCTATATCGTCACGACAGAAGACGAGATGGTGAAGAAGGTCAGGAACTTCATCGACAAGGAAGAGATGAAGAGCCTGGCGCGCTATACTCCCAAGGAAATAGCAACGCTTCTTGACGAAGTTGGCGGAGCCGACAAGTTCAATACCGGTGAGATCGAGAAGTCAATGGTCAACATGTTTGGCCATCTCCAGGGGCACATCCAGCGCGGTGTCAACGAACTTGAGAACCTGACTAACTCCCTCCTCAGGCAAAAGACCGATGTGGGTGCCTTCATCCGCGGTGAGAATGCCTATTCAGTCGTCAAGTGCGCATTCAAGGATAATACCTACAAGCCAAAGACGGTCGCCGATGTCAAGCTTTCTGTAAATATCCTCGATTCAGAGCTCATTAGCCCAATATTCCATTATCAAGTTACCGTTGAGTACCTGATAAAGGACCTGATTGCCAAGCACATCATCGATACTATCGATAAGGATATAGAGCTTTTGAAGGATCAGCTGATAGACGAGGGCAAGGAAGAGCTCAACGATACCGAGATCATATTCGAGCGCATGAAGAAGGTACGGGATCATACTGACGATGATTCAGAGAATAGCAAGTCAAAACGCTACTCTATAGTCGCCAAGGACCTGATGGACAGGATAAACAATCTTCGTGCCGAGATTGACCCAGCCACCTTTGATCAGCTCAATATTCGTGAGAATCTCAAGAAGATTATCGATATAGAAAATATCAGAAACCGCGGCTTCAATACCGCCGTCAACTCCATCACATCTATCCTTGATACCTCCAAGATGGGGTATCAGTACATTGAAAACCTCAAGAATGCCAGGCTCTTGTATATTAGAGAGTACGAAGATACCGATACCGCCCATCTTCCAGACGAGCGCTATCAGATTCGCCTTCAGTACTACGATAATGCCCAGCTCATAGAAGAACGCAAGGCCTACGATGTGCAGATCACCAGTTTTGAGACAGAGGTTCAGCATCTCTGGGATGTACTGGAGATGATGTATGACGATACCAAGTTCCTCAAGCGCATAACTGACTTCGATGACCTTGCAAAGATCATGAAGAGCAAGATCCGCAAACGCATCAAGGAAAAATCTGGCGAGCCGCTCTATGAGGATATCGCCAAGGTATGGGACGAGATTGCCTTCGTTAAGCCAGCCGAGACCGATGTAGAGAGCCTTAACTGCACCTACATCTATGAAAAAGATAAGGTAAAGAACCGTCTCATACTGATGCGCGACAAGCTCAAGAGCATGTATGCCTATCAGTATCCCATCCAGCGTCGTGTGGTAGAAGATAGACTGACATTCCTTGAGAAGGAATTCCAGCGCTTTGACTACATGATCAACCCCTACCACATTCAGCCTGGTCTGCTCCTTGATGTTGACATTTGTTCAATCAAGCGCAAGAAGGCTACCCTGGACGGCATGGCCAACGTACTCAATGAGTTCCTCCATGGTGTTTCAAAGGGATTCCAGGATGCGGCCTTCGCCTCATTCAGCCGCAGACGCTCAACAGTGCGAGAAGACATAGCCCAGAGCTTTGCCCCGCCGTCTTTAGATGATGACCAGGAACCAGCGGCAGCCGGTTATCTTGCCATGCTCAACGCCGAGCCATCTGCACCTGCCTTGCCGGAAGCAAAGGCCAAACCCGTTACGGCCAAGCGTGCTGGAAGACCCAAGGGAGTCGTAGACACTGGTCGTAAGAAGACCGGTGCCAAACGTGGCCCTAAGCCGCGCTCCAAGAACGAGGGCGGCATCCGCGAACTCTGATAGAGAAAAGCGATTGCGCCCCCCGAAATCGGGGGGCGCTTTTTTAATTACGGAAACAAGGAAGGGGAGAGCATGATTGCCTCGAGTTGTAAATACGAATCCTTGGCTGGCAAGGATTCGTTCAACGCCTCAGTTCGACACGTAAAATCTACAGTGGGTTTGTCAGAACGAGTAGCCGGCAAGGAAAACCTTGCGGATGCGCTCAATGAGCTTTTAGATGAAAAGATCATTCAAAGCGACCAAATTCAAACATTTGTTTCAATGTTGTTGATAGATAAATATGGATACTATGTCGCCTCAAAGAATATGGCATCTACTATAAATGATTTTTCTTCCGTTCAAGAGACGGTCAAGACATGGAACGCCTTCGATATGGTGGTGCTGTATCAGCACCCCGACCTTGGTGTCATAGCCATTAATCCAAAGAACCCGGAGCATACTTCCAAGATTGATAGAATGAACAAGTCAGAGTTGCTTGTTGCGTATCTTGGATGCTTTGGAAAGCCTTTTGACACAGGTTTGGCTGTCAAGGCTGCGGATGCCTTGATTTCTTTGTATCAAGGTGCCAAGGCCAAGGATATACCGGCCCTTCAGAAGGGCTCTTGTTCCTATAAGGTGCCATCTCCTCCTAAACCAGATAATATAAAGAAGGCTCCTAAGGCAGCTAAGGCACCCAAGGCAGCAGGGAGCAAGAAGGGTAAGGCTCAAGTTTCACAAAAAGCCGAAGCACCTGTAGTCCAGGAGGCTCCGGTAGCAAAACAGCTTCCTGTTCCCAAGACGGGGTCACGGATGACGCCCATGTATGGTGTCCTGGTAACAAACGAGTTGTTCCATAACGGTAATGTGGAGGCCTGGAAGCGCATCATCGATAGCTTCAGGATAAAACATCCGGATCTCACTGTTCTTGTGTATTATGATTCAGAACGTATAACAAACCTTAACGCATTGTTTAAGTGGGGCAAGGTTAAGCATGGTAGCGTCATACAGTTTGCCGTAGCAGGCGAGAACATCTGTGACGTTGCTAAGCTCCAACGCTATCTGGCTCAAGGCGCAAGTTCAATGTTTGAAGCCTTCCTCCGTGGCCCGATTAACGGCGTCCTGTCGCTCTTTTGAGTAAGGAGACAATCATGAAATCCAATGTGCATTTCTTTAGCCAGAAAGATTCAATAGCTAAAGGCGTAGATATAGAAGCTCTGGGGCAGCGCGGAAGGCAGGCTAATGAATTCTCAGAGCTTGGCTTTCCTATACTGCCTGGCCTTATAATAGATTCTGGTGTAGCCTCAAGGCTTGCAGGCCTCGACGTTGTTGGAGCCATAAAGCCGGCACTCAAGAAGGTCGCGGCAATAGTAGAAAAAAGCTATGGTAACGACAAGGAACCGCTCCTTCTTAAGATAGTCATTTCCTCAAACCTTACTATTTCAAATTATCCAACATTGCATAACTTTGGCCTTGTTAGGTCTAGCGTAGCAGGTTTTAATAAAAATGTGGGCGAGAACTTTGGAGCTCACGAAGTGGCATTCCTCGCCAGGGGAATGCTCAAGATTGAGGAGCGCATAGCCGAGCTTGAGAAGCGGGATAAGGATGTCGCCAAGATACGAGAACGTATAGTGCAGGCGAGTACGGTGCTTGATTCTGATAAGCCGGGAGCCAAGGCAGAGGCCTTGATGAGCTCATATGAAGATCTTATTCCTAAGGGTTTCTTCGATGATGCCTGGACCCAGATTGACATTGCCCTCAAGCGTATCTCCAGGCTCCTTAGCCTCGACGAGCAGGATGACAATGATACAGCTATTCTCATACAGCCCATGGTCTATGGGAACTATGGTAAGGGCTCATGTGCAGGCGCCTTCTTTACCCGTAATGTAGTAAACGGACAGAAGGTGCTGCAGGGAGAATACTTCGAGGAGCGTTTCGATGAGATTGGTGCATCCGGTAACGATATCAACAAGATAGCTCCGGTACATCTAAAGGAGCTCAAGAGAATAGCGGCGTCTCTTGAGGATCATCACAAGGAAATAAGGCAGATACGGTTTACCATAGAGAAGAACAAGCTATGGCTTATAGAACAGAGACAGGTTATGGCCAA
>JAVEXO010000012.1:0-65909 GCA_034003955.1 Spirochaetia bacterium | reverse complement strand
CGCCCCTCGAAGACGATTCGGCCGCGCCTTAGGATGGAGACCGTATCAGAAAGCGCCTTTACCTCATGCAGCTTATGGCTTATGAATACTATGGAAAGTTCACTCGACATCTTATGAAGCAGCGAAATGAGTTCGTCTGTTTCCTGTGGTGTCAATGCAGAGGTAGGTTCGTCAAGAATGAGGAATCTGGCTCCCAAGCAGAGCGTCTTTACGAGTTCGACACGCTGCTGCTCGCCTACAGACAGCTGCCATACCAGTGCGTCTGGATTGACAGGCAAGTCATGGCGCTCTGCAATCTCCATGATACGCGATCTAACGCTATGAAGATTTAACTTGAACGGCCGATGGGTCGATTTCATGCCTAAAGCCACGTTCTCTGCTACTGTCATGTTCTGAACAAGCATAAAATGTTGATGAACCATGCCCAGACCATGATCAAACGCGTCGTTTGGCGATCGGAACCTGACCTCCGAGCCATTTATGAGGATGTGGCCCTCGTCGGGCTGGTATAGACCCATCAGGATGTTCATGAGCGTTGTCTTGCCCGCGCCATTCTCTCCTACCAGGGCCCGAACAGAATGCTCGCCAACAGAAAGGTCTATATGGTCGCATGCCAGGATGCCTGGGAAACGCTTTGTTATGCCGCGTAGCTCCAGGCTGCGTATCGCCTCATGGCCCATGGTAAAGCTCCTTAGTACCGTGCGAAGTTTAAAAGGGGATGGTACACAAAGGTACGATAATACAAAAACAGAGACAGCGCACGGCATGCGACTCGTGATGCCGCACGATGCCTCTGTGTACCCGTACCGTAAGACGGGTCGTCAGGATCCTGAATCAGTACTTGACCGACTGCCAGTCCAGCTTAAGCTTCTGAGCGGTAATGTCGGCGCGAGCCTGGTCTGCTGCCTTGCGGATGGCTGCAGTAAGAACCGGCCCCACCTTGTCGTTAAACTGGTAGACGAAGCCGCCGTTTTTAAACGTCATCGGTATATTCTCTCCACCTAAGACGCCAGACTGACGCTTGTCAATCATGATATCGATGACAGGAGCGTAATCGTAGCCGGCAGCGGCTATGACCTTGTAGCCTTCTGTCATGGTAATCTGCAGGGTGTCCTGTCCCAACCACCAAATACTCTTGTCCTTGTATTCGGCTACGGCACGGAGACCACCTGTTGCCTGCTGTGATGCGCCTGTGAGGATGTCCGCTCCTGCCTTTATGTGGGTCTGGGCAAGCTCGGCTGCCTTCACGAAGTCTGCAAATGAGCCAGTGTGTGCTACCTTGATATCAGCCTTGGGGTTGACAGACTTTACACCAAGCCAGAAACCGCGGTTATAGCGAGCCGAGTCACCGGCGTCGACGGGGCCGACGATGCCAAGGATATTCGTCTTCGTCACCATGCCGGCTATGACACCGTTGATATAGCCAGTCTCTTCACTCATGGGCATGTAGGTAAACACGTTCTTGGGTCCTACATCGGCGTTAGTGCCAAATGCAAACGTCGTCTTGGGAAATTCCTCTGACAATTCAATAACCATGTTCTTGAACTGAGCGCCGTGCGCGACGATTATGTCGAAGCCACGTGAGGCGTACTGCCTTGCTGCAGATCCTGCATCCACTGGCTTCATCTTCTCACTATAGTTGTATTCGATGAGAGAGGAGCCGTATTTTTTCTGAATATCCAGGATTGCATCACTCATAGCCTGACCCCAACCCTTGTCGTCGATAGTCGATTCTATGATCAGCGCAATCTTGACCTTGCTCTTGGGAGCCGCAAACACGCTAGCTCCGAGAGCGAGCAATACGAACAGGACCGCCAGTGACTTCTTCATAGTAGCCTCCTCAAAGTTTTCATGCATCTATCCCGGGATATGTACGCATCATGGCGTTGCCCGATGGTTGGATAACAGAATAGCACAGGCTTTTAACGACGTACATTAAAATCAAACGTCAATACCCCGTCTTCTTTTGGCAAGCTCTCCAGCCTTCTTGGGGTAAAAGGTGTACAAGTATAGAAGTTCAACCTTCTGCCTGGCCCAGGGCGTGCGGCGCAGGAATTTAAGGCTCGACGAGAGGCTAGGTTCGCTCTGAAAACAATTAACAGGTATCTTCAGTGCAAGCCCGTCCCAGCCCATCCTCTCCTCCAGCTGCTCCAGCATCGTAGCCAGGGTAACGCCATGGAGGGGATCAAGAGTCTCAGTATCGGCCATGTTCTCTCCTTGCCGGCGCTCATCCAATGTGGCGGCACTAAGCGCAGTCTAGCAATGCTCCTTGACTATATGCCAGCTGTAGCATCGTACGCCAGCATTAACAGCTGGCAAAGCGTGGATTCAGAGCGTATAGTATCGTATAGACGGCGGAGGCACGCATGCAGAAAGAAATCCTATCTCCCATCGACCTGCTCGACGACTCAGGCAAGATAAGCAAGGAAGGCTGGGCACGACACCCCTACTGGCGATACGACAGATCAGCCATCAAAGCCAGCCCACTGAGGATAAAGGAATGGGATTATTTCTCTGTGCTGTCTAACAAGGGACGCTTCGCCCTGACCCTGACCATGAGCGACCTAGGCTATGCAGGCCTCTTCGCCCTGTGTTTCATAGACTTAAAAAACGGAAGCTCGCACCAGGTAGATACCCTGAGCCTCTTGCCGCTCGGAAAGACAGGTTTTCCATCGGGCTCGGATGAAGGCCATGTATCATTCGGAGACAAGCGGCTCTCCATGGCTTTTGTATACGCCGGTGGTATCCGCACCCTGTCATTCAAGGCTCCTGGCCTCAAGAATGCCGCCGGTGAAATGGGGCTTGAAGGCGCCATCATCCTGGCCCAGAGCCCAGAGCTTGAAAGCATGAACATAGCCACGTCGTGGGCAGAAAACCGCCGGGCCTTCTATTACAACCGTAAGATAAACTGCATGCAGGCCTCGGGTGGCTTCACGATAGGCAAGAGTCGCTATGAATTCGACCCCGGCCGTGACTTTGGGGCACTCGACTGGGGCCGTGGTCGCTGGACCTATAAGAATCGCTGGTACTGGGGCTCGGCCTCTGGCTACCTAGGCTCCATTCCATTCGGATGGAACATAGGCTATGGCTTCTCAGACCGAACACCAGCCAGTGAAAACGTCTTGTTCTACGGGGGAAAGATTCACAAGCTGGCAGAGGTTAGCTTTCATCTAGACGAGAGTGACTATACACAGCCCTGGCGTTTCTCAAGTTCAGACGGCCGCTTCGAGATGGACTTTAAACCGCTTGTAGACAGAAATTCGGTCACGTCCATGGGCCCCATACAATCGGTACAGCATCAGGTTTTTGGAGAATTTACAGGAGCCGTCGTATTAGACGACGGGAAGAAGATCAAGCTAAACAAATTCCTGGGTTTTGCTGAAGACGTGCTTAATTATTGGTAAAAGTATAACAGAGGCCTTTGCCTACTGAGACGGAAGGTTATGCACGGAGAGCCTTGCCTGGCAGCCAGGCTCTCCATAGACATCTAGAACGGTTTAAAATTGTTTATATCAAAGTAATGTTGTTCAAGCTCTTCCTGTATGCTCAAGAGATCATCGTAATGCTGTTGCTCCCAAACCGTTAAGCGTTCCAGGAGGCTCTTAAGCTCGGGCGCCTTGGCACGCGTGGCCCAATCCCTATAGAGCTTGACGGCATCTAACTCCAGGTGGAGCGCGGCCGATATGGCAGCCGTCAGGTGACGAGATGATGCAATCTGAGTGAGGAAGGGCTTGCTTATTATTGCAGACTTCCATGACCCACCCAGTTCAGCCGCGGCATTGCGCTCTGGCGTCAGGTTTACCGTATGTGTCTTGTAATACCCCAATAGGTAATTAAAATGTTCTTTTTCTGCGGCAGCTCGCTCCGTAAAGAAGTCCTTGACCTCCCCCACAGATGCCGCTGCGGCATCCTCGTAGACGGTTATTGAATCAAGTTCGCCCTTCATACCGCTCTTTATAGCCGCGAGCACCTCATTATCAAGCATACACACCTCCATTACTATTATTAGTTGCAAATACCAGAGCGCTGTTCATCGCGCCTGTTTAGTATCATACGATCTTAAACTCCTCCAGGCAAGCATCACCAAGCTTCGTAACACTAATCATTGACGAGTAGCACCTGCACGTCGCACACGTTGGTGTTTGTAGGTCCTGTCATAAGAAGGCCCCCTGCCTGCTTGAAGTATGTGTACGAATCGTTGGTATCGAGGGCGGCATCGATATCGAGACCCAAGGTCTTTGCTGACTCATACAGCCCGGCATGTACGACGGCTCCAGCCGCATCGGTAGGGCCATCGTTGCCATCGGTTCCTCCAGACAGGAATGTCAGGCGATCGCTAGCCTTGCCGGAACGCCCCAAGGCCGCAAGGAAGGCCAAGGCCATCTCCTGGTTACGACCTCCTCTCCCCTTACCACGGATGGTAACGGTTGTCTCTCCGCCTGCAATCACACAGGCTGGCGCCCTGAGAGGAAAACCCGATGCCGCTATATCCTGTCCTATTCCAAGGAATGTCAATGCAAGCTCCCTGGCTTCTCCTGTCAGACGGGAACTCAATACCAGTGTGTCGTAGCCAAGACCTTGAGCCTCGGTTCTAGCCGCCTCCAAGGCAAGCCTGTTGGTGCCCACAAGCACGGTTCTAACCCTCTCAAAGAGAGGGTCTCCCGGTTTTGGCGTCTCGCTGGGGGATCCTGACCCCCCGGCAGCGCCAGAACGCAAGCGAGAAGCCACTGAAACAGGTAGCTTTTCCTCTATGCCGTAACGCCTGACTATGTGTAAGGCATCGGCAAAGCTGCTTGAATCAGGCACGGTAGGTCCCGAGGCTATGGTATCAAGATCATCCCCTATCACATCAGACAGAACGAGAGCCAGCACCGTAGCAGGAGCGAGAGCCGCGGCCAGCTGGCCGCCTTTTACGGCAGACAGGTGCTTCCTCACGCAGTTCATCTCATGAATCGTCGCTCCGCAGGATAAGAGGAGTCTCGTCACGGCAATCTTGTCCTCGAGGCTTATGCCTGGTGCAGGCGCGCACAGGAGGGACGAACCGCCGCCAGAAACAAGCACTATGACAAGGTCTCTGTCACCCAGGGTAGTACCCAGTGAGGCACCAAGCTCCAGTATGGAGCGAGCCGCTACTACAGACCTGCCATCGGGTACCGGGTGGCTCGATTCAATGAGCCTGACGCGCGCAAGCTTCTCTACATGCCCTTCCTTGACGGCGACGAGGCCTCCCGACAGCCTGGAACCGAGGACGTTCTCCAGCCCTAAGGCCATGCGAGCGGAAGCCTTGCCCATGCCTGTCACAAAAATCCTGTCATAGGCATTAAGATCGTAGCTGGTTTCATCGCTCACGCCTGAAAGCACCACAAGCCGCTCTGGCCTGCGTCGTCCCGGTGAATGGCTTCCCGGTGAATCGACGACTATCCGCAGTGCCTTCTGTATCATCGGCACAGGATCGACCCTAGCTACGGCCGCTCGGAATATAGATTCGGCGTCTGTGATGGGCTTCATAGTGGCTCACTTTCCTAGAAAATCACGGCACGCATGAAATTCTGTAACAAGGTGCCATGGCATAAAAAAAACGCGCGCCATAGAAACGTATAACCTGCAAGTTTAGCCTTGCAGGCCCGTCGTCTCTGTAGCGCGCGTGTGTAGGGCTCACTGCCTTACATATTTTTCCAGAATTTGTAGTGCTTGCGCTCTACCTCTTCCAGTGGCATGAGAGGATAGAACTTTGTCTGTTTAGCAGAGGCAAACATGAATCCGTGCCTCAAGAATTTGTATGAAATGCGGTCCACCGGGCAGTCCAGTGACAGACCCTTGGTGTTCTTGCCTGGCTTGGCACGCACCTCGAAGATAGCCTCACGCAGGCGGGCCGGATGGATACCGGGTACGAAGCATCGAATGAAGGGATTATCCTGGAACTCCTTGAGGAAGTCGTCGACGTTAAATTCCAGCTGGGAGTAGAACATGACAGGAGCGCCCTTTGGCATATCAGGGTCCGTTATAAACTTGGCGTAGTCTATGAAGTTGTACTTAGTGAGCACCATCATCTTGATGGGGTTGGCCTCGAGTACAATGCGCATCTCGTCGCCCCGCATCTTGGGATCATAGTCTGCCGACTCGTGTTCCACAAAATCACCCAGCGAGTTGCAATAGTACAACTTGCCAAAGGCGTCAAAATCCATGTGCTCAAAGGTGCGGTAGCTCGATATGAATTTGGTAGCCTTAGGCCGGCCATCCTCGTGCGGTTTGAGATCAGCAAAGGCCTGATCTATCTTAAAGTAAGGATGACGGAATGAAGGATCGATCTCCACAAATATCAGCCGCCCTTCAAAATACCGGGTGGAACCCTGGGTATAGTGTTTGGCGAACCGCGCGGGATCGAGCTGGCTCGCTATCAACGCGTGGTTAGGATGCATGACTAGATACAGGCGCTTGTCGTCAGCCATAGTATTACCCCCAGTAAGACTTTAAGATCGGGGCGATCACCAAGGATATGATCGCCATCAGTTTTATAAGAATATTGAGTGCCGGGCCTGCGGTATCCTTGAAGGGATCACCTACGGTGTCTCCAACCACGGCGGCCATGTGAGCCTCCGAGCGTTTACCGTTACGTCTGCCTTCTATGAGTTTCTTCGCGTTATCCCAGGCTCCGCCTGAGTTTGACATGAAGATAGCCATAAGGACGCCGGTGACGGTTACTCCCGCCAAGAGGCCTCCGAGCATCTCAATTCCACCCGTGAATCCTATCACGAGCGGGCTGGCAGCGGCTATGATACCCGGTAGTATCATCTTGCGTAGAGACGCCTTTGTAGAAATATCGACACATGCCCTGTAGTCAGGTATCTCCGTCTCCAGAAGAATGCCCGGCCTCTCCCTGAACTGCCGCCTTACCTCCTCTATCATGGCAAACGCCGATGCGCCTATGGCATCCATGGCGAGAGCGGAGAAAAGGAAGGGTATCATGCCTCCTATGAGCAGGCCGACGAGCACCCTGGGGTCTGTTATATTGAATATAATCTCGTTTGAACCGCCAGCCGACTGGGCAAAGGCGCTGAACAGGATTATAGCGGTTAGAGCCGCCGAGCCTATGGCGAAGCCCTTGCCCACGGCTGCTGTTGTGTTGCCTACGGCGTCGAGTTCATCGGTGACTTCGCGTACGTGCGGATCCATGGCAGACATGACGGCAAGGCCGCCGGCGTTGTCTGCAATGGGTCCGTAGGCGTCTACCGACAGCTGTATGCCCAGGGTCATCAGCATGCCAAGGGCGGCCATGCCTATGCCGTAGAGGCCTGCCAGGGCGTAACTACCAAGAATGGCCCCTGAAATAACGAGTATTGGTGGCAGGGTGGAAAGCATGCCTACGCCCAGGCCCGTTATGATGGCCGTGGCGGCGCCGGTATCGCACGAGCGAACTATCTTCCTTACCGGGATGGTATCGGTTCCGGTGAAGAACTCGGTGAGGAGGCCTATGGCGGTACCCGCGGCCAAACCGAAGATGGCGGCTATTGATACACTCAAGGCGCCCTTGCCACCATCGAAGGTACCGCTTCCAAGCGCAAAGTACGCAAGAGGGTATAGCAGCAATGCGGCCAGGCCGGCTGCTCCAAAGCTACCCGCATTGAGGGCTTTCTGGGGAGATGAGCCAGGCTTACCCCTGACGAGCAAGGTGCCAAGAATAGAGGCACCGATGCCCATGGCAGCCATCAGTATGGGGAGGAGGGCCAGGCGAAGCCGCATGTCATCGGAGGCGGCAACACCGGCACCTAGGACTACGCAGCCAACAATTGACCCAACATAAGACTCGAAGAGGTCGGCACCCATGCCGGCAACATCGCCGACGTTGTCGCCGACGTTGTCTGCAATGACGGCTGGGTTGCGCGGGTCATCTTCTGGAATGCCCGCCTCTACCTTACCGACGAGATCGGCTCCGACGTCGGCGGCCTTTGTGAAGATGCCGCCGCCTACACGGGCAAAGAGGGCTATGGTGGAGGCTCCTAGGCTGAATCCTGACAGAATCGGGAAGATGGTGGCTCTGAATGCTGCCAGGCTATCGCCAAAGAGGACGATGCCAAGCATGAGCACGGCAGAAATACCTATGAGAGCCAGGCCGACGACCGTCATGCCCATGACAGAACCACCAGCAAAGGCTATGCGCAGTGCGGGGGCTATTCCCCCATCGGCCGCAGCGGCTGTCCTTGAGTTGGCGGCGGTGGCTGTCTTCATGCCAAAGTATCCTGCAGCGGCCGAGCAGGCGGCCCCTAGCACGAAGGCCACGGCAGAAAGCCTTAAGGAACCCGTATTAGCCAGGGTAAGGAATAGAGCCACGAGACCGACGAACGGAATGAGCACCGTGTACTCCCGTTTTAAAAACGCCTCGGCTCCCTCCGCTATATAGCCTGAAATACGTTCCAGGGTTTCATTGCCTATGGGCCGTTTGTGAATCCAGGCATTCTTCCAAACGGCATAGGCAATGGCTACTAAACCACTTGCCGATGCCGCCACGATTACCGTTAATGCGGTCAATTGCATCCTCCAAACATGGCGTGTTGCTCATATTGGCGCTGGTACGCCGCGACAGAGTATAAACCGTGACAGGCTCGTAAACAAGAACACAATATAGCTCTTTAGCACTTGCCGACAGCATCAGTCTGCAGTATTTTTTGCGAATCATTCGCAAAAGAATAGCATCACTTAAGGAGATATCATGAAACCAGGCAGCATAGTCGCAAGCGCCGTGCTTATAGCTACCCTTTCTGTTCCGCTTTACGCAGCACCTGCCAAGGTTGCGGTCGTTAGTATACTGCCACAGGCATACTTCGTAGAACGAATCGCCGGCGATAGCTTCAAGCCGCTCGTTCTTGTTGGAGCAGGCCAAAGCCCTCACGCCTATGAACCCAGCCCCAGGCAGATGGCTGATTTGTCCAAGGCCACTCTGTGGTTCACCATAGGTTCAGAATTTGAGAACGCTCTTAAGCCAAGAATAGCGGCTCTCTACCCCAGCCTGCCTATAGTCGATACGACACTTGGAATACGGTACAGAAGCCTCGAGGCCCATAGCCATGATGAAGGGCCTGATGGAGACGACCATGGAGAATCCGGTCTCGACCCCCACGTCTGGCTTGGAAGGCAGGCCTCTAAATCGATAGCCGCAAACATGCTTGCGGCCCTTTCCAATGCCGATCCTGCCGGGAAGACGACCTTCGAGGCACGGTATGAATCACTCATACTCGACATAGACTCTGTGTATGATGAACTGTCAGCCGAGCTTGCCCCCCTTAAAGGCAAGCCTGTCTTCGTCTATCACCCAGCCTTTGGCTACCTGCTCGACGATCTAGGCATACGACAGGAGGCAGTAGAAACAGGTGGCAAGGAACCTACCCAGAAGACAATAGCGGCCCTGATAGCCGAGGCTCGGGCGGATGGGGCCAAGGTCATATTTGTCCAGGCGCAATTCCCTGCCAGCGCGGCCAAGGTCGTAGCAGATGCCATAGGAGGAACGGTCATAAGCATAGACCCCCTGGCAAGAGACTGGCTTGATAACCTACGGCGCATAGGTTCGTCATTGAAGCGAGCGTCACGGTGAGCGGCTCCAGATCGGCCAAAGCGACTACTATCAAAACCGTGGCCATACGTTTCGACGATGTTTCATTTTCATACGGAGACCTAGCGGTCCTCGACGGAGCGCGCTTTCATATTCACGCAGGCGAGTTTGCTGCCATAGTCGGGCCAAACGGATCAGGCAAGACCACTGTCTTGAAGTTGCTTCTAGGCCTGATCAAACCAAGCTCGGGCAGCGTCAGCGTTCTTGGGCGATCCCCCGAGCTGACTAGAAGTTCAATAGGCTACGTGCCTCAGCATGCCTCCTATGACCCAGCCTTTCCAATATCGGTGCGGGAGGTCGTCAGGATGGGCAGGCTTCTAGGATCGACCAGAAGCTACGGATCACGCGACGATACGGCTGTTTCAAGGGCTCTGGAGATGGCCGATGTCGAGGCTCTAGCAGAACGCCCATACTCGGCCCTCTCAGGGGGTCAACGCAGGAGAGTCCTCGTGGCCAGGGCACTTGCAGCCGAGCCAGAGATCCTCGTGCTTGATGAACCAACGGCCAATATGGATGCCGAGAGCGAGGCGAGGCTCTTCAAGACACTCGGCGGTCTCAAGGGCGACACGACCATCCTCGTGGTGACCCACGATACGGGCTTCGTCACGGCCCTGACAGACTCCGTCTTCTGCGTAGGCGAGCGTGGGCACGGTCGAAGCGTCATTCGTCACCAGGCCAAGCCCGCCTTGCATGTCTCAAGCGACCAATACGGGGGTGCCGCCCTCCAGGTGCTCCATGACACCGAGCTGCCAGACGATGCCTGTTGCGGCCAGAAAGGTGACGCATGAGTTCCTACCTGAGCGCCCTCCTTGACCCCACCATGCCCTTCGTTCGCAACGCCCTGGTAGCAGGCCTCTTGTCTGCCGTTCTTTTTGGCACCCTCGGAGCCGTCGTCACCGTCAAGCGCATAGCAGGCCTGGCTGGAGCCATATCCCATGCCGTTTTGGGAGGCATAGGCATGGCCTTGTTCCTGTCTGCCAAGGGCCTTGTTCCCGGCCTTCCTCCCATAGTAGGCGCCCTCATCTTTGCCCTGCTTGCCGCTGCCGTCATAGGCTATGTATCGCTGCGCGCAAAACAGAGGGAGGACACCGTAATCAACGCTGTCTGGGCCATAGGCATGAGTATAGGTGTCCTCTTCATAGCCAAGACGCCGGGCTACGCAGACCCTATGAGCTACCTGTTTGGCAACATCCTCCTTGTGTCGACCATCGACCTGGTGATGCTCGCCGCCCTCGACGTCATCGTCGTACTCCTGGCCTGGCGCTACTACCCCCAGATAGAGGCCAGCGCCTTCGATGAGGAGTTCGCCCGTGTCAGGGGCGTGCCAACAGAGACGGTGTTCCTGGTAACACTGGCTGTCACAGCCGTAGCCGTGGTATTGCTCCAGACATTCGTAGGCATCGTGATGGTCATAGCCATGCTGACCCTGCCTTCTGGAACCGCGGGTTTCATAGCCAAGAATTTGGCGGCTATGATGCTCGGTGGAGCCATCCTGTCCGCCATACTCATAAGCCTGGGCCTTGTAGCCAGCTGGGCACTCGATATGCCGGCCGGCGCGGTCGTCGTCGTAATTTCAGGGGCCCTGTTCCTATTGGTATCGGCTGTCAGCGCGCTACGAGCGGGGCGACGGCGATGACAAAGGCCAGGTCAGCCGTCATGGACGTCCTGGTACAGGCAGGACAGCCGCTGTCTGCCTCAGGCGTCATGGAGGCCATAGAGGGAAGCTGCGACCAGGCGACTGTCTATAGGTCGCTCCACCATCTGGAAGAGGCGGGTCTTGCCGAATCATTCGTGCTCTACTGTTCCGAGCATGGCATAGAACGCTATTACGCATCCTGCCACTCGGCTCATCGACACTGGTTCCATTGCGAGTCATGCCACCGCTTTATAGATCTGGGCGAATGCCGCATGGACGGCCTCGTCTCTGAGTTCGAAAGCGATCTTGGTCTGTCGGTCACTCGCCATACCATGTACCTCTCTGGCCTCTGTGCCGCCTGTAACCAGGCGAGCCTGTAACCAGGCGAGCCTGCAAGCCTGCAAGCCTGCAGGGCTCGATCAGGCAACCTTAGCCCTTGATGCCGGCGGCGCCACCTTGAAGCCGGCGCTCAAGCCAGGCAAGACGAGCCAGTAATGGTTCAGGAAACCCGTCATGAAAGCTGCCATAGAAGGCTCTGATCCCTGGTATATCGGCCAGCCATTCCTCTTCACGTACCGCCAGAAGAGCCTGCATGGCTTCTGGCGTCATATCGAGGCCGTCAATGTCCAGGGCCCCTGGCGCAGGAACATAGCCTATGGCCGTTTCGACGGCCTTGCCTACGCCGTCGCATCGCTCGAATATCCACTTGAGGACCCTCGCGTTGTCTCCAAAGCCTGGCCAGAGGAAGGCTCCGTCCTCTCCCTTCCGGAACCAGTTGACGTAGTACACCCGTGGGTGGACCACGCCCGAGCGTTCTCCCATCCTAAGCCAATGGTGGAAGTAATCTCCCATGTTGTAGCCGCAGAATGGCAGCATGGCAAAGGGGTCGCGCCGCAACTTGCCGACGGCTCCTGCGGCGGCGGCGGTCGTCTCGCTAGAAACTATAGAACCCATGAACACGCCATGCTCCCAATCCAATGCCTCGTGCACCAAGGGAACCGTGCCGACGCGGCGGCCACCAAACAGGATGGCACTTATAGGCACACCCTCGGGGTTCTCCCATTCTGGGTCTATCACAGGGCACTGACTGGCCGGAGCCGTAAAACGGCTGTTAGGATGAGCGGCCGGTTTGTCGTTTGACGGATCATAGCTTTCGCCGAGCCAGTCTATGAGTCCCTCCGGTGGTGGCGTACCAATGCCCTCCCACCACACATCGCCGTCGGGGGTTAATGCTACGTTTGTAAAAATGCTGTTCTTCTGAGCAGACAACATGGCATTGGGGTTAGACTTCATGCTGGTGCCAGGAGCAACACCGAAGAAGCCGGCCTCTGGATTGATGGCGTAGAGCCTACCATCCTTGCCCCATCGAAGCCATGCTATGTCGTCTCCAACCGTCTCAACCTTCCAGCCGGGGATGCTGGGCACAAGCATGGCCAGGTTAGTCTTGCCACAGGCAGAGGGGAATGCCGCCACGATGTATTTCTTCTGTCCTTCTGGATTTGTTAACCCCAGGATGAGCATGTGTTCAGCCAGCCAGCCCTGATCGCGGGCCATGACGCTGGCTATCCTCAGGGCATAGCACTTCTTGCCTAGAAGGGCATTGCCACCGTAGCCCGAACCATAGGACCAGATGGATCGTTCTTCGGGAAAATGGACAATATACTTGTTGTTTGAATCGCAGGGCCATGCCAGTTCGCGGCGGCCTAGGGTCAAGGGATAGCCCACAGAATGAAGGCATTTTACGAATGGCTTGTCCCTGTCAAGTTCCGCTAAGACTGCCGTACCCATCCTCGTCATGATACGCATGTTGAGCACGACATAGAGGCTGTCTGTAAGCTCTATGCCAATCTGCGAGAGCGGGCCACCTATGGGCCCCATTGAGAATGGTATGACATACATGGTGCGGCCGCGCATGCATCCAAAGAAGCGCTGCCTGAGTTCACCCTTCATCTCCTCGGGGTCACGCCAGTTATTGGTGGGGCCGGCCTCCTCTCGGAAACGTGAGCAGATGAATGTATTGTTCTCCACCCTGGCCACGTCACCGGGGTCGCTGCGTACATAAAAAGAGTTTGGTTTCTTGTCGAGTTGCTTGAAGCTCCCTGAGCGTAGCATACGCTCGGCCAGCCTGTCGGCTTCTTCCTGTCCACCATCACAGACGTAGACGTCGTCTGGCATGCACATTGCAACCTGCTCGTCTATCCATTCTCTAAGCCTGGGGTGCCGTATGCTATCGATGTTCATATCGTGAGCTCTCCTTGTATGTGCTCGGAGCGGCATCTTTTGATAATGGCTACTCCACAGGCAACAGTTCTATACCTAAAACGGTCACTGCACAAGTTAAAATGGCCGCCTGTAATCAGGCGAGCCTGTAATCAGGCGAGCCTGCAATCAGGCTAGCCGACTAGAATGGCCCTCAAGCTTCAAGGCGCCAGGAGGCACAGGCAAAGCCCTTCTTCTTTTTTCCCGATATCTTGACCATTCCCTTTGGCTTTCGTTTCTCGAAGCGGTCCATGACGGCAGATGGCATGGTGGCTATGTAGGAGCCCCCCCGCTTCAAGATCCTGAGAGCCGAGGCCCATGAATCGTCTAGTGTATCGACGCGGGGAATAGGATCGACTGTCTCGACCAGGAGGTCGTAGGCACTGTCAGGAAGCTTGGATGCGAAAGAGTATGACTCGCCCGCCGGTGTATCAGCCTTGGCGTTAAGCGCCAGGTTCCTGGCGCTTACGGCGAGCGATAGCGAGTCGCGTCCGCACAGGTCTATCGTCGCGCCTCTGGCGCGTGCTCCAATGTAACAGGCTACACGCCCGACCCCGGGGTTGATAAGGGCGACCCTCCTGGTGTGGAGACCGGCCATGGCGTTCTCTGCCATGTTCATCGACAATTCGCTTGAGAACGAGGGTGTATCGAATTCCTGGAGTCCCCAATATCCTTTGAGTCGATACAATATCTTGCCGGCGCGCAGTCTCTGCTCAGAACGTTCCATGACGCCCCAGAACGCTCCTGGCTCAACGGCCGCGGCGCTGCCACGCCTGAAGAGGAAGGCACTATGACCCGGCCCGCGCTCCGTGCGGTAGATCTCAGCGCCTGATGCGCGCAGCGATGCTAAGGCGGCTTCGGCTATTGTCTCAACGACGACGATGGCGCCTGTGCCGCGCTCGGTGAGGATGCCAGGGATATCTTTAAGGAAGCGGTCAAGCACGGGAGGACCGGCCTTGGCCGGCACGTTGCACAGCACAAGGTCATAGCGTTCCGCCTCTATGCCTTCCAGGAACAGGCGCGTATCGATTGATACCGAGGCAATCCTGTTGCGTCTGGCGTTCCGCTCGCTAAAGGCAGATGCCAGGGCGTCGCGGTCTCGCATAAGCAGGCTCGAGTCCGGATAGGCCTTTGCACAGGCTATGCCGAGCACTCCCACGCCAGAACCTATGTCGACTATTGAGCCTACGCTGGCTTGTTCAACATTCTGGGCTATCGCCTTCAAGAGGAGGCGGGATCCTGCGTCTATATCAAAGGAGCTGAACAGGGCATGCGACAGGTCGAATGACAGGTCGACACCCTTGAATTTGAATGGTACTGCTTTGTTTACGTAAATATCGAGTGGGTTCATGGTTGTTAGTATAGTACGCCTTGCATGAGCGCTTGGGCAATGCCAAGTCTCGGCTTACGCCAAGGCTCGGGTCATTCCCGGAATCAGGGCTTGCGATAGATATTGAGGCCTATCTTGATCTCTTCCTTGTCGGGAATAGACACATTGCCCTCGGTAGAGGCAATTATTTTGCTCTTTCCCGAGCTTGACAAGCCAAACTCCTTGGCAATATCGACAGTTATTGTCAAGATTGTGCCCGAAAGCTTCATATCAACATTCTTCATACATCACGCTCCTGTTTTTGCTTTGCGCTGCCTTCTACGGCCCCTGTCTTGAGCATAAATACTTCGTCACTGCTAAAGATATGACCTATATCAAGTATGATGACGAAGCCATCATCCAAGGTACCAACTCCCTGAATAAAATCTGCAGCCAGGCTGGTACCGAAGCGCGGTGCCGGCTCCACCTTGCTAGCAGGCAAATCAATGACTTCATGAACGGTATCGGCGAGTACTCCTACTATGACGATACCGTCATCAGTTTCCACGTCCATGACTATGATAGCCGTGTCCTTGTCTATGGCCGTCTCTTCCATGCCGAATTTAATCGCTAAGTCTATGACGGGAACGCCTTGGCCCCGCAGGTTGATGATACCTTTCATGAAATTAGCCGTTTTAGGGAGCCTTGTTATCTTGGTATATTCCAGCACCTCGCGAACCATGGCTATGGAAATAGCATAGAGCTCATCCTTGAGTGTGAAACTTAAGTATTGATTGACGGGGCTTTCTTGCATCGTGTATCTCTCCTGTCTTCACTGTCAACTGTACTACCCAAAAGGCCTCACGTCAAACTATGGGAGGGACTTGCCAACTCTGCGTTCCTGCGTACTTCTTCCAAGCCTACCCAGGATAGCCCTAGTGCTGTTTTCTTAAAAAACAAGCGTAGTTGTTCATCGCTCGCGGCGAAGATGAAGGAAGCCGATACAAAAGATCCCGGACGTTGTTCTGACCTAAGCATCAGGGCTCGCGCTCGCGACACCGGGCTCGTGCCGTCAGGACCCAGCACGGTGGCGCGAGCCGAGTGCGGGCAGGCGGCCACACAGGCATCGCAACCATAGAGACGATCAGCCCAGGCGGCTCTCACCACGGCTGGAGGCATGCCTGGCTTCGTCGTCCAGTACTGTATACAGCGTTCAAGCTCCACACCATGATCGGGCAGTATGGCTCCTGTCGGGCAAGCCTCCAGGCAGGCACGGCAAGTACCACAGCCACCGCCAGCAATGTCGTTGTTGACCCCAAGGCCACCATTGACCCCAAGCTCATACTCCGCCGGCAGCAGCAAGGCAGCGATGAGGCATGCAGGCCCATACGCATGGCTCACAAGCAGGCTCGATCGGCCTATGAAGCCAAGCCCGGCGGCCAGGGCCAGGGGTTTCTCAGGGAGGCGGGAATTGACTATGACCCTGAAGCCTGAAGGTGCCAACCCGGAAGATGCGGCCAGCATGCGTCCGGCCTTCTGTAGAAGGCGCGATAGAGCCGCATAATGGTTCCAGGCGGCGAAGGCGCCTACTCGTATATACGGCGGAGGGCCTTTAGCTGCCTCACTGTTAAGAGCATCGAGGGAAGAAGGCTGGACATCTGGCCTGGGATCGTATGGAAAGACAACGACGACGGCTCCGGCCGAATCACGGAAACCGTAGCGTCTGAGAGCCTCAGGATCGGCTATACTGGCGATGTCATCGATCACGGCTCGACCAACTATAGAAAAAGCAGGCAAGCCCAGTGTTACGAAGCTTTGTGTTATGGCGTCATGGCAAGATTCGGGGGTCAACGGGCCGCCTGGGCCTCTTTACGGGACTTCTCTATCTTCTGCATCTTGCGATAGTACTCGGCCTGTTTGACAATCTCGCTCATGTCCTGGACAACAATCTTGTTGTCTATCAGGCGGAACAGCTTGTTTGAAAGAAGCTGTTGTACGACTATGTTGCCTTCGTTGATAGGCAGTCCTACCATGTTGACCAGTTCCTTAGGGCCAAAATCAAAGGCATGGGTCGCGCCGTTCTTTATGGGGACACGGTTCTTCTCAAGCTGTATATGCAATGCATCATACATTCTGCCTAATGGATCAGATATAAGCGTGTTTGCCAATTGCTTATATATAAACCAAATACGCTCTGCCAGCAACTGTGTCAACCTTGTTACTATCTGGGGCTGTGCCTGAACCATGCGCTCAAAATTCTGTTTGTTTACGGCTAGAAGATAGGCGTCTTCGTAGGCAATGGCACTTGCAGAACGGGGCTTGTTCTCAAGAAGGGCCATCTCGCCGAATATGTCGCCGGCCTTGAGAACGGCCAGGAGCACCTCGGTGTTGTCTACTATCTTTGTTATCTTGACGGAGCCCTTCTGGATTATATACAGCTCACTACCGGGCATGCCCTCAGAGAACACCATGGTGTCCTTAGGATAGTAGCGATTGAATTCCTCTGTGGAGCCTTCAAGATACACGGCCTTGGAATATGGCTTTATCTTGGCCAGGCGCTCCTTGACGACAGAGGCATGCTGGCCATTGGGGCAGAACTTGAGGTACTGATAGTAGGCGTAGTAGGCCTGGTTGAACTGGCTCTGTCTTGCGTAGCACTCGGCCACCTTGTACAGATGCGATGGGTCTATGTCGGCGCTCTTCTTGAGGGTTATACGGGTCAAGGCCTCGTCCAGGAAGCGCATGCGCTTTGAAAAACCCATGATAATCTTCATGGCGACGGGAGTGTTCTTCTCTATCAGCATGCCGTACTGCTCACGCTGGACGCTTATAAGCGTTACATCGGTAAGCGCCTGAGCCGTTTCTATATGGCTGTGGCTTGACATGGTTGATACGACACCGAAGAAATCACCGGGAGAATAGATGTTGCCGCCTTCTTCTTCGACGACCTCTATCTCCTTGGATATACGAACCTTACCGGCCTTTATGATGAAGAAACGGTCGGCATTCTGCTTACCTTCTACAATTATGTATGAGTCTCTTTTAAAATTGACGAAAGTCAGCTGGAGCGGATTATCCATGCCTATACCATTTCTCCCGTCGGAAAGCTCGATAGAAGTATAGGTACGCCCCCGGAGGTTGTCAATCTATGTAGCACCACAAAGATGGCATACTCCAGGGAAACCTACGTTACATTGAAGTTACAGATCGGCCATGAGGCCGAATCGTCCAGTCAGTTTTTGAACCTCTGCCCTCACCCGTGATGTCACGGCGGGTTCACCCTTGGAGCGGAGCACATCCATGATGAAACCAGAAATCTGAGCCATCTCTGGCTCTTTCATGCCGCGGGTCGTAACGGCTGGTGTTCCTATTCGTATGCCTGATGTTATGAATGGGCTTTTCTGGTCGAAGGGGATGCCGTTCTTGTTGACGGTTATGCCCGCCTCGTCAAGCCATTTCTCGGCTTCCTTGCCGCTGATACCCAGAGGGGTCAGATCTACGAGCATCAGGTGGTTATCGGTACCGCCAGAAACGATACGTGCTCCTCCGTCTGCCAGGGCCTGTGCCAGAACCTTGGCATTGACCACGACCTGCTGTATGTAGGCCTTGTACGCCGGAGTCAGGGCCTCCTTGAAGGCTACGGCCTTGGCGGCGATTATATGGCAGAGCGGTCCGCCCTGTATGCCAGGGAAAATAGATCCGTCTATGAGTTCAGACCACATCTTCACGCGATCACCCTTGGGTGTGGTCACGCCTATGGTGTTTTCCTTGTCCTTGCCTATGAATATGGCGCCACCGCGCGGGCCACGCAGGGTCTTGTGCGTCGTAGTAGTCGTAAAGTCTGCTATCTGGATGGGACTGGGGTGGGCTCCAGCGGCTACAAGGCCGGCTATGTGGGCCATGTCTACCAGGAACAAGGCGCCAACATCATCGGCTATCTTCCTGAAACGCTGGAAATCTATGACCCTGGGATAGGCACTGGCACCGGCCACTATCATCTTGGGCTTGTTCTCGCGGGCCAGCTTCTCCAATGCATCGTAGTCTATCGTCTCTGTCTCGCGCTGGACGCCGTAACGGACGACGTTATACAGCTTGCCAGAGAAAGAAACAGGGGCCCCGTGGGTCAGGTGCCCACCGTGAGCCAGATCCATGCCAAGAAGGGTGTCACCAGGCTTGAGTGCAGCGAAATACACGGCCATGTTAGCCTGTGAGCCAGAGTGGGGCTGAACGTTGACGAATTCCGCACCAAACAGCTCCTTGGCCCTGTCTCGAGCCAGGTTTTCGGCGACGTCTACAAACTCGCAGCCACCGTAATATCGCTTGGCCGGATAGCCTTCTGCATATTTATTGGTCAGAACCGATCCAGCGGCCTCCATGACGGCATGGGAAGCGTAATTCTCGCTGGCAATCAGTTCAAGATTGTTACGCTGACGACTCTCCTCAAGCCCCATGGCCTTGAAAAGTTCTGGATCTGCCTTCTCCATGTATGACATGACTACCTCCTTGAAGCACGTCTTAAGCATAGCACGCAAGAGCGATATGCGAAAGGATCCTTAGACTAATACACGCCGGTAATCTCCACATCGCTCCAGAAAGACGTGTACGCAGCTATTGCCCCAGTCGCCTCCTCGAAGATGTTCTGGAAGGAGTAGCGTCTTGAGGCTGCAACGGTTCTGCCATCAGGGCTTATCCTGTCAACGATTGTAAGACCACGCGAGAAGGCAATGTGTCTGTCGTCAAGATTGCCAAAGTACCGAGACCTGTCATCGAAGGCCGGTTTAAACTGGCCTATGTCTCCGCCCGTAGCCAGGACTGGATCTACCGGTATCCAGCCAAAGCCATAGATATAGAATTCCGCCCAGACATGACGCCAGGCGCGGCGTGAATCGTCTACGAGCACTCCGGCTACCGGCAATGCGGGTATACCTGACGCCCTGAGCATGGCGGCGTATATGATGGCCATGTCCCATGCATCTACCTTGCCTCCACTCAGTGCCTTGGCCGCTGAGTCAGAGACAGAGCCGGCATCATAGCTGACAGACGATGCCAGGGTGACAAGGGAAGCCTGGGCTATCTTGTAATGATTCTTCTCACGACCCGCCGCCTTCTTGGCCAAGGCTACAATCGCTGGATCGTCGGAGGGAACGAGGGTATCGGCCTGCACCATTGTGGTGTATAGACGCGGAGCAGGAGCCGGGGGAGCCTGTATCTTGTCGACCTTGACGTCCGTCTGTACTCCGTATACCTGTACTAGATGATCCTGTTCCACCGTCGTCAGCTTATCGGCCACAAGATCGACGAGCCGGTATGCGGACAAGCCATGATAATCGGGCAAGAGTGGCTCTGTAGACCTCCCAAGAGCCTTGACCCCACGCTGCGATGGTGTCTCTGCCGGAAAAGGCATCCATACATAGAGGGAGTTGGGACCAGTCTGCTGTACCCGCGAAATAGTAACGAAGGAGGAGAGTGCATAGGTCCTTCGGCCACCATATATCTTGGTACCGGGGGCATTGAGCACCTGAAAGTAGCGTACGGGGCTGGAGCCCTTGGTCGTCTTGACCGCTATGCCGCCTGTTATGGCTCCGTCCGGTATTCTAACTCGTATTTCTTTGTCTGACCAGCTCTCATATTCGCCTGAGGAGTCTTGGGGGCTCACATAGCCTCTGCCTGATTCATCATTCTGTACCTGTATGCCAGATTCACCCATCCAGGTAAAGAGTACCGAAGAATCGCCCCTGTTTGCCCCAAAATTAAGCCCTTTGATGGTTACAAGGGCTCCTATGACCCCAGAATCAGACGACAATGACTCTATCGATGGGCCGAGTGTCCTCAGGCTTGATCCTACAGGCGCGCTTGGCAGGAGGGCACGACTCATGAACATCTTGGCGTTTGAACGGCCGCGTTCGGTGACCACGTGTACCAGGTTAGACTCGGCATACAGGGGGATACGCAACTCTATCTTCTCGTCGCTCCAGGAAAGATACGATGATGTTGTTGGGGCTGCCCTGTCAAACTCTACTCTGCCCTCTCCACGCTCCGAGCCGAAGTGTTTGCCTGTTATAAGAAGCAGGCTTCCCGGCTCACCAATAGAGGGTTCTATGGACATGACAAGGGGCCGACCTGCCCTGGCTCTCACTATAGGTAGGGCTATGGCTGCGGCTATTACGACCAAGGCCAAAACCACATACAGAACCACCGGGCGTCTGCCCCGTCTTTTGGAGTGTGGTGGCGATAAACCGACCCTCATGGCTTGGTTTTTTCCTTGACGGATGGCGGCCCAGCCTCTGTCGGTACCTTAGAGGCATCTGGCCCCAGCTCGTCGGCTGAATACTTTGACAGTATGAGTTCTACGCGCAAGGGGGAGCCGAGCTCAGGATTGGCTCCGAAGGGATAGAAGAGCACACGCTCGCCGAAACCTACCATCAACGTATCTACCGTCGTCCTGTAACTGAGCCCCGCGTCACCATCCTTGTACCACACCTGCCCCTGTGCTACGAGTAGCAAGCCTCCGCCAGCGTTCTTGTATGGGGTCAGGGTGATGACTATGACGGCCTCTGCGCCTACCATCTTTATAGACACCGGCGTGCCGGGGATGGTGTATTTAACATCCCGGGCTTCCCAGCTGGGAGCCTCTGCGGGCTTACCCAAAGACGCCAATATGGAGACGCTCAGGGCGTCACCAAGCAGGGCAGAGGGAATCGATGACAAGGATCCGGACTCCAAGCCTTGCGCAGGCTGTTGAGCCCAGGAGGATACGGCCGCCAGCATGGTGGCTAGCAAAGCCGTGCCTGCAAGCAGACTATGCCTCACTTGCGACTCCCCGGCTTATAGTCAGCCTCACGAACAATGAAGGGTTCCCCTGCGGAACCGGCGAAGGCCTCCGCAGGAAGGTTTATATTGATGCTGACCGGAGCATTCTGACTCGAAACAAACTCTATTATAGACTCTATGCCCATGCCCGATGTCGCCACCGGAGTCGCCTCGAAGGCCCTGCGTACTGCCACCTCGAGCTCTGCATTGCGCCGGCCGCTGACGGCCAGAGAGAAGCCCAGGACGGCCAGGACCAAGGCGGCGGCGGCTATGGCAGGAAGAGGCACCATGAATTTATGCGACCAGAGCGCTCTCGATCCTGATCTGCTCAGTGCCGAGCGTATAGACTGCCCTGTGGGGAGTGTCGATACCAGGCGATTCTGGATTCTACTCTTGGCGACTAAAGAAGCCTCATCCATGGAGGCTCTATCGGATGAGAACAGCGTTTGCGTCTCCCGCATGGCGGCCACGACGGTTGTGCATGATGAACACGCAGCTACATGGCGATCAATGCTATCGCTCCACGGTGATGGTATCTCACCATCAACCCATGCGGATAAAAGCTCACGGTCGGGACACATCGTTACCATCCTCCCGCATCATTGCAGCCAGGGCTTCTCGAGCCCTGAATACTCTAATCTTGACGTTACCTTCTGCTATTCCCATGACACGCCCTATTTCCTTGTAGTTGAGCAGTCCATACTCCTTGAGCACCAGTACCATCCTGAATTTTTCAGGCAGCCTATCAAGATTTCGACGCATACTGTCGCTTGCCTCGGCCTTCAAGGCCTGGTCTTCGGGTGATTCCGATGTATCATCCAATTCCTTGAGGTAGCGCTGGTACACCTTCTGCTCGCGTCCTTTTCTTTTTATCCAGTTGAGCGCGTTGTTCTTGACGACGCGGATGAGCCAGTACTTGGCATCATTCCTTGTTGGGAACATGCTCCAGCGTTCCACGACCTTTATATACGAGTCATGCACGACGTCCTCGGCGGCTTCGTCGGAATTGGTTATCCTGCGGGCTACCCTCCAGAGCATCGTGAATGTCTCGTCGTACAAAGCCTTGAACGCCGGATCGTCGGCGCCACTACTGTTGTTAAACAATCCTCGTCCCCCGTCCGTTACGCCGTAGGCTTTTTTACCTGCGACACGGTAGATTCAGGGCCCATCTTCCATGTCGTACCCGATGGCCCATCCTCCAGAACGATGCCACGCGCCTTGAGCCCATTTCTAATACCGTCAGCCGTGGCAAAGTCCTTGTCGTTCTTGGCTGCCAGCCTCTGGGCTATGAGCGAGGCCACCTCGCTAGCCAGCTCGGGGTCTACAGGAGCCGCCTGAGCCCGAACGAGGTCAGACAATCCCAGGCCAAGCACCCTGTCCATATCAAAGGCTGCGCCTAAGGCGTCTGCCGCGGGAACTCCCTGCTCCTTGAGCACACCCCACAGCTCGGCCATGGCTCGCGGTGTTGAAAAGTCATCCTCTATGGCCTCGCGGAAGGCCTTGAGCCTGGACGCGGCAGGGGCGCAGAGTGCAGAGACTAAAGTCGGCCCGGAGCCGCCTTGAGGCGTGCCTTGAGGCGTGCCTGCGGGCACCTTCTCGCGGAGGGCCAGGACGCGCTCGACAAGCGAGGCTCGGGATGCCCTGGCCGAGTCGAGGGCGTCGTAGGAGAACTGGAGCTGGGAACGGTAATGCCCACCAAGGAGAAAGAAGCGAAAGTCAAGAGGGTCGTATCCGGCATCGACGAGCGTCTTGAGCGTCAGAAATCCGCCCTTGCTCTTACTCATCTTGCCTGCTCCCATTATAAGGAACTCGTTGTGCAGCCAGTACTTGACCCACTTCTTTCCTGTGGCGGCCTCGCTCTGGGCAATCTCGTTTGTATGATGCACGGGGATGTGGTCTATACCGCCGGCATGGATATCGAAGCTGTCACCAAGGTACTTCATGCTCATGGCGGAGCACTCGACGTGCCAACCGGGGTAGCCTCTACCCCAGGGGCTATCCCACTGGAGAGCCTGATCCTCGAACTTGCTCTTGGTAAACCACAGCACGAAGTCCTGTGGGTTGCGCTTGTTGGCGTCTATCTCTATACGGGCTCCAGACTGCTGCTCATCCATCCTGAGCATGGCAAGATCACCGTAGCTGGGGAACTTTGATACATCGAAGTACAGATTGCCACCAGAGGCGTAGGTAAAGCCATTGACTTCTATACGCTTTATGAGCGCTATCATGTCGTCGATATGGTCGGTTGCCTTGCAGACGACACTGGGACGCTGAATATTGAGCGCGCTGCTGTCGGCAAAGAAGGCATCGGTGTAGTATCGGGCCACCTCGAGCACGCTCTTGCCGCGCTCGACGGCCGACTTCACCATCTTGTCTTCACCGGAGTCGTCGTCACCGGACAGGTGGCCCACATCGGTGATATTCATCACATGCGTCACGTCATAGCCTAAGTAACGAAGAGAACGGGCTATCACGTCGTCTACGACATAGGCCCTGAGATTGCCAATGTGCGCGAAGTTATATACGGTAGGTCCGCATCCGTAGAAACCCACCGAGCCCGGCTTCAATGGTTCGAAGGGCTGTAGCGAGCGTCCTAGCGTGTTATATAATCGTAAAGCCATGCCAACCTCCATATTAACAATTCGTCCAAGTTGCTATAGCATGGATCGAGTATGAACACACTACGTAAATTCATCGATAAAAGCAATATAGACGCGCTTATTGCATTCGACGAGCCAATGTCGGCTCACACGACATTCAGGATAGGCGGCCCGGCCGACGCCTTCGTCAGGCCGCGATCTACGGTAGCCTTGTCGACCTTGCTAACTGCAGCCCATGCCGAGGGCATACCCATAGCAGTCGTGGGAGGAGGCGCCAACCTCCTGGTTGCCGACCAGGGAGTACGTGGCATTGTCGTCTCTACAGAACTTTTGCGAACCTCGCGGCTCTTGACAGACAATGAAGCAGGCAGCACCCTATACGCGGATGCTGGCCTGCCCGTCGTCGACCTGGTGAGCCTGGCCTTGCAGCATGGCCTGAGTGGCCTGGAATTTGCCGCGGGTCTGCCGGGATCGCTAGGCGGGACGGTGTATATGAACGCCCGCTGCTACGAAAAGGAGTTCGCCGACCTCCTTACGCGCGTAGACTACCTTCAAGCAGGAACGTGGCTCCCATCATCCTTGGGCATAGAACGCGGGCAGTGGTCATACAAGCGCACGCCGTTCATGCCTGGAGGCAATCTGTACGGAGCAATTGTCACGGGAGCCAGCCTTGAACTTACACCAGGTGAACCCAGGGAGATTACCGCAAGGATGGCAGAGCTTGAGGCCGACAGAGCCAAGAAGGGTCATTTCGATCTACCATGCGCCGGCAGCCTCTTTAAGAACAATCATGATTTTGGTAGACCGACTGGACGCATACTCGACGAACTGGGTTTCCGCGGCAGGCGTGTGGGTGATGCCATGGTAAGCCTCAAGCATGCCAACATCTTCGTAAACGCAGGCCGTGCGAGCGCAGCCGACATGCTAGCCCTCATAGGGGAGGCCAAGACGGCGGCGCGCTTGGCCTACGACATTGAGCTTGAGACTGAAGTGGTCATGCTGGGAGAGTTCTAAGCCTGCCACCAGCATGGACGCTCCTCGGCATGCCCCTTGAAACACCATCTTTTGTGTCAGGCACGGCCTTGCGCGCGAGCGCCTGCTCGTCTATTTTTAAAACACCAACATGCTAGCCCAATTAGAGTATCAGTCACTCTTGGTGCCGCTTCTGGCCTTCCTCGCCTCCAGGGCCATAGCCGTCTTGGTAGAAAAGCGCTTATCAGGTAGTGCTACCGGTCTGCTCGTCATTCTGGGCGCCGCTTCAGCGACTTTCTACTCCCTTGTCGCTACAAACCATGCACCGACTGGCCTCTATTGGATTGCCGCCGATGCTGTGAGCATGGTTGCCATGATGGCAGCCGGCTACAGCGTTAGACTATCGCAAAATCTCGCTGTACTCGAACAGAATTTGCACAGACGCTGGCGTTGCGTGCTAGCGGGATTAGTGCCGCTGGCGACGGGCTTATCCCTTGCCATAGGTTTTGGCATCGTCAACGGATCTGAACACTCTGACATCATCAGGGTGGCCGCCATCCTGGCTGCAGCCATCTGGCTGGGTCGCATGAGTGGCCCAGGATTGCTGGCCTCTGGCCTGGCTCTTGCCCTGGCCTCCACATTAAGCACTGGAGCGGCAGGCGCCGCCCTGGCTACGACCATACTAGCAGCCATTCTTGCCATGGCCGCTGGATTTGGCAAGACAAGCCCTGGCCTGGTCTCATTTATAGCATTGGCTTTTCCAGCCCTCGCTCTTGGCCTCGCCTGGTCGCTTAAGGCACTTGGTCTACCCTGGCCAGCCGCAGGGCTTGCCGCCGGCCTGAGCCTGGCTCTGGTCCGGGCCAACTTCGATGATGGAACCTCCAGAAGCGACGTGCGGAAGGCTTCAGGGCTCTGGAAACTGGCAACAGGCGAGGCATACTACAGCCTTGCCTTCATAGCCGGATACGGCATGAATCTAAAGCTAGCATCAGCCAATGCCCTCGCCATAGGCATCATAGGCGGCTCTATGCTACTTAGCGCCTTTCTTCAAAGCCTCATTGCGGGCAAGCGGACGAGTTACCTTCCCAACCAGGCCCTTGCCTTCGCGGCCCTGCTCGTGGCCAGGAAGACCGGTCTGGCAGGCGACGCACTGATGGCCGGAGTGGCACTGGCCTACCTTATAGCCATTCCGCTCAAGCGAGGCTCCAGAGACATGCCGGGCGCTGGACAAGCATCGACACCCATCAAGGCCCTCGTTGGCGTCTCGACCAAGGGAGCCACCTACGGCGTACTGTCCTTTGCCGCCTCTCTTGGGGCAAGGGCAGATCCAATTAGGGCCGTCTGCGTGGCCTCAATCAAGCGGGGCTCTGGTGTCAGCACTACGGAGGCAGAAGAAGCCTTGGTCCGCTGCGTTGCTACCGGAACATCAGCCGACATCAGGGTGCTCCCCAGCGTCATTGTATCGGCCAGCGTCCCCGACGGCCTCGCCCGAGCCGCCCTGGAACGCCATGCCGACGCCGTGCTGATAGGCCTTGGCGAAGGCATGCCACTCGTCGAAGGTGAGATCAATTCGGCACTCGAGGGCCTCCTCGTAGCCTTCCCCGGAGCGGTCGTAGCCATACAGAGGGCAGAAGCATTCAGGACATCCAGGCGCCTCATAGCGATGGCCGTGGCAGGAGTCGAGACATCTACAGGCTTCAAGACAGCCTTGGAGGCAAGCGCGAGGGCATGGGGTCGACCCATAGGAGCCATGGAAGCCTTCATGATTGGGGGTACTGCCTCGGCCCTAGTGGAGGCTAGCGATGGCATGCTAGAGGAACGGTCGGTCACATCGGTACAGACGTGGAGAGATGTGCCCTCGGCTCTTACAGGCCGGGTCAGTGCAAGCACATCCTTCGTTGTATTCTCCTCTCGTCCCGGAGACAGCACATGGAACCCTGGCCACGAGCGTCTGCCTGTCGTGCTGGACACTGCCTTCTCCGACTCAACAATAATCCTCTGGTTCCTTCCTAAACCCGCAACACAGCATATAGAAGCCGGCCTTGTCAGCGAGACGGCAGACGGCGATGGGGAGCCCGTGACAAGCACAGAGCGCTTCGATGCGGTTTCGGCCAGGCAGAGGATGCCGCCAATCATAGCCTCGGCCTTCGACTCGGGGAGAATACTGACAGACATGCGTGAGGAGGCACTCGTAGACGCCATACGAAAACTAACCGACGCGATCATGAACGACGATCGCGTCGCCTCAGGCAGACTAGCCTCACTGTTCTCAAGTATAGCCCGCAAGACGCCCATAGAGCTGTCAGAAGGAGTCCTCCTGCTCCATGCCCATGCCAGGGGAGTCAGCCTCCCTACCCTTGCCATAGGCGCCAGGCCATCAGGCTGGCCTCTGGTGGCCCTGTCATCACCGGTCAGGATACTCATTGCCATAGTCTCTCCCTACCAATCCGGCCCCCAGATACATCTTGAGGCTCTTACCCAGATAGCCACAGCCTTCAGGAGCCAGGGGCTAGCCGATCAGCTCCTGGCTCCTTGCCAGCAACGATCGCCCGTATGACCATCTACTAGAAGAAACAGTATAGAGTCTTGAAAATCTTCTCCCCCAGGCTCATACTCCGTAGCCATGAAAGACTACGCAGCCATACTGGCGAGACCCCATACAGACGAAACCATAGAGCGGCTTGTCCGCTACGCCAAGATAGAGACGACAAGCGACAGACACGTGAATGTCATCCCTTCCACCCCCTCGCAATGGGATCTAGCACGGATCCTCCTCTCCGAGCTCAAGGGCCTGGGCATAGCGGATGTGACGCTTGACGAGCAGTGCTTCGTCATAGCCCATGTACCGGCAAGCCCCGGCTACGAACAGAAGCCTACGATAGGGCTGATGGCCCACCTGGACACATCAAGCGAGGTCTCTGGCGCCAACGTAAAACCACGGGTAATCACAAACTATGACGGCAAGGCGGTGGAGCTTTCACCAGGCTGGATCCTGGATCCTGCCGAGTTTGCCCAGCTCAATGACTATGTCGGAGACACCATCATAGTCACCGACGGCACGACCCTCCTGGGCGCCGATGACAAGAGCGGCATTGCGATAGTGATGACGGCCATGGCCGCCGTCATGAAGAATCCCAATCTACACCATGGCCCGCTCTGTATCATCTTCTCTCCTGACGAGGAGACGGGCAAGGGCATGGACGGCTTCCCGCTCGGCAAGGTAAAGATGGATGCCTGCTACACCTTCGATGGTGGACGCGGAGGCGAGCTTGAGACAGAGTGTTTCAACGCCTACGAGGCCAAGGCCGTCATTACGGGTAAATCGTCACATCCTGGCTATGCACGCGGCGTGATGGCCAATGCCGTCGCCATGGCCGCAAGCTTCGTATCAATGCTGCCACGCAGTGAGAGCCCCGAAGCCACCGACGCCTGGTATGGCTACTATTATGCCCATGAGATACACGGTGGGCTTGAATCTTCCAACGTCGACGTACTCCTCCGCGACTTTACAGACGAGGGCATGGCACGCAGGCAGGAGACACTCAAGAGCATAGCGGCCACCGTAGAGGCTCAGTTCCCCGGCGGCAAGGTAGCCTTGAGCTTCCGCAAACAGTACCTCAACATGAAGAAGAAGCTCGACGAGAATCCCAAGGTCATAGAGCTCCTGTATGAGGCCGCGGGCATGGCCGGAGCCGAGCCATTCTCCAAGCCAATACGAGGCGGCACCGATGGTGCCCGCCTGACAGAAATGGGCATTCCAACGCCTAACATCTTCGCCGGCATGCACAACTTCCATGGCCGTTTCGAGTGGGCCAGTGCCTCGGAGATGGTCCTTGGCGTAGACACAACACTTGAGCTGATCAAACTCTGGGCCAGGTAGAACTAACAGGCACACCCATGGCAAGGCCCGCCCCCTGTTGGGGAGCGGGCCCTCTTTTGCATAAGAGGCGCCTTTTACCTAAACTCCTTGCAATCCTTCTCAAGTACTATATCGGCATCGGTATGCTCTACTATCCATTCAGGGGTATACGGCGCAAAGTACTCCTGTAGATGGAACTTCCCACCCTTGACGGTAAAGTAGCCAACATCGGTGACAACAATGTCCACCTCTGCGGCTGCGGTCAGCGGCAGGGAGCAACGCCGTTTAAGCTTGGAGCCACCCGTCTTTTCAAGGTGGGTGGTAGCCGTTATGACCTTCTTGGAGCCGGCGACCAGGTCCATGGCGCCTCCCATGCCTGGAACCATCTTGCCTGGTATCGTGTAATTGGCCAGATTGCCTTCCTGGTCTACCTCAAGAACACCGAGCACCGTGTAGTCTACATGACCACCGCGAATGATGCCAAAACTGGTGGCCGAGTCAAAGAAGCACCCGCCTTCCAGTATTGTTACCGGCATGCCACCGGCGTTGGTCAGATCCTTGTCTTCCTTGCCCTTTTCAGGGGCCGGTCCTAGCCCCATAAGGCCGTTCTCTGACTGCAGTATGACGGTAACATCTTCCGGCACGAAGTTTCCAACCATAGTGGGAAGACCTATGCCCAGGTTGACGACATCGCCTGATGAGAAGAAGCGCGCTATCCTGCGCGCAATTATTTCCTTGTTTTCTACGTATTCAATCATGTCCGCTACCCCCTACTCGGCCTGTACAATGAAGTCGACAAAGATGCTCGCCGTATGGACCTGATCCGGGTCTATGGCTCCTATTTCGACTATCTCCTCTGCCTCGACTATGACAAGCTCACAGGCAGTGGCCATCAGGGGATTGAAGTTACGGGCCGTCTTGGCAAAGACGAGATTGCCGGCCTTGTCGGCCTTCTTTGCCTTTATAAGCGCTACGTTACCAGGCAGGGCTTCTTCAAGGAGGTAATCCTTGCCCTTGAGTCTTATCTTCTGTTTGCCATCCTCCACCTCTGTGCCTACACCGGTTGGAGTCAGAACGCCTCCAAGCCCATTGCCAGCCGCTCTTATGCGTTCGGCAAGGGTGCCCTGTGGTACGAGCAGCACCTCTGATTCTCCGGTATTCATCTGCCTCTGAGCCTCTGGATTGGTGCCTATATGCGACACGATGATTGTTTTTACAGCCTTGGCTTTGACTAGCGGCGCGGGGCCATTGGATATGCCCTTGGCCTCGTTGTATATGCCGGTATCGTTGGCTACGAGCGTCAGGCCATGCGTGCCGGCATCGACGAGGGCCTTGACGATGCCGTCCGGGCATCCACAGCCCAGGAAACCACCAAGCTGAACCACATCCCCTGTCTTGACCTTGGCCGCGGCCTCTGCGGCACTTATTACAGGTTTCTTAATCACAAAAGACCTCCCCCTAAGAATCGACGGGCCAAACTGTAAGCCCGCTAGCACGTGTTAGCACCAAAAAAACGGCCCGCCGCACAGGCGACAGGCCGCTTTGCAAACACGAAGTTTAGTTACTTACTAAGATCGTATTTATTTTCACCAAAGGTTTTAGACAACAGGAAAGTGCCAGCCACAAATAATATAGCAGTAGCAATGAGGCCGGGTATGGGGTTCCAGGTCAAGCCCGAAACTATGGTGCCTACCATTACGCAGAAGGCTACAAACACCGCATACGGAAGCTGGGTGGCAACGTGTTCAAGGTGAGGAACGGCAGCACCGGTAGACGACAGAACCGTCGTATCCGATATTGGAGAACAATGATCCCCGAATACAGAGCCTCCCATGACCGCTCCAATAGTCAGCGCCGTAGCGTTGATGACCTGGTTAGGATCGAGGCCACCATTACGTGCCAGCTGTATCATAACGGGAACGGCTATGGGGATCATGATACCCATGGTGCCCCAGCTCGTGCCGGCCGCAAAGGAAATAAGGCAAGAGAAGATATAGACGACTAATGGCAAGAGCCACATGGGGAAGTTGCCATTGATCACTATCTCTGAGACATACGCGGCGAGTCCTACACCACCGTCAGGGCGGTCAGACTTGATGATGGTACCGATTGACCAAGCCAGGGTCAGAATCATCACAGCCGGCACCATGGCTCGGAAGCCATCCATCAAGGCGTCTGCGGCATTCTTGATGTTGAGGAGCTTGCGGGCTACATAGTAAATGTAGGCGAACACGTTGGCAAAGACGGCGGCATACATCAGTGCCATCGATGAATCGGTGTCATTGAATGCCGTGCCAAACGGAATAGCGGCCATTGCCTGGCCGATGCTGGTTATCTCTTCTCCATCTATGGCGTTCATCCAGGTGGTCATAGGGAAGAAGAAAAGGGCCATGACGATGAGGGCGGCTATAGGAATGAGAAAGTCAAATGGCTTGGCGTTATTGGTCATTGCCTTTGACTCTACCTGGCTGGAAACGGCGCCGAATTTTTCCTCGTCATAGAGGCCAAGACCCTTCTGGGCACGCGCCTCGGAACGAGCCATCGGTCCGAAATCCTTGTGTGTCAGCGTTATGAAGAGCACCATGAGCACAGCAAAGATGGCGTAGAGGTTGTAAGGAATGGTTCTTACAAAGAACGACATTTCACCCAGGCCAAGGGACTGGAATTCGGGTATATCCTTGTAGGTGCCTATGACATAGACGACCCAGGTAGATATAGGTGCCATGATAGCCACCGGTGCCGCCGTGGAATCGAGGATATAGGCCAACTTGGCGCGCGATATCTTCTTGGCGTCACAGAGCGGCCTCATACAGGTGCCGATCGTCAGGGAATTGAAGTAGTCGTCAAAGAAGATAAGGAGGCCAAACACCCAGGTAAAGAGCAGGGCGCCGGTCTTTGTCTTGATCCGCTTCGAGGCCCAGTCGCCAAGCGAGTATGCGGCGCCTGTCCTGGACAACATGCCTACCAGAAGGCCAAGAAGAACGGTGAACATCATGATACGGATGTTCCAACCGTCGGCAAGCGTATCTGCCAACAGGTCAGACAGGCGAACCAGTGCGTAATACGGATTACCTCCGGCCGCTATAAGCGTACCGGACAATATGCCAACGAACAGTGAGACGATGACGTCCTTCGTGACGACTGCTAATACAATCGTCAAGAGGGGCGGCAAGATTGAAAGTAAGCCGAAGTGTAATTGTTCCATGATCAGATGCCTCCTTAATGATGGAACCTAACTTTGTGCATCCAGATTGCACCCAAAACGCTAAAAGCGCAATGTTTTTTATCCAGGCACACAGAAAGCGGTTTTAATGCTTCTAATTTTTCTCGGCCATCTTCTTTACGATATAGGTGGCTACATCGTCGGCGTACGCGCCGCGGCCGAAGCCAACGTCGTAGCCCAGCTCCACGGCCAGCTTATTGCCGATGCGCGGGCCACCGGCAACACAGATGAATTTATCACGGAGACCCTTAGCCTCGAGGAGTTCTATAAACTCAGTAAGGTTGTGGATGTGGGTATCCTTCTGTGTAACGACCTGGCTTATGAGTATGGCATCAGCCTTGACCTTGATGGCAAACTCTATGAGCCTCTCGTTGGGCACCTGTGCACCGAGGTTGTACGTCTCCATCTCCGGATATCGCTCAAGACCGTAGTGGTGATTAAAGCCCTTCATGTTGATTATGGCATCTATGCCAACCGTATGAGCGTCGAATCCCGTACAGGCGCCAACGAGGACAACCTTGCGGCCTATGTTCTGCCGTATGTACTCGTTGACAGCGTCCATATCCATGGACGCCTCGGCAGAAGCCTCGTCGGCCACGACAGAATCGTAATCTATCGATGATTCTGTCTTTCCATACGCCACATACATAGAATACTCGGCTGACAGAGCCGTGGAATGCACGACTTCACATTCCTTGAAACCCCAGGAGAGTACGAGCTTGCGCGCGGCTTCCCTGCCCTTGGCTCCATCAGGAACCGGAAGCGTAAAGGACAACTGCACCTTGCCGTCGTCCATGGTATCGCCGTATGGCCTTACTACCTTCATATCGTCCTTCCTTATCGTGAGAGCCCGAGTGAGCGCTTCAGGCCCGACTCAAATGGGTTATAATAGGCCGGGCCCTTCTTGACGAGACCCTCAAAGCCCTTGCCACCGTCCTTGGGTCGTTTTACCTCGGCAAAAAGCCCCCGTTCTATGGAGTCGAACATCCCTACTTTCTCCACTTCCTCCATAAAATCTATTGTCTCCCTGAGCACCTGATGAGCCCTTGAAACGACGATGCCGTCTTTCTTGAACTCTATGTCTTCATAGAAACCGTCCATGTTGTTCATCACATAACGGGCATTATCCACGGCCAGGAAACGATCCATCATGAACGGCGTGTGAATGGCCTCGGTGAGCATACCAAGGAGATGTACACCCTGATTGGTCGCCTTTGAGACGAAGTTGAACAGGGTGTTCATAGCCACGCCCTTGAAGATGTCTCCAGAGCTGTACTTGGTAGGCGGCATGTACTTGAGCGGATGATCCGGGAATATTTCACGGGCCATCTGAGCCTGTGCAAGCTCGAAGAGGAAACCGTTCTTTATGGTAGGATCCATCTCGAAGGCATGACCAAGCCCCTGGAACTTGGCCTCTAGTCCCGCGTGGAAGGCGAAGCGCTCGTTTAAAAGCTGGCTCGCAAGCACGGTATAGGCCTTCTCAAAGCCGTCACTCGTCGTCAGGTAGTTGTCTTCACCGGTGTTTATCATGATGCCGGCGCAGGCGTTTATCATGCGGCTGAACTTCTGGTCTACGAAGGTACGGTACATGTTGATGTCGCGGAAGAGTATGCCGTACATTGAGTCGTTGAGCATCATGTCCAGGCGTTCAAGCGCACCCATGGCTGCAATCTCTGGCATGCAGAGCCCCGAGGCGTAATTTGTCAGACGTATGTAGCGTTGCTGCTTCTCACCTACCACGTCGAGGGCGGCCCGCATGATGCGGAAATTCTCCTGCGTGGCGTATGTCCCGCCAAAGCCCTCGGTTGTCGCCCCGTATGGCACGTAATCAAGAAGGCTCTGAGCCGTAGTCCGTATGACGGCTATGACGTCTGCCCCCTGCTCGGCAGCCGCCGTGGCCTGGTTGACGTCTTCGTAAATATTTCCTGTAGCTACAATTAGATACAGAAGAGGGCTATTGTTTCTGCCCTTCCATTCCTCTAGCTTGCCCTCGCGGAAGGCACGGTTGTCCTTTATTCGCCTTATGCTCCCGTCGACCAGCTCAGAGGCCTTTGCTTCTATGCTCTTGCGGTCGCCCAAGGGGATGCTCATCACGTCGAAGCCTTCGGCTATCTTGTCATTGAGCGCCTGTACACTGCCTCCAAACTTTAAGAGAGCATTGACATAGCGTACTGTTGCACCATCCTCCAAGGCGACCGGATCGGAGGCGCGTATCCTGTCTACAACAAGGTTTGGCACAGGAACCCCGACGCTATTGGCCCCATCGGCTCCTGCCAGCCTCAGGGTGGCTCGCTCCACCGTAACCGAGCTATGCCCATCTATAAAATCCTGAACCGGTTCGCTTATACGTTCGGCCAGGGTTCTAGCGTACGCGACGCGATCTGCCGGCAAATTAAGCTTGTTATTCATACTCCATCCTTCGTTAGGTAGAATCGAGCTCGTTCTATTATTCTAGAATCAAGCCCCAGGAATGACGCTATGGCGAGCGCGTCGCTCTCTGCACTAGAGCCATCGTCATCGACGATTTCGTAGCGCATGTATCTGTTTATTCCAGCCAGCCTTTCTGCAAGTGCCGCGCCAGCCAAGGATGCGTCACCGGAAATAGTGTCCAAGGCAGCCGTAGCCGCCTGTCTGTCCAGGCCCTTCATCCTTCTGTATTCGGCTCCTGGCACCCTGGCCACGCCATGGAAATGGGTCGCAAAAAACGCCCTGTCACCCGTACGCAATGACTCAGGACCAGAATACGCCTCGACCACGGCGGATAGCAAGGCCGACGCCTCATGCGATCCTGTCGTGCGGGCCAACTCGTCGAATGCCACCAGTGTGCCCCCGACACAGCCGGAGGCCCTGGTAGCTATCAGTCGCCACAACTCCAGCCCAAAGCCAGACAGCCCCGCGAACCGTTCTCCCGACAGCTCACCTACGTACTGTATGCGCTCGTACACCCGCGTCTCGAAACGCAGGGCAGGCACGAAGAGGCCAACCTGGGCCAGCAACTGAAAGAAGAGAAGGCTCTTTAAGACGACGGTCTTGCCGCCCATGTTGGAGCCGAACAGCACGACCGCTCCAGCCGAAAAATCTGCAGTAAGTGGCGCATACGTCAGCCCCATCCTCTCACACTCATCGGCACATGGAATGTAGCGAGCCTGTACCAAGCTCATTGAGCCTGATGCAAGCATAGGCCTACACATGTCCTGTGTAATGGCCAGATCTGCTCCAGCCCTGGCCCTGTCCCAACGTGTCGTAGCGGCTACCGCAAGCCTCAACTCAGGCATGGCATCGGAGGCAAGAGCCGATATGCGCATCAGGACCCTGGCCTCTGCCACCCGCTCTAGCCCAAGCCAGCGCTCCCGCTCCGACATCGCGTCCAGAGCCGATGACGTGGGTAGGATACGCACTATGTAGCGTTCATTATCGTATGGCTCGACGGCAAAGCCGAGCGCTGCAGAGCCGCAGGCGCTCATCATCGTGCGTGCCGTAGCCTTTGGAACGACTATAAACTCCCTGCCATCGAAGCTGACTCCAAACGATAGCCTGGCCTCAGCCTCGGATTTTATACGCTCGTTTGCCACGACGGCATCGGCTGCCACGACACCGGCTCTGGCTTCGGCCAGGCCCTGGTCATACACGTCTGCCAGATAGAACGTCTCGGGGTCTGAGCCTCCCCGGTCCAGCTCGCCAGCCAGGACAGATGAAGCCGAACCCGGGGCCAATCGTGCAAGACCGAATCGCCCGGCAACATCCTCGCCCAGAACCGATACAAGGCCTCTGTAGTTAGCCATGAATTTCTTTATCTGAAACAACTCCAGCAGCTCATATGACGTTTTTGCTTCAAGGCTCAGGCGCGGCATACGCCGTAGATGATAACTAACACGGTCAAGAACCGATGCCTCATCGGCCTTCTGCCTCATGAAAGACATGGCCGCCTCTATGTCGTCGTACCGAGTCTCTATGAGCTTCCTATCAGACAGTACCGTCCTGGCCTGTGCCTCGTCCTTGCCCCAGGGCGTCAGCGGCTCATAGCTTTTCCAGAAATCGTCCAGGCCTGCAAAATCCCAGGCCTCTGCACCAGCTCGTGTATGACTCACGCTACACCCTCCGCTCTTGCCTCGTACGGATTGTAGGCCACCATTGCCGCGATACCGACATCATCTAGCCGCTTTTCGAATTCTTCATCCTTTACACCACGACACATGACGACGAATCCGCCAAAATCGATGCTCCGCTCGACATACAGTTCTTTCTCGCTCATAAAGGATGCCAGCTCCGAGTCACTGAGGAATATTTTTGTAAAGTCATCTACCACAACGACGCGGGCATTTTTGGGTAGACGTGCCACGCTTTCGGCGGTCAGGGCATCCTGCAGTCTATACGGTTCGGGCTTGCCTTCCACCCCAATGTCAGAGGCAAGCGGCAGACCGACAAGTGTGGCCATGCGCCTGACCCGCGCCAATGAACGTTCCAGGTTAGCGCCGTCTACCCTCAGTGCATAGACGAAGCGTGACCCATGAAGAGACGCGGCCTGCGTTATCCTGTTTATGGCCCCGTCTACAAGCACGGTGCCGCTTAAACCTTCCTTGACTATCCTCTTGATGGCCCACGCCACCAGTGAATTCCCTTCCGGCCCCACCAGAGCCACGGTGGCAGACCTGTGCGCGCGGGCTATGCAGAGCCGCCCCATGGCACCCGAGCCAGGCAGTACATCGAGTATCTCTGGCAAACAGGACCGGGCGAAACGTTCCGTCGTGACGACTATATCGCCTGGCGACACGGGAACGGCAGGCTTTCTTGCCCCGGACAAGAAGTCACGAGCCTCTCCATCGTACCCAACCGTGAGGAGGGCCGGGCCACCAAGACCCGCCATCCTGGCTCCACGTCTGGCAAGCTGTGCGGCTCGATTCATGAATGTTGTCTTTCCGCAGTGCTTCTCCGGGCCTGTCACAAACGTAACCCTGCCCAGGAAATCAGCAGCACTATCCAACATAGCAAAGCCTTTTAGCAGGGATGAACAAAGAGAATAAGAGAATAAGAGCCGAGAAAGAGGGAATCACTAAAAATAACTTAAGATGAGCCATGTGCATCATATAGATATCCTGTATATACCGTTCTTGAGGATGGCGGTTTTGAAATTAAGAAGCAGACCAGTATTCCAGCCACCCAAGAGTAAACAAGAACGCAACTGAGCCTTGTGTACCGGCAAGAGAGCCTCGACGCATTTGAGCTCGAGTACGATAGATCCTTCTACCAGCATATCGATCCTGAAAGAACCATTAAGGCATATCCCTTTATAGGAAACAGGAAGTTCTAGCTGCCTATTATAGGATAACCCATTGTCCGATAATTCCAGACATAAAGCTTCCTCGTATATAGACTCTAAGAGCCCGGGTCCAAGTTCTCGGTGTACGGCGATAGCGCATCCAATTATTCGATCGCTCAAACTATCCCTCTCCACTCTTTCCACCCTCTTCGTTAATCTTCCTAAACTAAGCTTCTTCCAATAAATCAACAAAGAGAACAAGAGGACAAGAGCCCGGACAGAGCAATACAAAACACTGTCCCTAATCCTCTTCCTTAGTCTTCCTCTATCAGCCCTCTCCTGTTCGTTATCTTTACTAGTATTACTTCTTCTTTCTTGGGGAGAAGGCGTTGGTGCCACGGGCGGCTCTGACCAGGTTTTTTGGTTCCAGGGTCTTCTCGTCACCAGATAGAAGCCTTGCTACGCCACAGGTGGCGTTGAGCTGAGGTTCGTCGAAGCATATACGGCATTTGCCACAGTCCTCGTGATAACCGGTAGGTTCATCGTATGTGGTGATAACGCCCTCATAGTTGCGCAGTATCACACGCTTGTCGTTACTTGATATCATGTAGTCTGGCATCACTGGCGTCTTGCCGCCGCCTCCCGGCGCGTCTATGACGAATGTGGGTACTGCCATGCCAGAGGTGTGGCCACGCAGGTTCTCTATTATCTCTATGCCCTTGGAGACGGTAGTGCGGAAGTGGCTGATGCCAAGTGACAGGTCACACTGGTAGATGTAGTACGGCTTTACGCGTATGGTCAGTAGCTTCTGCACGAGCTTCTTCATAAGAACCGGGCAATCGTTTACATCGCGCAGGAGCACGCTCTGGTTTCCAAGTGGTATGCCAGCGTCGGCTAGCTTGCGGCAAGCCTCGCGAGACTCGGCTGTAATCTCCTTGGGATGGTTGAAGTGCGTGTTGACATAGATGGGGTGGTACTGCTTGAGCATGGTAACAAGCTTGTCTGTTATACGCTGGGGCATGACCACTGGCGTGCGCGTTCCTATGCGGATTATCTCCACGTGTGGTATGGCACGTATCTTCTTTATGATGCTCTCTAGCTTCTCATCTGACAGTACAAGGGGGTCTCCACCGGATATGAGCACGTCCCTGACTATTGGTGTCTTCTTTATATACTCTATGGCGGCGTCAATATACTCTTCGTTCATGTTGGCGTCTTCTTCACCAACGATGCGCCTGCGTGTACAGTGACGGCAGTTCATGGAGCATATATGGGTGACCAAGAGCAGCACCCTGTCTGGGTAGCGGTGTGTAAGGCCTGGAACCGGGCTGTCTGAGTCTTCATGAAGCGGATCGTCCTGGTCGCTCTCGTCGAAATGCGTCTCAGGCAGGCGCGGGACAGCCTGAAGCCTGACCGGGCAGCCTGGATTCTCCGGGTCTATCAGCGAGGCGTAGTATGGCGTTATGGCCATGCGGAACACCTTGAGCACCTCTATCACGCCGTCCTTGTCCTTCTGTGTCAGAGGGACGACCTTTGCCAGCGTCTCTACGTCCTTGATGTTGTTCTTCATCTGCCAGTGCCAGTCGTTCCACTGCTCGGGCGTCACATCTTTATACAGCGGAATGCGCTTGTAATCGTAAGACGGATAAGTATGCATAGTAAGCCTCCTATAAAAGATTAACAAAGAGAATAAGAGGACAAGAGAAAGGAACGAGAGGAATCTCTCAGCAGGCCTTCTCTTGATGAACTCTTAACTCTAATTTCTACATCTACATCAGTCTTCCTAAACCAAACCTCATCTAATAAATCGACAAAGAGAACAAGAGGACAAGAGCCCGGACAGAGCAGATCATAATCACTGCTCCTCATCTCCCTCTTCCCTCTTTCTTTACTCTTCTTCTCTTATCCTCTTCCTTAAGTCTTCCTCTATCAGCCTCTTAGTCTCAGGTAGCTTCGGACATCATCGGGCGTGGCTGGTTTTAAGCCGGCTTCGTGGGATATGCGCACGGCCCGCTCTACTAACTCGGCGTTGCTCTTGGCAAGCACTCCCTTGCTAAAGAATACGTTGTCCTCAAAGCCAACGCGAATCCACCCAGAGTTGGCTATGGCCCCAAACTGGGCAGGAAGCGACGAGCGGCCTATGCCCATCACGGTAAAATCGGCTCCAGCAGGTATGGCCTTGATGAAGGCCGACAGGTTCTCGACGCTGTACGGTACGGCACCAGGCACATTGAGTACGAAGCCATAGTGTAATGGAGCCTCTATGAGGCCTTCCTTTAGGAGGTAATGGCTTGCGTAGACATGTCCCAGGTCAAAACATTCAAGCGTGGCCCTAACCTTGAGCCGCTTGAACTCTGCTGCAAATGCCCGCATCGTTGGCAGATCGTTGACTATGTACTCGTCACCGAAGTTAACGGTGCCACAGTCGAGCGATGCCATCTCTGGCTGCAGTTCCTTGACTGGACGCAGGCGTTCCTCTGCCGTGTCGCCGACGGCTCCACCTGTTGTTATCTCAATGACGATATCTGTCTTCTTGCGGATGGCCTCTATGGCCTCCTTGAACCTGGCTACGCTCTGGGTAGCCATGCCCTTATCGTCCCTCACATGCAGATGCAGGATGGCGGCACCCGCAGCCCTGCACTCTTCCGCCGTCCTGGCCACCTGATCAGGGGTTATTGGAAGCGCCGGGTTCTGGGCTACCGTCGTCTCTGCGCCGGTACACGCGCATGTTATCACTATCTTGCCGTCAAGAGCCATGTATGCCCTCCTTAAAGTAGGTAGGTAACGATCGATGGCGGGGCGACAGGGTTTTAAGGGACACGCAGAGTGCCACTCAACGTAACCTTTAAAACCCTGTCGCCCCAGTCTTCGTTCCTCGGTCAACAATCAAAACAAACAGAAACAATGGAAAACATAAGATCGGTATGGATGGTCTCGTCCATCCTCCAACCCCTTATGGGGTGGCTGCCGATACGTTCCGGCAAGCGTCAACTCGTCGCAGGCATATCCTACGCCGTTTACGCTCGCCGCGCCGGGGACGGGGAGCCCCCGGGGCGAGAGACGGCTAACCGTCTTCTCACGTTTTGTATGCGTAGGCCTGATCCTTACCGGCAGAACGCCGCATAATTACCGGGAGACGGACTGCCCCCGCCGGCCAATCGCGCGCTTGCGCAACCCGGCTTGCCGTCCTCCCATCGCCTCGCTACTCTCCCAACTCTACACGATGTCTTGTTACTTTACGTACTGCTCTTCAAAGTACTTGCGAAGCTGAGCGTTCTCTCTGAGCTCCCACAGGGTTATCTCGGCGTGGTCCTTGGTATAGCCGTTGCCTATAATCATGAGCACGTCCTTGCCAATACCTTCGGCTCCTAATGCGGCGCGGGTAAAACTGGTAGCCATGCTGAAGAAATAGACTATGCCGTTATCACGCACAGGCAGGATGCTCGACATCTCGGTACCCTGGATGTTGACGCAGTTTATGACTATGTCCACTTCCTTACCGTTGTTGGCCTTGAGCACCGCATTGAGCATGTCGACGGGCTTGCCGGCGTCGGCAAACACTATCTCATGGCACAGATGCATCTCTGTGAGTGGCTTTACGTACTTCTCGCTACGGATGTTGGCTATGACGCGGCCTGTGGGACCTACCCTCTTCATCGCCTCGTAGCAGCACATGAGCCCTGATTTACCACCGGCACCCAGAATAAGCACGCTGTCGCCTGGCTTTACAAGCTTGGCTGTCTGCGCGGGTGCTCCGGCCACATCGAGGGCGGCGAGTGCAAGACCCTCGTCCATGTCGTCTGGCAGCTTGGCATAGATGCCTGATTCAAAGAGTATGGCCTGCCCGTCTATGAGCACGCGGTCAACCTCTGGCATCACCTTTACTATCTTGTTGATCTTGAGGGGGGTAAGAGAGAGGGACACGAGGCTGGCAATCTTGTCGCCCACCTTGAGGTCTCTGTCCTTGAGGTCCGATCCTATCCTGACCACCTTGCCTATGAACATGCCGCCAGAGCCGGTTACCGGATTCTGCTGCTTGCCCCTGGCACCCACGATCTCCATGATCTTCTTGCCAATCTTGTCTACATCGTGCCCCGCTTCTTCCTCTATCTGGGTGAAGCTGGCAGAATCGACGTTGAGCGCGATCACGTCCAACAGAATCTCGTTGTCGTAGACCTTAGACATGTCATTGTCCAGGCGCTGCGCCGTCTGTGGCATGGCTCCCACCGGTTCGATGACGCGGTGGGTGCCGTACTTGCATCCTTTAGCCATAGTACCTCCTCGTGAAATAATAATAACAAAGAGTACAAGAGATAAAGAGACTTAAAAGAGAAGGCTTTTTACGGAATTATCCTTCAAATCCCCTCTTTCTTGCCTCGTATTCTCTTATTCTCCTCGTTTATTCTATTGAATGAGCCTTTTCAGAATGGTTTTTGATGACTATCCTTTATAGGCCTATAAGCCAGAATCGTCAAGTAAGGTAAAAGTAACGTAGTTGCGCTCGAAGTTGTTATAGCCTTGAAAGGAGCGGTATACAGCCAGCAATCCGCTGGCGGCAGCACAGAAAAGACTCTAATAACGGGTCGCTCGATTGCACCTAGACTCGTCATAATCGCTGGATTTTTTAGTAGTGCAACTAATCGCCTGGTGATTGTGTTTTCTGTAGTATTTGTCGGTATACTTGTCTTCGTGAATTATGAGGACAGGTAGCACGTCTTGCAGCCCTGTCTCTGCAACTGTTTTAAGGAGGACCCATGAACAAGTCATCTAGAGTTTACACCGTAGCATTGATGGCCTTCGCGATACTCGGCCTTAGTTCGTGTGTAGACGTACTTTTATGGATGATATCACCAACCATGACCGTCGTTGACGCACGCACGGGCACGGGCATACCCAACGCCACCGTCACCCTGACACCCTGACACCCATTATCACGGAAGACGGTTCGACAACAGCCTTTACTACAACAAGCAGCTCTAGTGGAAGCGTCGTCTTTGACGACCAGGTACCCTATGGCACGTATACAGTAAGCGCTGCACGCAGCGGATACGTGTTCATACCCTTCGAGGCGACCGTGGCCGGCTGGAGCAAGGACCTCGGCAAGCTGTTCGGTGTTACGACAAGCAAGGGTAGCGATCCCAATGCCGTTTCCATCTTCCTTACCTGGGCGGAGAACAATCAAGATTTTGACGCGCACTTCACCTACCCGATCGAATTCGACAATGTAACAATGCCTGCTACAGCATGGACAGCTCCAAATGCCTATGCCGACCTCCCTGCCGGCAGGGCTCATGTCTTCTATGATAATCCAAAAGGCACCGGTGATTTTGCATACCTCGATGTAGACGATGAGGACGGTGGTGGCCCCGAGACTATTACCCTCCTTGGCAGCCAAAGTTGCGATCCTTCAGGTGGGTCCCCTACCTTCATTCAATCCACTTCACCATTCATTGGATCAGTCTTAACAACAGGAAACTATAACTGGATGGGCTCAGGAGAATACTACCTGGATGCCCCCCTTAACCCTACCCTTGATAACCAGAATGTACGGGTGGTCATCACCCAGGGCAGTGCAATCAAGGGTATCTTCACCCTGCCATCCAACATGCCCCAGAAGACAATAAGCCTGTTCCGAGTCCAATTGTTCAACAACTCTGATGGGAGCGTATACTACATGGTATTCATGCCCGACTATAGGCTGGTTGAAAACAATGGTGCTGCCATAAGGTCTTTGGGTGGCATCCCCAGTGATACAACCTTCGTCATATCCGGCTCCAAGTAATCTTTTCTGTAATCGATTGTTATAAACAGGCGGCCTGGCCGCCTGTTTATTCGTAGGAGACAGTGCGTCTAGTCTTTTTAAGGAGCTACCATGAAGAAATTTATTGCCATACTGATCGTCGCGCTTTTTATGGGCGGCTCGGTATTCGCCCAATCATCGGCAAGTGGAGGCAAGAAGTCATCCGCCCCCACCGCCTTTCAGCTTACAATAAGCGTAAACCCCTCCAACGCCGAAATTTTTATAGACGGCGGCCGGATAAAAGGCAATGTGGCCACGGTAAGTGCTGGCAACCACACGGTCATGACCCGTGCCAAGGGCTATGTTGACTTCTCAACCACGGTCTCGGTATCTGGCACCATGAACCTGCCTATTACCATGAGCCCCGCAACCTTCCAGCTGTCTGTAAACGCAAACAACGTAAAGGGCGCACAGGTTCTTATAAACGGCAAGTCAATAGGCAATACGCCTTTCGCAACCCAGCTAAGCCCAGGAACATACACCATTACGGTGCAGGCTCCTGGCTTCCTGGGCTATAACGAGAGTTTCACGCTTACAGGCGCTAAGAGCATCGACGTAAGCCTCCAGAGCGCCACCTTCCTCTTGTCTGTCAACGCTACAAACGTCAAGGGCGCACAGGTCCTGCTCAATGGCTCCATGGCAGGCAACGCCCCCTTCAACAGCCAGCTGTCTCCCGGAACATACACCGTTACGGTACAGGCGCCTGGCTTCGTGTCCTATGTAGAGAGCTTCACCTTCACGGGTCCCAAGAGCATAAACGTGACCCTCCAGCCAGCGATGGGCACGGTCTCTGTCGTGTTGCCGGCGGCCAGTATCAATACGAGCCTGGGTGGAAACCACTGGAACCAGATTGGCATCTGGATAGATGGCAACCAGGTGAAGGGCCAGATGATACAACTAGCCCCTGGTAGGCACCTCATAAAGATCGCTTCAGGTGGTCTGCAGGTAGAGGGTTTCTACGATATCCAGGCCGGCGGAATGTACACCATAGAACCGTTCATGGGGCTCAACCTCAAGCAATAGGCACGTATAAGCACAAGGTGTCGGTTTGAACTTGACAAACGGCAGCGGGGAATCCTGCTGCCGTTTGTTTATGACGCTTGCCGCACCCCCTCTCGGCTTTTTTCGTCATCGGCGCTATACTGGCTGCCATAGGCGTCGCCCTGGCAGACTCGATACGGCGCTGCGGAGGAGCCGATGGTATCGGAGGGCGCAATGACTAGGCTGGAACGGATACTGATAGCTGTAGGGGCGGTACTCTTAATCGTCATCATAGCCGGAACCGCCTATGCGGGCATTACCGAATCCAGGACCAGGAAGCTGGCCCGAGCCACGGTGCCTCTTGCCGCCTCAGACAACGGCGTGTTCGATGGCCTGGGGCGCATACGGGCCAAGTCGGCCGACGATGTGCCTGCCGTCATAGTCGTCGACATTGCCTTTCCATACGATGCCTCAGACCGTCAGTTCAGCGAGGAGCTTTCCCGCAAGCGAGGAGACCTCAGAGAAGCGGCCGGCTCGTTTCTGTCGGGCAAACGTGCCTCCGAGCTGCATCCATCGGGAGAGGCCGCAGTCAAGGCAGGCCTGCGCGATACCCTCAACGCACTGTTGTCGCTTGGGCGGATAGACGAGTTGTACTTCTCCGAGTTCCGCGTCATCAACTAGCGTCATCCTGCCTTAAGCCTTGCCCGCTACCTCCAGGCTCATGTCAAGAAGGAAGCGCTCCATGCGGGCATGGCGACGAGCGGCCATGGCGCGTCCACTCTCCGTGTACATCCCATCCTTGAGCCGGCACAGCTTTATTTCCCATTCGCGCTGGAACGAGTCATTTTCCGTGGCGTTGTTGGCAGGATCGACTCCGGCCCAGCTCTCTGCCGAATAGTAGACAGATCGACCATGTTCTCCCAGCCACAGGTAGGCGCGAGCCACCCCTACGGCTCCCAGGGAGTCTAGCTTGTCGGCATCGTAGAGGCATCGCGCCTCAAGGCTACCAGGAGATCTACCACGCCTGTGGCGGTGTTCCAGTATGGCGTCGAGTATGCGGTTCACGGTGTCTGACGCAAGTCCTTGCGAATAGAGGAATGGTCTGGCCAGCTCTACAGACAACTCTTCGTGCCTGTCCGGTTCGGGTCCTGAGCGCGCCTCCAAGCCCCTGCCTATGTCATGGAGCAGGCTGGCCACCTCCACGATGAAGGCATCGGCGCCTTCCTCTGCGGCAAGACGCATGGCCGTGGCCAAGACTCGCTGTACATGTGAAAAATCATGGCAGGGGGCTGTACCCTTGTGGCTCGCCTCGGCGAAAGCCCTGGTTTCCAGTAATATGGCATCCTCTTTGTGCATGAACCTACGATACCCGCTTGCGGATACGGCCGCAAGTCGTTATACAAAGGATATGCAGGTAGAAATTCTGGCCTTGTGCGACTTTGCCCAGGACGTGATGGGTAAGCTCAACATCATCGGGTGTTTCGACGCCATAACCGTGCGTGAGTTCCCCTCGGTGCATCCCCTCATGTGTGTCGCGGCCCGTATTCGCTTCCAGGTATACGAACTTGGCTCTCATGTAGTGAGGATGGAACTCGTAGATGCCTCTGGTGACAGACTGGCTCCTGCTCTCGATGGAGCGATGAACGTCAACGGCATAGGTGGAGACTCGGCCTGTGCCAATCTGGCCCTTAACGTCTCAAACCTGCGCATAGAGAAGGAAGGCTCCTGGCGTTTAATCCTGTCTATAGACGGTCAGGAACGGGCCTCGGTGCCCCTGTATATAAGAAAATCACAGAATCAGCGCTCCTGAGGAACAGTAACGCGACAAGATACCATATTGTGTTTCTTTTTTATACACCCACGCGTATCATTACGACCACCCAAATGTTTCATTATAACACACTCTCATACCGACCACAGCAACAATCAAGCCTACTCTCGTGTTACGAACCTTAGTGATGACAATCTGACCCAGCATTAACGCACACAAAAAGGCACTACAAGCCAGGTTTGTAAGAATAACAGGGAAAAGTAGGCCTTTCGCTTGAGTATCCACAAGCTTCGTAACACTAATTTAGCGCAGCATTGTCCTTATGGCACAAATCAGGTACTTGGCACGGTATCTGCATATATATAAGTGGACGCGTCGATTGGCCGTAGGCACACAGCGCCGCGCCAAGATTTTATATCACACCTTTACTAGGAGGTTTATAATGAAGAGCGTAATCACCTACAACCCTAACTCGGTTCTGTCTGCCTTGGGCGATTGGGACAAGATGATAGACAGCTTCTTTGACAGGGACTATCCGAGTAGCGCAGCCACCATGGGGTATCCAGTGGTAGATATCCGCGATGAGAAGGAGCACTACATACTAGAAGCAGAGCTACCTGGTTTTGCAGAGAAGGATGTAGACATCAAGGTCAATGACAGAATCCTGACCATTGCTTCCTCCAAGGAAGAGGAAAAGAAGGCCAATGGCGAGAAAGTCTGGCTCATCCGTGAGCGTGGGGTAAGAACCTTCCGCCGTTCATTCAGCATGCCCCGCGATGTAGACCTGGACGGCATCAAGGCTACTTTCAAAGACGGTCTCCTGTCCGTCATTCTTCCAAAGCGCCCTGAAGCAAGGGAAAAGACCGTAGCAATTACCCGCGGATAAGCCTCCCTGCACGTGTCCGCATACAAGAGAGACGATTCGCCATACCAGGCGGATCGTCTCTTTTTATTACATATAGAAACATTAAACCGGTTTATATCCCCATCGAGTCACGCTAAAAAGAAATCAATACTTGCTTTCTTGGAATCTGGAGCATACAATGCTCACACAAAGTTCCATTTAAGGAGGAACCATGAAACGTGTACTCTCAGGCCTGATGATCATCGCCTTAGCGTTGACTCTCGCCGTCTCCTGCGGCGGCAAAGCAGGTGCCGCAAAGGGCGTCGAGTTCATAATGAACAACGGCGCAGAGCCCCAGACGCTCGATCCCTCAAAGATCCAGGGCGTTCCCGAGCACAAAATTTACATGGCCTTGTTCGAAGGTCTCGTAGGATCTGACCCCAAGACCTCACTCGCCGTCCCCGGCGTAGCCGAGAGCTGGACAATCAGTGAAGACGGAAAGCAGATCACCTACAAGCTCCGCAAGACCACCTGGTCAGACGGCACCAAGATCACCGCGCAGACCGTGGTCGACAGCTGGATTCGTACCCTCGATCCCGCCACCGCCTCTGAGTATGCATACATGGTTGGCATGGTTATAAAGGGTGCCGATGAATTCAACGGTGGCAAGGCCGGCAAGGAAGCCGTACAGATTCGCGCGCTTGACGATTACACCTTCCAGTGTGATCTCCTCGGCCCGATGCCCTACGCCGTGGACATGATGTCCCACTACTCCTTCGCCATTCTTCCGATGCACGTGATCAACGCCAAGGGCGATGACTGGATCAAGGTAGAGAATTTCGTAGGAAACGGTCCCTTCACCTTGGAGTCCTGGAAGCCCCAGGAGTCTTTGTCAGTCGTTCCCAACGCCAAGTACTGGGATCCCAAGAACGTACATCTTTCAAGGGTGACATTCCTGCCTATCGACGACAACCTAACCGCCTACAACAAGTTCAAGGCCGGCGAAATTGACTGGGCCCATGGTATTCCCCTCGACTTGATCGACGAGATCAAGCTCCGCCCGGACTATCAGGTTGCACCCCAGGTCGCCACCTACTACTACGTCTTCAACATGACCCGCGCCCCCTTCACAGACCTCCGCGTCCGCAGGGCTCTGACGATGGGTCTCAACATGCAGGAACTGGTAGACAAGGTAACAAAGGGCGGACAGCTCGCCACCACCTCTATGGTTCCCACCATGGCCGGCTATACGCCTGCCAAGGGCCCTATGTTTAATGTTGAAGAAGCCCGCAAGCTTCTGGCAGAAGCCGGTTATCCTGACGGCAAGGGCTTCCCCAAGACTCCTATCATCTATAACACCAGCGACGGTCACAAGAAGATCGCCGAGTGGGTGCAGGAGAACTGGAAGAAGAACCTTGGCATCGAAGTAACCCTGGTCAACCAGGAATGGAAGACCTTCCTCGACACCCGCTCAAACGCCCACGATTTTGATATCGCGCGCGCCGGCTGGGTAGGCGACTACCTCGACCCCAACACCTTCCTCGATATGTTTATCATAGGTTCAGGCAACAACGATGGTCTGTACGCCAATCCGGAGTATGACGCCCTCGTAAAGAAGGCCGCCACGATGAAGGCCGGCCCTGAGCGCATGGCAGTACTGCAGCAGGCCGAATCCTTCCTGATCACCAAGGATCAGGCAGTCATCCCCTTCTACCACTATGTGGAGCAGGATATGATTGATATTAACAAGTGGGATGGCTGGTTTGCCAATCCTCTTGGTACCCATCCCTGGAAGGGCATCAAGCTTAAGTAGTAAGCGTAAGCTTCTGGCCCGGCGCTTTTGCGCCGGGCTTTTTTAGGCACCATCATAAATTTTTATTTTACAAATCAAAATGTTGTTTCATTTTTACAATCCTGAGAGTGTTTCCTATAGCGCAAATCAGTCTTCAGGTATATACTTTCAAACTCGTGGCCGTCCTCCGGGATGCTTCACCACGAGGGGATCTACTCTTCCTAAGGTAGGCCCGTACCCTTAATAAGCGAGGCAACGATGTCGAGATTCATCGTCCGCAGATTCTTGAGCGTCATCCCAACGTTGTTTATCATCGTGACGTTCAGCTTCTTTCTTATCAGGCTTGCCCCAGGCGGGCCGTTCTCCAGCGAGAAGAAACTTCCGCCGGAGATCATGGCTAACATCATGCACAAGTACCACATGGATGAGCCTCTCTTGAACCAGTACTTCCGATACCTCGGCAACGTACTCAAATTCGATCTTGGCCCTTCGTATCGCTACAAGGACCAGACAGTCAACGACCTGATTGGTAATGCATTCCCCGTATCCATAATGCTAGGAACCATAGCATTGGCGGTCGCCCTTATGCTTGGTACGTCGGTAGGCATCATGTCGGCTCTAAAGCAGAACAAGTGGCAGGACTACGCGGCCATGTCGGTTGCCGTCTTGGGTATTTCTATACCGCTGTTCGTAATAGGCCCCATACTGATGCTTGTCTTTGCACTTACCCTCAAGTGGCTCCCTACCTCTGGCTGGATAAACAGCCGAGCCGGTGCCCTCACGTTGATCATGCCTGTCGCCACCCTGATGCTGCCATACTTTGCATACATAGCACGCATGTCTCGAGGCTCTCTCATAGAGGTGCTGCGCTCTGATTATGTCAGGACAGCCAGAGCCAAGGGTCTTAAGGAAGGTGTCGTCATACGCAAGCATGTGCTTAAAGGAGCCATGCTTCCAGTCGTAACCTATCTGGGTCCGGCCTTCTCCGGCATCATTACCGGTTCTGTAGTCGTAGAGCAGATCTTCGTAATACCGGGTATAGGACGAATATTCGTACAGTCTGCGCTCAACCGCGACTATACGGTCATCATGGGTGACGTTATCGTGTATTCGATAATCCTCATCACCGCCAACTTCGTCGTGGATATCCTGTACGGCCTCCTCGACCCCCGCATCTCCTATAAATAAGGAGCCGACATGCCGTCAATCCAAAAGACAAACGACAAAGTCGTCAATGAATTCAACCAATACGTCAAACCGGTCTCGCTCTGGGCAGACGCCTGGAAGCGCCTGAAGCGCAACAAAATGGCAGTACTGGGCATGTGGATAGTAAGCATCTATCTCGTAGTAACCTTCGGAGCAGCCCTGCTGCCTTTCAAGAGCTACACAGAGCAGGAGATGCTCCATATCAACCTCCCGCCTTCCACAAGACCGGCAGGAGTCGTTGCCCTCTCTGAGCTTGACAAGAGAGTCGTAGAACTCAATACCGCTATTCTTAAAAGCGGCAGACCCGACCTCAAGCAGGACCTTGAGCGGATACAGGCTGAGATAATACAGCTCAAAGGCGAGATAGACACAGACCCTATCCATAAACGTGTCTACATCTTTGGCACCGACTACCTTGGACGTGACATGCTGGCGCGCACCATCTATGGCGGTCAGATATCTATAATGATCGGCCTCATAGGAACTATTACCGCCGCCTTCATAGGCATACTCCTGGGTTCACTCGGCGGTTATATAGGTGGTTGGCTCGATAACCTCATAGGCCGCTTCGTAGACCTGATGTACAGCCTACCCTACATGCTCCTTGTAATCATCATCATGTCTATGCTACCCACTGGTTCCAACAGCATCTTCGTGCTGTTCCTGGCCATAGCCATGATATCCTGGCTAACAATATCGCGTGTCGTCCGCGGTCAGGTTATAAGCCTCAAGAACTCTGAATTCGTCGAGGCTGCCAAGTCGATGGGAGCCGGCTCGGGTCGCATCATCTTCAAGCACCTCCTACCCAACTCACTTGGCATCATAATCATCTACGCAACCCTCCAGTTCCCTAGCTTCATCATGAGTGAGAGCTTCCTGTCATTCCTGGGTCTCGGCATCTCGGCACCCATGGCCTCTTGGGGCACGCTCGTCAGTGAAGGCGTACAGGGCATGCAGCTCTATCCATGGCGCCTCCTGGTGCCGGCCATATCCATGACCGTCTTCCTCTTTGCCATAAACTTCTTGGGAGACGGACTGCGTGATGCTCTTGATCCTCAGAGCAAGAATAGATCATAAGGAGACCATCGAATGACCGATGACGTCATACTCCAGGTCAAAGACCTGAAGGCATACTTCAAACTTGACGAGGGGCTCCTTAAGGCCGTAGATGGCGTGAGCTTCGAAGTCAGCAAAGGCGAAACCCTCGGTATCGTGGGTGAGTCTGGCTCTGGAAAGAGCGTATCCAACCTGGCCATCATGAAACTCATACCGAGCCCACCGGGGAAGATCGCCGGCGGAGAGGTCCTGTTCAACGGCAAGGACATCTTCAAGATGAGCGATGAAGAGGTCAGAAAGCTGCGTGGCAACAAGATATCCATGATATTCCAGGACCCTATGACCTGCCTCAACCCCTTCCTCCGCATCAGCACCCAGATGGTGGAGACACTCATGCTCCACCAGGGCCTGGACAAGAAGGCCGCCAAGGAGAAGGCCATAGAGATGCTCAACCTGGCCGGAATTCCCGCTCCAGAGAAACGCATAGACCAGTATCCCCACCAGTTCTCTGGTGGTATGCGCCAGCGCGTGATGATAGCCATGGCCCTGTCCTGCGAACCGGAAATCCTCATAGCCGATGAACCGACGACGGCCCTGGATGTCACCATCCAGGCTCAGATCCTGGAACTCATCAAGGAACTTTCGGCACGACTGCGCACGGCCGTCATACTCATCACCCACTCCTTGGGTGTAGTAGCCGGCATGTGCGACCATATATGCGTCATGTACGCCGGACGAATCGTAGAGCGTGGATCGGCAGATAACATATTCGCCGATCCCAAACACCCATATACACAGGGCCTCATAAAGAGCGTGCCTCGTCTTGACCGGGTTACTAAACAACGCTTGTACTCCATACCAGGACAGCCACCAAACGTCATAGACCTGCCCGATTGCTGCCCGTTCTTCCCACGCTGCGAGCGTGCGATGGATATTTGCAAGACAAAGTACCCGAAGGTGGCCGAACTCGGTCCAAAACGGAACGTAGCATGCTGGCTGTATGGGGAGGGGAAATAGATGTCCGCCAATACCAATGAAAACCTGCTTGAGGTTACAAACCTCAAGATGCACTTCCCGTATAACACGGGCTCGATGTGGACAAAGAAGAAGGGCTTCATCTATGCCGTAGACGGCGTAGATCTTTCAATCAAGAAGGGCGAGACGCTCGGCCTGGTAGGTGAGTCAGGCTGTGGTAAGTCTACAACGCTTCGCGCCATAGCCCAGCTGTACAAGCCCACTACCGGCACCGTCCTATTAAAGGGAAAAGATCTTACCAAAGCCAGCCCGGCCGAGGTGATGAAGGCTCGCAAGGACATGCAGATAGTATTCCAGGATCCCTACGCCTCGCTTAACCCCCGCATGACCACCCGGGACATCATCTCGGAGTCTATGCGTATCTTTACAAAGGCCAAGCTTCTAAGCCTGTCCAAGACAGAGATAGACGAGCGTGTAGAGCAACTTATGGAACGCGTTGGCCTCTCTCGCTTCTTTAAAAACCGCTATCCGCATGAGTTCTCCGGCGGCCAGCGGCAGCGTATCGGCATCGCCCGGGCCCTGGCCCTCAAACCGGATCTCTTGCTCTGCGATGAGCCGGTATCGGCTCTCGACGTGTCGATCCAGTCCCAGATTCTCAACCTCTTTAAAGATCTGCAGGAAGAATTTGGCCTAACCTACCTGTTCATTGCCCATGACCTTGCTGTCATCCAGTATATCTCCAACAAGATAGCAGTCATGTATCTCGGCGTCATAGTCGAGTTGTCTGATTCGGCAGAACTATACAAGAAGCCGCTCCACCCCTATACCCAGGCTCTGCTCTCCGCAGCGCCAATTCCAGACCCCAAGGTGGAACGCAAGCGACAGCGCATCATCCTCACCGGAGACGTACCCTCACCAGACAAACTCAGGACCGGATGCTACTTCTACGATCGCTGCTCCAAGAGAATGGACAAGTGTGCCCAGAGCGTTCCAAAGCTCAAGGATGCCGGTTCTGGCCATCAGGTAGCCTGCTATCTGTACCATGACCCTGAATAAGCTACTGTAAGATATGATTATAAAAACCGCCTTTTCCAGGCGGTTTTTTTCTTCCTTGGTTAAAAAGCTTCTAAGGTATATTTATTAGTGCTACAATAAGGAAACAGGTAGCGCAATGCACTGTTTAAGCGGAGTAATGGTACACATGGAGGCCGGGATGGAACAAAAAACACCTACACCTTATTCAGGCGAGAGGCTTATGTCCATGAACGCAGTATTGCGTGAACGCTATAGAAAGCTTGCCGATCATATATGGTCGCTATCGATGGAGTCTGACTTAACCACCGACTTCTTCGAGGCAAGCCTGGACGTAAACGCTGCCAACCTTGAAGCCATACGTAGCATAGACTCGGGCCTTGGCTTCTTGAAGGGTAGTATAGAAGACATAGCCGAGGCGGCGGGCGTCATCGATGAGCGCCTCGGGGCGGCTGATTCAGCGGCCCTGAGAGCCCTAAATTCAATAGAAACCGGATTTCAGGCTCTAGGCGCCATGGATTCAAGATTTTCTGTCTTCGTAGGCGTATTCAGGCGCGTAGCCGACAGTATAGATAAAATAGATAGCGCACTCCGTTCGATAGAAGAAATATCTGAGCTTACTAACCTTCTGTCACTCAACGCCGCCATAGAGGCCGCCAGGGCAGGAGCCCATGGCAAAGGTTTCAAGGTTGTTGCCAATGAAGTAAAATCACTGGCGGCCAAGAGCAAAGACCTAACAGAAATTGCAGCCGGTCTCTTGAAAGAACTGAGAACCGGCATGGACGAGGCTACCGGTGGGCTTGCTTCTATTGACGAGCGCAAGACAGAACTAAGCAAACGCATAGACGAGTCCAGGACCGACCTATCTCTCAGCTCCACGGGAATAGCCGGAGCCGCTTCTAACATGAAAGACATTAGAGACTCGCTTTTATCGCAGACCAAGAGCTCGGGCGACATAGCGGCATCCATGGATGAGCTTTCTGAATCTGCCAGATTATTGACAGAAAATTCAGTCTTGATTCACAGCAACATAGAGAGGCAGAAGTCCTCGGTCATAGCCGTCCAGGGAAGCTCCCGGTCATTAAAGTCTGCCATGAGCGAACTAGGCATCGAGCTCTCTACAAACTTCAGTAGCGAAGCCTGCCTTGATACCATAGCCATTGCCCATGACGCAGGGTATCCGCCATGGGTATACATCCATGAGGGCCAGTCAGCGGGTATCGCCATAGACGCTGTAAAGCATATATTCTCAGAAGCTGGTTTAGTCCCCGAGTTCAGGCCGCTACAGTTCGCAGACGCATTGGAAGATCTCATAGCCGGCAGAGTCCGCATCGTAGCCAATGTTGGCTGGCCTAACGTGTTTCTGGCAAACAAACCCGTCATAGCATCCCTGCCCTTCGCCACCTTCCGACCTACCGTCTTCTCAAGGGGATCAGCCGCCTCTAGCCTCCGCTCGTTCGATGACATACGCGGAAAGCGTGTCGCCGTCCAGAAAGGCTCCTATGCGGCTGACTGTCTCGCGGGCTATGCCTGCCGGCTCGTCATGGCCGATAACGACATAGAAGCCTTTGCCGCCGTTATATGGGATAAGGCCGACTGCGCCCTTACAGAAAGCATGGTAGGCCGATACCTGACAAAACACTACTTCTCAGACAACATCGTCCCGTGCTTCGAGTCTGCCACCACCCTCGACGTCGTGTTCCTCCTGGGCAAGGAAGATACTGCCCTCAAGGCTACCCTGGATGCCCAGCTTGGAGATCCAGCATGCCAAACCTGGCTCGCTAGCCTCCTTAAAAAATAAAAACAGGGAGGCGCAAGCGCCTCCCTAAAAACCTGGGCATAAAAAAATATCTAGCGGATTATCTTCCTTGACTCAATATAGAAGCGTTTCTCGGGAGCCTCACCCATGGAGAATGTCTTGCGCGGCATAGCACCATCGCGTATGACCGTGCCAAAGAAGCTTGACTTGTCTATAGGCGGCAGATACAGACCCAGGTTGCCGCTCTTCTTGGCCAAGGCTTCCAGGCTATCGGTGCCATGGATGTAATCTATGACGGTGGCAGGGTGTGACTTGAGGTGGGCGTCCAGTATCTCCTGGATGGTACCCGCCGCAAGGTTGGCCTTGGGATGGGAGAACCGTATCAATGCTGCACCCCCCTGAGATATGATGGCAAAGCGATGCTCCCCAGGCGCATCCTCATCCGTCCTGGCCACGGCATCCTTCCAGCTCATCTTCTCAATCACTGCCCCGGCGGATTCCAGCTCCGACAGAAGAACCTTCTCGTCAACCTTGAACAACACGCGATGTATGGGATGGAAGGGCAGGCCTTCGTCGTAGATATTGACTAGTTCTACAAGGGCGTAGCGAGCCGGATGATCCATGATTGTCGGATCAGCAGCACCGGCCTTCCTAGTCTCCTCCCAAATAGCCTTGGCTGTCGCCAGGGAATGGTTACCGTCGCCCACCGCAAAGAGAAGCACGTCAGGCGAGCCATACTTGGCCTCATAAGCCTTCTTATCGGCTATGGCCTCTAGTGCGGTCGCAATTGCGGCTATATCGCTCTCTTCGGTGACATGGGCGCCACGGACATGGCCTGCGTCCTTCATCAGCTTGAAGTCATAAAGCTTAGGCAGTGTTTCAAACTTGGCATAGAGCGGTTCTATGACACTACGCTCAGGATCGTCTATCAAGAGCATTATATGCGGCACTTCGAGGGCGGCGCCGCGGCGTATGTCCATACGAGGAGGCAGGCGCTCGACGATGGTGCCTTCTGTAGGACGAATCTTACTCGTCACACCCTTGCCGTACTGGTAGGCCTCCAGGTCTACCGATATGAGGAGCCCCTTACGGGGATGCTTCTCAAACGGCGTAATCCTCTCCAGAAGCACGAATCCAGGCTCCCTGGGAGACATCACCTTGGCATCGAGGTACGACTTCATAGCCGCCCTGATCCTCTCTACCCTTCTGGCCTTGTCGTCATCTTCAAGGAAACACTCGGGGAATATAAGATTGAGCGTGCTAGGAGCTTGCCCTACGAGGGTAGCTACCTCATCCCAGTATTCCCGTTCGCTGGAATACTGGTCGCAAGCCACAACCGCCCACTTTGCATAATCGGTCCCTGCCGAGGGCAAATACACCTCAGGGACGGCGACGCCTAGGGACGCCAATCGTTTCTTGGTATCATTCATACAGTTCTCCTTTTTCTCCATGCAGCACGGAAGCTTTCGCTACTCCGGAGACCGCCCATTATGCAAGTATTACGCATAATGGTCAAATCCGGATAGGCTATCGCTTAGCCTACTCTTGCGCATCCAGAGCGCCAAGGGCTACTATTCCGCCGCGAGGTTATAAGGTGAATTCAAGACTCATAGATACTGTTAAAAAGCTGATAATTCTCTGCCTAGGCTCAGCACTGATACTATCCATAGTCATGCTTGCATCGCCCGGAGTTCAGAGCCGCTTCATAGAGACTCGTATCGATGAGACTCCTGTTTTCTTAGACAAGTACATAGGCAAGAACCTACGGGATGATATTGTCAAAGACATAGACACAGCCACGCTTGGATTCCTCTTGAAAGCCGGCCTTATACAGACTAGGCCAAACAAGGGACCGGCGGCTTATTTCATGGCAGAAAGACACTATGGCGTCATAAGCGCCAACGATCCACTCGTCAAGAAACGCCTACGGAATAGACCATCATCCGATTTTACCCTGTTTAGATCGATCAGCACCAACTTCTACGCCAACGAGCTCGTAAGTAGCTCAGTCACGGCTCAGGATGGCTCATACGTATTCGTCAACGCCGATGAGCAATGGCATAAATCTGTCTTGCACGCATACACCCATGCGATAGCGGCGGTAAACGCACCTGCTTCGGTGGCGATTATATTCAGTAATGACGGATCATTCGATCCTGACATACGATTCGCCTTCAGATTCATAGACGAGGTATTCGCCCTGCTCGCCAGCGATATGTATTCACTTTCCGTACTGAACGGAGGCAGCATTGATAAGGCTTGGTCTGATTTTGCCACCGTCTCGACACGCCACTATACCGATCCTGACTCTGATATACTCAAGCGAGAGGCCGAGATCATCATGGCCACCTATGACATGCCTCAGAAATCTGCAGAATTCTACTCCTCCTGCAACGCATTCACCGTCTGGATACTAAAAACCTATGGCAGACAGACACTGTGCACACTGAGCGCTTCCTTCCTATCAGGCAACTATGAGAGCCTCAATCAACTTTTTAGTGTAGCGGGTGGTTTCCACAGTGCCTTAGAGGCATGGCAGGGAAACGCATCCATACCTTTCTAGGAGACGCGACTATATGGCTACAAGCAAAAAAACAGCAATAATCCTGGCAACGGCTACTGCCTTCATCTGGGGCATGTCGTTCCTCAGCATCAAGACGGCCGTAACCGTCGTCCCACCCATGAGCCTGGGATTGTTTCGTTTCATAGTGGCTAGCATTGTGCTATTCATCGTATTCATCGCTAGGCGCAAGCCTTTCCTTCTAACGCTCAAGGACCTGCCACTGATGGCCGGGTCAGGCTTGGTCGGTGTAACCCTGTATTTTATGGGCGAGAATAACGGCATCCTTCTCCTCTCGGCCTCCGAGGCTTCCATCATTGTTGGAACAATACCAGTACTTACCATGATAACTGAGCGGGTATTCATGAGGGGGAAAATATCCGCGGCTCAATATGGAGGGGCAGGCCTTTCCGCCATAGGCGTATCCCTCATAGTGATAGAATCACTCAGACTGAGCCCGGCACCCCTAGGATACCTATTCATGGGCATGGCGGCCATGTCATGGGTGGGATACGTATTCTTGACAAAACCACTCCTGGCAAAATACGACAGCCTGGAAATAACATTTTGGCAGAGTGCATTCGGTGCCTTGGGCTTCTTGCCCTTCGCCTTCTTCGAGCATATAGCGTGGTCCGCCATGTCTGCCCTGATTGTTGCCAACGTGCTATACCTAGGTATATTCTGCTCGGCCATAGGCTACCTATTCTATATAATAAGCCTGGATTCCCTTGGGCCCGGTGTCTCCAGTGTATTTATTAACCTCATACCGGTCGTTTCTGTAGCCTCATCATTCGTCATACTGGGAGAACGACTGAGCCTCATCCAGATGATGGGAGGGCTCATAGCCATAGGGGGCGTATATACGACTAGTCTAGCAAAGGGGAAAAAAGGAAGACGCCAGGGTCTAAGCAGACGCCCTCGACCACCGGTCTAACAAGAGCACTACTAATACCCGTCAGACAGCGTTTTATTTACGTCACGCTGGTATAGTTCCTGGTAGACATAGCTCCTGTCGCGCAACTTATCCTTTATAGGCTGAGAAAAGGGCATAAGACGCCAGAATATACCACGGACATCCTTGTCGAGCTTCTGGATGCCATCGCTTTCCTTCATTATCCAGGTAATGTAGTCCTGGATGAAGAACTCCTTTACGTCTCCCTTGAGCTTCTGCTTGACGAACCATTGATAGTATTGGCCTGTAATGCCCTCTTCCATCCAATAATACGATGCCTTTTCCTTGGCCGCCTGCCAACGCATGTCAGCCACGGCTACTGCTATGGCTACCTTCAAGTTTTTTGGATACATGGGTATGGCTATCCTGGAACGACTCGTGTGCCTGTTGAATTTATCGAATGGCTCCCAGCAAACACCCTGATCGCCGTAGCTTGGTAGCAGGATGACGAATGGCTCTATACGGTTAAGCGTACTCTTATAGGGTCGGCAGTAGGCCTGGCAATCTATGCTCTCAAGCCATGCCAAGGTGTCAATAACATTTTCCCTTGTGCCCATCTCGCGGAGGTTAAGATGAAAATACTCCTTTGTAACGAGAGGAAAATGATTCCCCTGCCGCCCAACACACATCTTGAGCATCTGCCTTGTGGTATCAAATTCCTGTGACAGGGCCTGCAGGTTGGCCTTGGTATCTTCTCCAAGGGCACCAACCTTTTCCTTGATTGTCTGAACGTCCTTGCTAGCGTCCTCGAAGGCCTCTACACTTGTTACCAGCTCCTTATCGGCGGCATTAAGCTTTCTCAAAATGTCAGAAAGCTCCGCTATCGTCTTCTTCTGGCTCTCTGTGTATGGAGCCGGCACCTGGTAGAATCCAGGCAAACCACCATGCTCGCAGACAATGTCTATCCTGTCGCGGAGCGAGCCCTCCAGAGACTTACGCTCTTCTGATTTTGCCTTGAGCAATGCCTCTGCGGTATCTCTCTTGCCCATAGCCTTCTCAAGGAGGGTATTAAACCGCGTACGCTCATCATTCTTGGCGCTGCCAACCTCGTCGGTGCTACTGGGGTTTACCTGCCCCAGGGTCACGCACCTAAGCCACTCGTCTAAATAATAAACCGGATCAGTGCCTACTTTCTTGTAGATTACCCTTGAAAATAGAGAGCGCTGCTCTGCCGATATCATCGTTGGAAGGGCAAGCCCGAATCTAACCATGAGCTGCTTAGGGACGACTGGCACATTGGCTACTACCCGTGGAACCATTTTTGAAACCATGTGCCAGTAGGCCGTCAGGACTTGCTGCCTATACATGCCCCTATCCTTGGGGTCGGTAGCCTGTAAATACTTCTTTAAAAGCTCGTGGAAACGCTGGGATAGTTCTCCCTCTCCAGCCAAGGCCTTCTGGTAGTACTGAGCATCTTCAAAAAATACGTTGGGTGGGTCGGCCTCAAAATTGGCTACCGGCTCGAATGCCTTCTTTGAAAGGTCCACCTCAAATTCACCCTTGGTTTCCAGATCTCCGGAAACACTCATGCCACCGAACAGGGCCTCAAAGCTAGGGCTGTTCGTTGCCGCACGGGATGAAGGCTTTGACGAATATGTTTCTATGTCGCCACCCAGAAGGGCCGCAATCTCAGGATCTATCTCATCAGACATCTAGCACCGTCCAGTATTGGTTTTTGATTCTCCTTAGGACTCACTGGTCACCATGAGTATAGTACAAGAACCTTTACTGTGCAAACAAAGCTCTAAACACCTTAAGGTCTGAGCATCTGACTAAAGAGCTCGGTCTGCCCTATGGCTGTCGCAATATATGGGCATATACCCTTGAGCGCGTACTCATCTTCCTTGGTAATTATCTCGTTAGGATCATACGACTGAATGACGACGATGCCTATGATAGTATTGCCACTAAAGAGTGGAGATCCTAGCCAATGAGACGGGGGACAGCCTATTGGGGTGACGTCAGATGGCATAGGCGTTGTGCCAGTCTCATGAATGTAAGAAGATCGAGACACCCGATAAATATGCCCACTAAAACCACGATCAAGCGGCCAGATCATGGCATCGAAATCGTCTTTTTCATCCTTCCAGTATACGGGACGGAATAGCCCCGCCTCTTCGTCTACCCTGGCAATGATGATGTTCTTTTTTGAAGCCGGTATGACGCTCCGCATGATTTCATGGATACTGGCGTACAGATCATCAATATCGACCGTTTCATCCACCAAGGCTGCGATACGGCGAATGGCTATTTCCCTGTCCTGACTGGACAGCTGGATGGCCAGAGAAAGAGCATCGGCTGTGTACTCAAGAAACTCCAGGTTTGCATGGGTATACAGCATTCCCGGCTCGTAAGTCTGGACGCCTAGAACTCCTATAGCCTCTCCATTGCGAGATATCAGCGGCACGCCCAGCCAATCCTGGGGAGAAGGCCCAACGGCCCTATACCTTACAGGCGGTTCTGGATCCTGAGACATCCAGTATTTTTCCTTTGTGTCCATCACGTAGGCGGTTAAACCCTCCTTGGGATAGAGCAACAAGGGATCTTCGGGCTCAAAATTATCCAGGAAGAAGGGAAAACGAAACCCATCCTTCTCGGCGATACTAACATACATGTTGTCGGCCGGCATGCGTGAGGATAGAACCTGCTGACATCCTGAATACACAAGCGGCATAGACTTGTACGAGTTCACAAGCTCTAGAATGGTATGGTAATCATCTTTCAAGCAAAATACCTCTATATATAAGTGTAATGAATTACTTGATTTAATCAAACAAACAATATCTGAATAAACCCTTCATTTCCCCTGCAAGCACTCGTGCGACACTCCTTGCAGGATTAGCAAATAAAAAAGACCGCCAGTAGGCGACTATAGGCCTGTGCTAAGCTCGCCGGGGGATACCGGCGAGGGAATTGGCTTCCGACTCTCGCCCTCGTGGCTCGAGCCTCCAGCCCGCGGTACTCGCTTTCGGCGCCATCCCTGGCGCCTTTTCGCGCCTCTCGGCGCGCGCTCGTACCGTTCAATTCCCCTCACTCCATTCTGGTTAGCAAAACAAAAGGACCGCCTACTGGCGAACTGGTATAAGGCTTGTTCTAAACTCGCCGGGGGATACCGGCGAGGGAATTGGCTTCCGACTCTCGCCCCCGTGGCTCGAGCCTCCAGCCCGCGGTACTCGCTTTCGGCGCCATCCCTGGCGCCTTTTCGCGCCTCTCGGCGCGCGCTCGTACCGTTCAATTCCCCTCACTCCATTCTGGTTAGCAAAACAAAAGGACCGCCTACTGGCGGTCCTTTTGTTTTGCTATGTGGAGGTGAGGGGAATTGAACCCCTGACCTCTTGAATGCCATTCAAGCGCTCTACCAACTGAGCTACACCCCCAAGGCGAGTGGCATTTTAGCGAGATGGGGAGGGAGTGTCAAGCGGACGTAGGGGTATTTTTAGCCTTCCTTCTAGTCACCAGACCTTGCACCGAGACGACCCTCCGACGCATACTGCAAGCATGAAAACAACGATGAAAGTTTCGGCTTCATGCGCCGTAGGCATAGAAAAGGTGGTAGCCGCCGAACTGGAGCGTCTAGGCCTCGTCCCCGGTGCCCGCTCAGCCGGAAGAGTAGGCTTTGAGACAGACTCGGCGGGCCTGGGTAAGGCCCTCGTTGGCCTACGCACCGTAGACCGTGTCTTCCTTGAGGCTGGCATGTTCCCGGCAGGAGACTTTGATCAGTTATTTGAAGGCTTTGCCTCCATTCCCTGGGAACGCTGGATTGGCCCTCATGATCGACTCGTCATAGAGAAGGCCCGCTCACTTCATTCTACACTCGACTCCCAGAGTTCCATACAGTCTGTAGGGCAAAAAGCGGCCTACGACCGCCTCTGTTCAAAATACGGTGTCAACCGCATGCCAGAATCTGGAAACACCGTTCTTACCCGGGTTCGCATAGACAAGAATATAGCCACCGTCGAGCTGGATCTCTGTGGCGAAGCACTTTCCAGACGCGGCTACCGCAAGTACCCAACCGAGGCACCGCTCAAGGAAAGCCTGGCGGCGGCCGTACTCTTCATGTCGGGCTGGAGACGATCCTTCGCCTTGTACGATCCCTTCTGTGGTTCAGGCACCATACCAATAGAGGCAGCCTTGTATGCCTTCGACATAGCACCAGGCTTAGGCCGCAATTTCTCCTGGGAGATGATGCCTGATGGTGGATCCATGGCTATAGCCGCAGCCAAGGAAAAGGCCAGAGCGGCCGTCAATCTTGACAGGGATGTGCTTATAGCCGGTTCTGACCTCAGCCAGGCAGTCCTTGACTCGGCACTTGCCAACGCCGGCCTAGCAAAGGTAGGCGACAGGATCCGTTTCTTCAAGGCCAAGGCCGAGGAAGCGGCACCCTTCGCCGATAAAGGCTTCATAATCACCGATCCTCCCTATGGCAAGCGACTAGGAACTCCGGCGGAGGCTGATGCCCTGTATGCATCACTCGGAGCGTTCTCAAAGCGTTTTGCTAAGTGGGACATGTGCTTCGTCGTAGACAGGGAGGAATTCGGTAGCCTCATCGGCTCAGAGCCGGGACAGAAATCCTCTCTACCCTGGAAGAAGACCAAAATAGTGGATGGTGCCGAGACCAGGTGGCTACAGCGGGCTATCGCTTCTAACGCTCGCGCCTAGACAGTATTCGCTCTACGAGGCTATGCAGACGCTGGCGAAAGAACAAGCCCATAAACAACAAGGCCAGGGCGATTGACAATATGACTATAACAAGCATGTAGTCCTTGTCAAAGACGGCTGAACCCATGAATGAGCTGCCTACAATGCCTGGCAAGCGGCCTAGAGTAGAAACCGCTATGAACGTACCAAAGCCCAGGCTGCTGGCGCCGGCCGCATAGGTAAGCGCGTCCTTTGGAATACCGGGTATGGTAAAAAGCAGAAGAAAGCCTGCGCTTACCCTGCCGCCCTTAGTCGCCGCCTCTATTTTATCCATCTTATCTTTCCCCAGAACAGCCAAGGCAAAGGGACGGCCCAAGAGCCGCCCTACCATAAAATTGACGAGCGAGCCTGCAAGTATGCCAAGTACCGACCAGAGCGTGCCCAGCCAGAGGCCAAACGCAAATCCTCCAGCCACCTGGACGACCTCGCCTGGAATCACAAATACTATTACCTGCAGAATTTGAAGGCCAATGAAAGCCAGAGGAGCCAAGGATCCCCTGGCGGCTATCCATGCGCGTATTGACTCGGCAGACCTGAAGAGCCCGAATAAGTCTGCTCGAAAGATGTATGCAAGGATGCCCAGTGTACCCAAGAGAGCCGGAAATGCGATTATTGATACTAGTCGCTTCTGCCTATCGCTCATGGTCTAGAATATACGATTATTGCAATGAGCCAGCAAGATGGTCCAAACGAGTGCTTGCTCACCCGCAGATACGGCCCTATGATTGTTTTGCGATTATAGATACATGAGCCCTATAACAGAGGTTCATCACTACTAGCTCCAAGCGGGGGTACTATGAACACGTTCATGGTCGGGGGTACTGGATTCTTAGGGTACTACACAATACGCACATTACTCGAGCGGGGGCACACAGTCTCTACCATCGCTCTACCACCCATGCCTCAAAAGGAGCTCTTGCCCGATTCTGTGCCATGTCACCTAGGCAATGTATTCGAGCTATCGGACACGGACATCATGGCAATGCTTGAAGGCAAGGAAGGCTTCATGTACGCCGCGGGGCTCGACGACAGGGTCTTTGTCGACAAACCAGCCTACCCCAAGTTCAGGGAGGCCAATGTCGACCAATGCATGAGGCTTGTCCACCTTGCGCGGAGTGCCGGCGTCAAGAAGATAGTCGTCTATGGCTCCTACTTTACTTACTGCGACAGGCTCTGGCCGGAACTGAAGCTCACAGAGAAGCACTGCTACATTAGAAGCCGAGACGAACAGCGCTCTGCGGTACTCGCCGAGTCTGGTCACGGCATGGAAACGGTCGTTCTTGAACTACCCTATATCTTCGGCACCATGCCCGGGCGGATACCCCTGTGGACTTTCCTACTAGACATCCTTTCTGGCATGGGTAAGACGGTCATGTATCCACAGAAGCACGGTGGAACTGCCATGGTTACCGTGGAGCAGGTGGCCGCTGCCGCAGCAGGAGCCCTTGAACGTGGAGTCGGCGGGACATCCTATCCTATAGGCGGAGTGAACATGCCCTGGTCAGAGTTCATCCCCCTTTTACTGGATGCGATGGGGCAAAAGGCCAGGGTCATCCATATACCAAAAATTCTTTATAAACTTGGAAACTTAAGCATAGCGATGGATCATGCACGGCATGGCAAGGAAGGCGGCCTTGACCTCATAGCCTTGGCCGAGATCATGTACAGGGACGCCTATATCGATCCAGAACCCGCCATGCAGGCGCTAGGATACGGCCACGACGACGTCAGAGCCGCAATCCGCAAGACGGTCGCCGCATGCATCAGCCCTGAACGGAGAGCCACAACATGAGCGCTACACACAAGCGCATAGTCGCCCTGTTCGGCGGCTCCGGCACCATGGGTTTCGAGGCCTTCAAGTCATTGTGGGAACGCCGCGCCGAGTTTGACATCGTGCTCCTCCTACGCCCGTCAAAAAAGAACAGGAGGCTGTTTGCTCCCTATGCCAGGGCGGCAGGGATTCCTGACTCAAAAGGCCCCGGACGGGCCAGTGGCACAGGTCTTTCAATACAATGGGGAGACGCTGGCTCGTACGATGATGTCAAGGCGACTATAGCAGGCGTGGACGCCGTCCTCGATGCGATGGCCTTCATATCTCCCCAGGCCGACTATCATCCAGAACAGGCACGGCTGGTCAATACAGAAGGCATCCGCCACATCGTCAAGGCCATAGAGGAAGAACCAAACGGAATCGACAACATACTGTTGGCCTATACCGGTACGGTGGCCGAAACAGGAGACCGCATGCCGCCCCTACACTGGGGCCGCATTGGCGATCCACTAAAGCCTTCAATCTACGATTTCTACGCCGCCACCAAGATAGCGGGTGAACGAGCCGTGCTCGAGTCAAGCATCAAGCACTGGGTAAGCCTCCGCATGACATACATCATGCCCATAGACTATGCCGACTACATGAGCCTCATGGATCCCATCATGTTCCACATGCCCCTTGCCTCGTGCATGGAAAATGTGACAAGCCGCGACGCGGGCTTCGGCCTGGTTAAGTGCCTGGATGTGGCGCCCGATTCAGAGTTCTGGCGACGGGCATACAACATGGGCGGGGGCCCGGGTATGCGTATCACGGCCTACGACTATCTTAACAGGGCTCTGGCCTGTAATGGCTTGTCGAGCCTCAAGGCTATTACAGAGCGTCGCTGGTTTGCCTTGGGCAATTTTCACATGCAGTACTACGAAGACTCCCACGAACTCCAGAGCTATCTGCATTACTGGCGCGACGATATTGACAGCTGGGAGCAGGCCTTGCTTTCTGCAACTCCAATCCTCATGCGCCTCGTAGCCAAGCTGGCTAATCGCTTCCCCGCCTTCCGCTCCATCGTAGAAAAAGAAACCCGCAAGCGCATGTACGCCATGGCTGAACAACACCCCAACGGCACCGCGTATTGGGCATCACGGGGCAACGAGAAACGCATAGAAGCCTTCTTCGGCAGCAGAGC
>JAVEXO010000057.1:0-15382 GCA_034003955.1 Spirochaetia bacterium | reverse complement strand
CAAAAATCGCTCGAAGTTTTCAATGCGGTAGGATTATCACGTCTATAGCCACGCCATACTCCCATGACTTTCTGTCGACCATGGTCTTGTCTATCTTGCCTCGTGCTATGGGATGGGCTGGAGCGTCACCAATGAGCACGATACGCCTGGCATCCGCCGCCCAGGCATAACCCTCCAAGGCCTCGTACAGTGCCTCGTAGACAGCCTCGGGTATATCTCGTCCACCGGCGACACGTATCCTCGACACTGCCTGGGTAAACGCATCTACGTCACGTGTAAATTCTATGCGTTTGACGACATAGTCCTCAAAATAGTCCTTGTAGAGGACGAGCCCCAGCCTAAAAGAGGCAAAACGTGCCGTCTTCTCCTTGACCATGGCAGGCAGGCTCAACTTGATGGCATCTATGTCATCAGCCATGGAATCTGTCGTATCGAGACAGATGACAAGATCGAGGGAATCGCCTTCTATTGATTCTAATATGGCGGCTAAGACTGGAACGATATCGGCCTCACCCATGGAATACGAGACTGAGCCCTTGCCAGACTCGGCTATTGACTCGAACGATCTGAGCGTCTCTGGCATGTAGATAGACGTATCGGGTGGCTCAGGCTTGGTTTCTGGCTTTGGCACGACAGGGGCCGGTATAGCAGGCGGAGGCACAAGTGGTCTGGGAAACGGCTTCTGCGTAAGCGATATGCGGTATGGATTATCAAGGAAGCCGCCAGAGTAGTCGGCATAGGGCTTGGCGAATGCTCTGATGTTTATAAAGGTACCATCTGCTATGAACTCTCGGCCATTTCTTGACCACGGATAACCATAGGCTACCACCCACGGGATGAAGACGTGAAATGCCTGGCCAAATTCTGCGTCTGCCTCGGGGCTAGAATCTATAAGCGAATAGATAGCACTGGCTGGATCCATGAAAACGCCGTTTAAAAGACGCTTTTCGTCGCCATTGACGGGATTCCAGACCTCTGCCCTGTACGCATAATTATCCGCCACCCCCTGTGGATCCTTTGTTGACTCTACGAGCAACACACTGAGCAAACCATCCGTGGCGCGTATATAGAGATGGTAACCACCATCATTGCCTTGCTCTATGCGCACGTCTGAGGCGGCTATGCTCAGACCCTGTGCTAGTACTTGCGATACGGTGGGGGTCGCCGACAAGAGAAAAAGGGCTAACACTGTGGATACAACGCTATTAACCTTCACAGTACCATGATCGGCTTATTAGGCTCCGACACTTACAGATGGTTTACTTCAAGATGCCTGTGGCTCCCCTCACGGGGCCCGAGGCGGGGCTCCCAGGGCCCTGGCAAGCGCTGCCCGATGTTCGGCCACTCTATCCTCTAGCGCATCAAGCATGGAATCTCGTTCGTCGTCTGTGTCAGCATCCAGCCCAAAACGAAGCTTCTGGGTCATGATTCGTGTGACGGCATCCTCGAGCCTGGCGCGGTTCAAGCGCCCATCGCGCAAGGCGCCCAGGAGGGATGCGTGCAGTTCGAGGGCCAGACGCTCGTCTGAAATCATGAGCATATCTGCTCCTGATGACAAGGCAGCGAGGGCATTTACGGCACTGTCACCTAGTCCAGAGAGCGCCGCCATGTGTAGGTCGTCTGTCATGACAATGCCTTTGAAACCAAGCTTGCCTTTGATCCTGTCTATGGCCTTGGGTGACAGGCTTACCGGTAGCCCTGGATCGAGCACGGGGACTATGGCATGTGATAGCATCAGCGCCGAGACGCCTTGGGCTATGGCCTGTCTGAATGGCTCCTCATACAGCTCCTCGAGTTCAGTCTGGGAGATATCGAGCACAGGCAGTGAGGCATGAGGATCCGAAGCGGCATTGCCTGGATAATGCTTGGCCACGGCCGCAAGCCCCTGTGCCTGACAGGCAGAAAGAAAGACTGCCGCGAGGCGCCCTGCACGCTCCGGGTGGTTTGACCAGGCCCTGTCCGACAGGAATGCCTGGTTTGTCTCGCTTGATGCCTCGACCACTGGCGCCATGTTCATGGTGACGCCCAGGGCCATGAGCTCATACCCTGAGGCATCCCCCGCAGCCTGGGCGGCAGCCTCTCCCGCAGCGCCCATGATACTAGCAGATGGCAGGCGTGTGAGCCCTGCCTTGAATCTGTATACAGAACCCCCTTCATGGTCTATGGCGATGAAGGGAGGCATACCCGCCACCGAGGCAGCACCGCGAATACCATCGCTTAGCGAGGCGAGGAGCCGAGGCTCAGGCTCTATGTTGTATCCAAAGAGGATTACGGCTCCAGGCTTTAGTGCAACGAGTATTGCCTGACTGGTAGTACTGGGCTCGCTTGTGCCATGCACCCCTGTCATCATCACCTGGCCTACAAGCTCGTCATCACTCATCATGGCCATAAGAACGTGTGCCTTGGCCAGCGTTGCGGCCATTCCATCATCTGGCAGGGTACCAGGATTAGGGTCTGCACCGGGAATGCCTGTCCTGGCACAGGAGGCCAGTACAAGAACGCAAACAAACAGGAACAAAGACTTAAAAACCAAGCGTGGAGTCAGGTTAGAGGCAGGGTGTGGCGCGATCATGCGGCGATGATATAGCCGCCGAGGCGACTGGGCAAGCCTATAGCGTAGGACTCCCCTCGTCGTCGAAGGCCTGTTCTATCATCGAAAACAGGTCCTCGTCGTCAAGTTCCAGTCCGGGAGCCGGTGCCACGGGCGAACCTATGATCCTGTCGGCCGCAGACCTAACGCCGCGCACAAACGAGGCATCGGGGGCTATGACGGCCAAGGGCGAACGCGATGAAACCGACGCCGTTACAGATTGATCTCTCATAATATACGCTATGTACTCCATGCCTATGCCCAGGTTTCTAGCCGATATCTCGCGTAGTCTCTGGGCGATGTTGGCGTCATCCTGGCCGTTACCCATGTTGACGACCACACGAGGCCTGAGCCTGCCTAATTCTGCCAAGGCCTTGACTCCACGCTGACCGCCAGCCTCCTCGTCTGAGCGGGCCATGCTCTCCGCAAAGGCGAGGAATGTGTCACCCTGCCCCTCCGTCCTGTTGACGACAAAATCCACTATTTGATCGCGCTCGGCGCTACCCTTGGCGAATGAGCGGAACAAGAGCCTGAAGGCGGCCGTCTTGAGGAATGAATACGCATTGAGGACGGATGGTATCTCAGGCGCGGTCACAATGATGCCATCGGGGGCCATGAGCCAGAAGTCAACGACATTGTATGAGGCTCCAGCCCCCAGGTCCAGGAGTACAAAGTCGGCGTTGAGTTCAAGGAGCTCTTTCATGATACGTTTCTTTGTAAAGAACTCAAGGTTGGCCGTTCCCGGCAAAAGATTGTCTCCGGGCACAATGAAGAGCCTGTCTATGTCTGTAGGCACAACCAGGTTCTCCAGGCGTTTTTCTTTCTTCCAGACGATGGAGCCGACGCCGGGATGCGTATTCCTGACGCCAAGGCATGTATGAAGATTAGCGCCACCCAGGTCTAGATCTACCAGGATGACCGTTTTTCCGTATGATGCCAGCACGGCACCAAGGTTGGCGGTAAAGACAGTCTTGCCGACGCCTCCCTTGCCTGATGCAATAGGTATGAGTATGCCCACGTCTACCTCCAGCTCGAGTCTTTTTAACACTTTCATTGTATGAGCAATATCTCCATACCACAAGGATGCTTGTAGCGACAATTATTACGCGTTACAGTATGGATATGAGACGAGCACTCTTCATTCTATTCGTCATGGTGACAAGCGGCGCCTTTTCAAACCCCTGGGATCCAATGCCAAGCATACAGGTGGAAGCAGTACCCTTGGCTGGCCTTGCCTCCCTTTCTGTCAGGAGCGATATACGCAGAGCCTCTGTCTGGCTGGACTATCAGATGCGAGGAACGGTGCCGCTCGACCTCACCGGAATAAAGCCAGGCACGCACATCCTTGTCATAAAGGCCGACGGCTACTACGATGCCAGCATCACCCTGAGCCTTGCAGCCGACACGAAGACTACCCTCAGCACATCGCTCATACTCAAGACAGGCTTCCTCGATGTCAGGGTACAGCCTGCCACGGCCAGTGTTATAATCGATGAACAATCCTACGCACCCGGCATCATAGAACTGGGAACGGGCCAGAAAACTGTCACACTCAAGGCATTCGGCTATACAGAACAGACTTTCTCCGTCTTCGTGCCAGAGCGCCTCTACGCCTCAATCAGCGCCGAGCTTAGCAAGGCTACTTTCGAGGCGCGTGGTTTTGAACTGTCCCAGAGGCGCTTCAACCCCAGGAACCCAGGCATCAATGGTTTGATCAGGGCATCCTTCACGGTCAGCGCGCCAGGCTCGGCTCTTATAGAAATCATGGGGCCAGACGGCGAAACCATAGTCAAAGACACTATGGGGACATTCAACGACTGGAGCCAGAGCTACACCTGGGACGGCCGCGATGAGTTTGGCAAGCCACTGTCCGATGGTGATTACACCATTGCATTGACCGTGACACCGGGAGCAGGCATCGAGTCCGAGCGGGAATCATACAGTTTTTCTGCAAGCATACTCCTGGATCAGTCATTGATAGTCGTTCCCACCGGTTCTTACGGTGTGATGTATGGCTCTGTCTTTGCGCCCATGGGTTTCAGGCCTCAATCGTATGGATTCAGGGTAGACGCGCTAGGCTATGCGACGGGCAGCCTCGATGCATCAGGTTCCACGAGCGGTGGCGCTACCGTTTCAGTGGCTGGTTCGATACAAGACATCCTTGATGCGGGCATTGGGATGGAACTTGATGGACAGGCCAGGGTGGCTGCCAGGCTTGGCATCCGCTATGCGGCACCATTGAGCGAGCCGTTCGGCCTTGGGGCCATCCTTGAAGGACGGATATCAGAACCCACGGTAGGCAATCAGGCTTTTGTCAGGCTGGGGGCGGTGATGGGCATAGGATCTCCATTCTTCAATGCCGTCGTCATGCCGCGCATAGGCGCATACTGGGAGGAAGGCTCCTTGTTCAAGGCAGGCCTCGGCATGGCTCTTACGGCAAACGCCTACTCGTTTGGCGCCTCGCTGTCGGCAGCCGTAGACACGGAAAGCCTGTCAACTGGATTCTCCATGGCATGGCCACTACGATCGGCTTTGGAACTCAGGTTTTCACCCGCTCGCGTGCCACTATCATTCCGCCTCATGGGAGAACTGGACTGGTCACCAAGACCCACAGCCTGGACTGCGGGCCTTGGCATATCGGGGGGCTTCTAGGAAACCGACCCAAAGTTCATGAAGATACTTGGCAAGCGGCGCCTCAAGACCTCGTAGGACAGATACTTCTTACCTATGGCGAAGTTTTCGGCCACCCGCTTACGCTCCTCCATGGGGTCAGAGAGCACCCGTGCCACATCTGATACAACGGCATCGGTGACGTAGCCATCCATAACCGTTGTCTTGAAACCCAGTGGCTCTATGTCCTGGGCGTATATGGCGTAACGATTGACGAATATTGGCTTGCGATAGAAGATAGCCTCGAGGAATGCGTTGCCGAAGCCTTCGTATGTAGACGGGTAGGTTACGAAATCCGAGCGGACGTAGGTATCCCACAGTGAGTACACCTTGCCTCCGTCCTCCCGTGTGCCACGTTCGACATCTATGAGGTCTGGTCGGACTATAAGATCGACATCCATGAATTTTGCATAATCGAGTACTCGATGCTGATACTCATCGCCTTCGTCCAGCACCGGATGCGATATGAGGAGGCGGCCCCGCTGGTTCTTGTCGCTCATCTTGTTGTAGCGTGCCACCAATTCTATGGCACTCTCTATACCCTTGCGCGCTACTATCCTGGTAGGTTGCAGAAAGAGTACCTCGTCGTCACCCATCTCGAGTTCCTCACGGAAGCATGCATTGTACTCGTCGGGTTCCGTCGGAGCCGCGTCGAAGTCCCATACGTTTGGAATCATGACCGACGATATGCCACAGCGGAACGCCAACTGCCTGCGTGCCTCTGAGTTGATGACGACATGGTAGACGCTGTGGAGACGTGGCGGAAACGCCCTGACTATGTAGTCCTCGGCACAACCACTCATGAAGCGCTGACGCTCCCAGGCAAAGTCGTGGTTATGCGCAATTGTTGGCATTTCCAGTTCTGCCACCAGCTCGGCAAGTGCTATACCCAGGGGAATATGCATGGGTATGGCAAAAGCGTTTTCTGCTATCAGTATGTCTATCTGGAATTCCTTTACGAATTCATACAACTTTGCCTTGATGCGGCCCTTTATCTCACCTACCTCAGCCGTCAGGCCTCGGCGCCTCGTCGATCTGTCGAATATCTCATCGTGGAGCTCCTTGACCTTTGGCTGACCAAAGAACGCATCTTCCATCACACAGGATCGTTCAGGAAACCAGTCACTCTTGCCCGAGAAGAAGAATGTTTCGTAACCCAGTTCTGTCAGCACCTCGTTCCATTTCCAGGTTTCCAGGGAGACACCATCGGTTCCCTGGAAGCGGGTGGATACGAATCCTACTCTGGTTATATCGCGGGCACGTGTCAGGTACATACAAGCCTCCTCAGCTCATTCCATGAAAAAAATAGGGTCGATGGGGGGCTTATCTTGACGCGAGCCTCACCCTGTCTCGGCTTGAAAGATCGTTCATCGCCACAGAACAAGGCACACTGCAGGCCTGCTTCTACCGCGGCGGCGCAATCATTGAGGGCGTCGTTACCTATGTACAGGATCCTGTCTGCCGCTATTCCACGTTCTGCATAACGACGAGCCAATTCGTCGAACATCCACCGGTCTGGCTTGGCCCTGCCTGTCTCGTATGACCACAAGGCCAGCGTGGGATCGAAGGCCAAGGAAGGCCGTGCATTGCTCGACCCAAACAGATCCATGCCAAAGGCTTCTTCGATAAACAAAGGCGTATAAAACTGGGCATTGGACACTATGCCCAAGGGAATACCGCGAGCAGAACAGGCCGACAGGAAATCCAGGGCTCCAGGCATGGCCATGCATGCGTTCTTTTCACATTCCCAGGTCACGCAGGCCCTGGCTCCATCGTCACGGTCAAGATCCAAGGCCCTGGCAAACACCGATGGTGCATCGACCTCGGGCCAGGCTATGCCCCTGGCTCTCTCCCTGGCGTGGTCATCTGCTACGATACGCTTGAGTCTCTGGGCCATGTCAGGTGGAAAGGCCTGGTCTGAAGAGGCAGATTCTTCCCAGCTACCACCTGAACCTATCTCGCCCTGGGCGCTGGCCAGCAGGGTACCGTAGATGTCGACGGCAACGGCCAAGGGTTTTCTTTGCAGGGGCTTGTCGATGAGAGTAGAGAAGCCAGAAGGAATAGTAGCCGGAACGAGCATCGTCCCGCTCTGATGAGCGCCAGCAACAATACCCCTCTGCGCTATGGTATGCCTCAGTTCCGCTAGAAGCGCCTCAGACAGGTTATATGCCGACGCCATGGAAGGCCTCCGGCCTCAGGTACAGTTCAAGGAGCCTATCCTTGTCGGGGGCAGCTCCTCCGCCATCCTGCAGTGCGCTAGCGTACAGGTCCTTGAGCCTTGTACCGTATACAGCCTCCGACCATGGTTCAAGCTCGTCATCCCGTGGTGGTTCAAGATCCTGGGCCGCCTTGTCCCAGGCATCCAGGAAGGGGTTGGCATTGAGCACATCTCTCCTGGCGGCGCTTGTGGCTCCGAGTGAATCAAGAACCTGAGCCTGGGCCGGCTCATCGAGCCTGCCAAAGTCAGGCCCTGCCCCACCTGCATCAAGAACGCTTGCTACTATCGCGTCGCTAAAACCCTCCAGCGTACGCCCATAGGCCATCAGAGCCTTAGCAACGACGGCATCGACGCGTTCCCTAAATGTTGACTCGTCGAACAAACCCCGAGGGATGACGATGGCGTCATAGAGGGCTGGAAAGTTCAGGCCATCCTGTTCAAAATCAGAAACCACAGACAGGCGACGGCCCAGGGTCACCCGTCCTTTGGTCGCCGGTTCCATGAATGACATACCAAAGCCTTCCTTGATGGATGTGCTCACGACGGCAATGCTCTCTGCATAGAGTTCATCCAGCGTTCGATCAAGGCCCAGACCAAATGCTATTGGCAACAATTTTCTTGCTGCCGTATCCCTCCATCCTTGGTAGAACGGCATGTCCCTGGGGCTGGTTGGCGGTAGGGTAACGCCCAGGCGGCTGCCGTCCCGCATGAACATAGAAAGAAGGACGGCCTCACCAAGGTTTTTTCGGCGTATGCCCCGGACAGGGCAGAGAACGAGGCCAGGGCCCTTGGCCATGGAGCCTTCGGATGCGGAGCGCATGAGCTCAGGGGGGCATGGCACAGCGTTGGGTAGGTAGACGACTGAGCCCGCTCCTGCCTTGCGCAGAGACTCCACATCGAAGCGATTGATTGCCACCCATAGCACACCATCGGGGTAGGCTTCTTTTGAGTAGACATCAGGACGCCAATCCTCTGCAAGGTCGTGTACGTGGAGTACCAGTCGTCTCCCCTTGGAGGCAAGCTCCGAGAGGGCCGGGAGCAAGGAAGAATTCTTTCTGATGGTAGGATTGTGCACGTGGATTATAGTGTCTTCGCCCAAGGCATCGGCGGCCCGGCCTATGGAGGAGACTATGGCAGCGACGCGATCTGCATCGTTGCCCGGGTGTGATCCAGCGCTGTAAGCGCTGTCGTAGGCCAGGGCAGGTTCAACCGATACGGAACCCCCGAAGCCTCCCGGGACTTCTCCCGCTAGAACGGCGGCGTCCACCCCCATCGTGGCCAGGACTGACAGCTGACGCCGTATGACGGTCGTCACGCCACCGGGCTTAAGGTGATAGTGAACGACTAGAACCTTCATGCCAAACCGGATCTCTTGGGAAATTTTTCAAGGTAGGCCGGCAGCCCTCTGATAGGAGGCCGCTCGACTATATCGATGTGGCTTTCCTTGCGCCTGTACGCCCCTGCCTCCAGCTCAAACTGTATCATTGTCTTGTATAGCTCCCCGGCCATGGATGCCTTGCCCGATGACTTGAGTTTTGCTATGAATGTCTGGATTATACCAAACGACATCCTGCCTAAGGCAATGGTCGTTTGATTACGATGAACCCGTTTATCCAGGTCTACCTGAGCCATGGCATCCATGCCAAACTTGTCGTATATGTCCATCAGCATGCTCGTCTCGACTCCATAGCCTATGGGAAAGGGAATGGAGTCGAAGCATTCCCTGAAGCCCGCATATTCACCAGAGAGTGGTTGTATGAATTGAGCCAGCTCTGGATAGAATATGGAGAAGAGCGGCCTCGTAACCAGTTCTGTAACCCTACCACCGCCTGTGGGCTTGACGACCTTCATATCCAGGGCTATGGGCCTGTCGTAGAAGGCTTTGACGAAGCGTATCTCGTCGTTTGACAAGAGGGGGCCAAGAAGGCCATACACGAAGCGCGGATGGATGTTCTTTATGTCGGCGTCGACATAGACGATGATGTCACCGCTCAGAACATACAATGCCTTCCAGAGGTTCTCCCCCTTACCCTTGTATGGAGGAACATCGGGCAGGATGTCGGTAGCTAGATAGACCTTGGCGCCAAACTCTGCTGCCACCTCGCGGGTGCGGTCGGTAGAACCCGAGTCTATGACGACAATCTCGTCTACCAGGTCATGACGCAACTGCAACTCGCTACGGATTATTACAATTTCTTTGGCTATCGTCGCCTCTTCATTGAGCGTTGGAAAACACAATGAGACGGAGAGGCCCCTCTCCTTCTTGCGCTTGACCATGGTGGCTATGTCAGAGAACTCATCGTGATGAAAGGTCCGCCTTGATAGCCAGTCTCCGTTATCTGACATCATAAGCCTCCTCGTCCATCGCCATGAGAATGCCGACTATCTGAGCCATGCCGGTATACAGTGACGAGATGCTGGCAGTGGCATTCTCCTGGTGATAGTCGTTGCCCGTAGCCGCACCCAGGGTTATGGAAGGAATGCCGCGGCGGAGGAAGTAAAAGAGCTCCGATACGCTTGGATACACCAGAGGATCCAGGCCCAGAGCGGCGAGCACATCGACGGCCCCTCCAGTCAGGGGATGGTTCCACCCAAGGCTCTCTGCCCCTAGCTCGGCTGCTACATCGTACTCCACGTCTACCTGGCGCTCGTAGCGGACGAGGTCAAGTATTGACCGTATCTTTGAAGACAGCCGAGCGAGAGACTCGTTGGAGGTACTGCGTAATTCTATACCAATTCTTGCCGTCGTGGCGGGACTACCGTATTTGTAACCACCGCGTATCATGCCCACCGTCACCACCGTCTCCGGTTTCTGCGACAGTTCAAGGGCTAAAAGCCTGTCAATTATGTCGTTGGCTATTATTATCATGTTGTGTTGAGCGCCCCGGGACCCGGGTTTACGCTCACATATTATGTCGGCTCTGACAACAGCCTCGGAGAAATAGTTGAGGCGCCCAAGCTCACCGCCCTTTATGATAAGGGCCATGGCTGGTTTGACCTTGAGGCTATCCAGGAATTGCTCTACAAGGACGAGGTTCTTGCTGTCACGCATGGTATTGGCAATGCCTGCAAGCATCAGGGTAGAACGGAACTCTATACCCTCGTGCTTGAGCACGTCTGGCAATGACAGGACAGCCGCGGCTCCTATGGCATTGTCCATCAGCCCCGGCCCACGGATATGGTCTCCATCTATGGCATAATGGATGTCTCCTGGTGGCGCAAAGAGAGAATCAAGTTCTGCACAAATAAGGATGGGAGGCCGCGCAGGGTCGCTTCCCTTGATGATGCCTATGGGATTGCCCAGGGGGTCGGTGGTACACTCGTCTACGCCTAGTTCAGACAGGCGATCGGCGAAGAACCTGGCTCTGACGCTGTAATCCACGCTGCCCATCTCATCGTCGCTCTGCCAGGTACCGGCATAGGATGGAACCTCCCCAAGCAATACGACGTTACCTATCAGCAGTTCCTTCATAGACGCGAGGGAATTTTCTATCTCAAGAGTCTTCTTGAGTATCACCTTCATGGCAGACTGTTTCAGCATGATCCTCCTCGGGTTCTTGTAAGACAGGGCGCGCGACGCCAAGCCGACGATTCGCTCCTTAGTATAGTCGATGAGAACGATACTGGCAAACTTGAGCCTGCCGCACTACTATGGGTGCATGCCTGCTAGCGATATTGCCTTCTTTCACTCCCTTTCAAGCTACCCCGATGGAGAGCATAGGGTTATCTTCGAACGCCTGCCGCTGGATTCGCCGCGAGTAGAAAACGCCTTAGGCAGAGAATTCCTTCTGGTACCGGGAGAGGCCCTCGAGTCTCTAGCCGAGAGGGCCTTTGACGACATGCAGTTTAGGCTTAGACCCTCATACATAGCCCAGCTAGCCGCCATGTCCGTGGATACGATGGCTAGCGAACAAGAGCGCTCTGTTGTCAAAGCCCTCCTGGAAAACGCCTCCATAGCAGCAGAGGGAATATTCCCCATCTGCCAGGATACGGGTACCGCCTCGGTCTACGGCTGGAAGGGCGATCGCATCTTGGTCGAAGGCCCTGAAGACGGCTTCCAAGACGACGTGGAGGCCCTCGCAGCCGGCGCTCTTGCCAGCTGGAAGAGGAAACGTCTCCGCAACAGCCAGGTAGTCCCTCTGGGCGGCTTCAATGAACGCAACACCGGCGACAATTCGCCCATAACAGCACACATAACAGCAGTCAGGGGCGACGAATACCGCTTCCTGTTTGTAGCCAAAGGCGGGGGCTCGGCCAACAAGACGGCGCTCTTCCAGGAGACGAAACGCCTCCTCAATCCTGAAGCCTTCGAAGGTTTCATAGCATCGGCCATCGCCGGTCTGGGCGTCTCCGCCTGTCCGCCGTACCGGATAGTCGTCATACTCGGCGGTCAGAGCCCGGAGGAGGCCACCCTGGCCGCCAAGCTAGCCAGCACAGGCGCCCTGGACGCCCTGCCGGGCAGTCCTGACAAGGAAAACGGCCCCTACCGCGACCTGGTCCTCGAAGAGCTCGTCATGGCTGCCGCCGCCAGCTCGGGATGGGGAGCCCAATTTGGCGGCTACCTCCTGGCACGCGACGCCAGGGTCATACGCCTGCCGCGTCATGCCGCCAGCCTCCCTGTCGTCGTAGCAGTCTCATGCTCCGCACACAGGCAAGCCTATGCCTACATCAACCGTGACGGCTACTTCGTGGAGCGGCTTGCCGGAAAGGAAGACATAGAGCGTATGGTCGATACAGCACGAGCGGCTCCAAGCACGGCAGAGGTATCTGCCCAGCCAAACAGGGCAGGACCAGAAAAGACTATTCGTCGGATTGACCTTGGGAAGCCTGGAACAAGTGAATTCAAGGCAACCATAGCAAGCCTACATGCGGGTGAAATGGTAGAGCTATGGGGCAAAGTCATCTTGGCCCGTGACGCGGTCCACGCACGTCTCCTGACGATGATAGAGGACGGGAAGGCATTACCAGCATGGACGCATTACCCTGTCTTCTACGCCAGCCCGAGCGGGACGCCAGACGGCGCCGCCGTAGGCTCGATAGGCCCTACCACCTCACGGCGCATGGACAGCTACCTTGAAATCTTTGGAGAGCACGGTATATTTCCCGTACGCATAGGCAAAGGCGAGCGCGGTCCAGCATGCGCCGCGGCATGCCTCAAGTATAGTGGAGCCTACCTGGCGGCAATTGGCGGTGCAGCTGCCCTTAACGCAAGTCGCTATGTAACATCGTGCAGAATCATAGACTGGCCAGAACTTGGCATGGAGGCCGTACGGCTTGTGGAGCTATCCGGCCTACCCGCCCTCGTCGCCGTTGACGCCGAGGGCGCTGACTACTACGCCCGGCTACAGTAGCCGGGTAACGTTAGCCTGGCTGCTTGACGCTTACACGGCCCCAGAAGCCAGGATGGGAGCCGCTATGGTGGCGACGCGTATGAGCGCCACACAGATAGCCAGAAGCGTGGCGGCCAGGAATCCTAACAAGACCTTTGTACTCATTTTCATGGTGCTTTCCTTTCATCGGAGGCTCGCTGTGACCATCGCTCGCCTAAGTCAGCCATGCTAAGTCCCAGCTCGTCCATGCTCTTCCAGAGCCGGGGCAAGTCCTCATCGAAGAAGCGACGTCGTCGCTCCTTCATGGCCAGGCTGGCTCCGCCAGAGTCAACGAAGTAGCCGGTGCCGCGTTCGCAGCGGGCAATGCCTTTGTCGGCCAGGCTCTGTAGAGAGCGTGCAGCCGTGTTGGGATTGACCTCCAGTGATACGGCCAGCTCACGAGCCGAGGGTAACCTATCACCTGGCTTCAGGCGCCCGGCCATCACGTCTTCTGCAATAAGCTCGGCTATCTGGATGAATATGGGCCGCTCGTTACTGAACCTCATCACGGGCTTCCTTTTCATACACGCGTAGGTAGGCGAAGACAATGGAGAACAAGGGCACAAGGATGAAACGGACTCCGTTAACCAGATACTCGAAGATACGCAGGAAACCTTCGTGGTTGACTATCTCCATTCCTGCGACGCTCAGCACGCCTGTGTCGAAGGATACCGCAAGAGAATCACTTGAATACGCACCATAGATGATCCGCAGGCCTAGAAGGACGAGAAGTGAGCAGACCAGGACGAAAGCCGTCGATACGCCTACCGTCTTTAGGAAGGCTTTCTTCCTGAAGGCCGCAGAGCCTGCAAGGAAGGCTACGGCGACCACAGCATATTCTCCGTAAACACGAAGCGCTTCCAGGGTAAACGGATGCCATATCCGGCCACCAACACCACCGGCCACGCGCTCCGCCAGAGACAGAAGTACCGAGAACCCGGCAAGCACCACGGAAGCCAGCACCGGGTAAATGATCACATGACTCGCCAAGGCTGCGCTGTACTTCTCTAAAGGCGTTGCCGGCAGGAGTATCCAGTCTGCGCTTGAGCGCCCATGCATTGACTTGAATGCCACCGATGCAAGAAGTAGCCCGCTCAGAATGATGACGACATAGTACGACGTACCCTCCCCGTCGTTCATCATGGCCATCTTGCCGAACAGGATCGTGAGCAGGTTGATGCCGGCCAGAGTAGCAAGCCCTATACCAAGTCCTGGTGCATCCTCGTAGGCCTTGTTGCGCATGAGCAGCCCTAGCCGTCTAAAAGAAAAATTTCTATCTATGCCTTCACGGTTCATCACTCGTCTCCCATGTTCGTATCTGCTGCAACGGGTTTGTACTCGCTCAATGCTTGGCCGGATAATGCCGCTTCCAGACGCCCGGGCTCCCCTATGGCCGCGTTGAAAACCAGTTCAAGATCGGCGACTCCAACGCCCTCTTTAGACTCTGCCGACAAAAGGGCCGTCCAACCCACGGCGTCACGCTCGGCGTAGACAACTTGTCTTCCAGCCAGTGATGACAGTCGCTCTACGCGAAGCCTGGCACCCAGCTCAGAGGCAGTCACCGAGAAGGCAACCTTCCCCCTGTTTACAATGATGATGGGGTCTATAAGATTCTCGAGGTCTCTCACCTGATGGGTGGACACAACGACTATCCTGTCGGGTCCGACGGCCGATGCGAGCACACGCCTGAACTGGACCTTGGATGGGATATCGAGGCCATTGGTAGGCTCGTCGAGAAGGAGAAGCCTCGCGCCACTGGCTATGGCCGCCGCGAGGGCAAATTTCTTGCGCTGGCCATATGAGAACTTTGATACCACCTTGTCTGCCTCAAGCCCCAACTCATCTGAAAGTGACTCAAAGCGCCGCCGGTCAAAGCCAGGCCGAAAGATGGCTATCCTGTCCACCCACGCGGCCGGCTTCAGGGCCGGGAACCAGGGATCCTCAGGCACGAAGGCCACGTCGGCCAGGAAAGAAGCCTCGCGCCTGGATGGATCTCTGCCAAACACCTCCACTCGCCCAAGTGTTGGCCTCAGGGCGCCGGCGGCTATCTTTAAAAGACTCGTCTTGCCGGCCCCATTGAGACCGAGAAGCCCGTTGATGGAACCGGGTTCCAGGCTTAAATCGAAGCCCTCAAAAAGCGGCTTCTTGCCATACCCGAAGGTCATGGTCTGCATCTGTAGCATTTACTACTCCTATAGTGTACTAGGCTATTAGTACAGTAAGGCAATAATTTGTAAATGTCAAGCATCACCAAGGTTCGTAACACTAACCAACCTTTGCAGCATTCCACGCGTATACTCTAGTAGATGGAAGAGGAAGAACGCCGCGCATTCGCGGAAAACCGACGGATGCCCGACCGTGATCGGCAGAGCCTCTTCGATGCCCTCTGGAAACACTGGCATCCCAGGCTCGAGGTTTACCTGCGTACGTTCTACGGGCTTTCCCTGGAGGATTGCGAGGAACTAGCAGGAGACGCGCTGCTCAAGGCCTTTGAACGGGCAGAGCTCTACAGGCCAGAGCTGTCATTTGACCCCT
>JAVEXO010000011.1:0-66333 GCA_034003955.1 Spirochaetia bacterium | reverse complement strand
TGTTTCTACCAATCCCCTGGCTCGATCCATTCGCGTGTGTGTCATGGGCGGCGGCGGCACCGGTGCCGCCCTTGCGTATGATCTTTGCCTGCGGGGTTTTACCGTCATATTGCTTGAAAAAGGTGAGTTGACCTCGGGTACCACAGGCCGGCACCATGGGCAACTCCATTCTGGAGCCCGCTACGCGTTCGGCGACACCGATATTGCGCGCGAGTGCATGGAAGAAACGCTTATTCTGAGACGCATCGTGCCGCAGGCCATAGAGTACAATGGTGGTGTATTTGTTGCTCTGGATGATGATGAGGCAGACTATGCGCCGGCCTTTGTCAGCTCCTGTCTAGAGGCCCGGATACCCGCAGCCGAGGTGCCGACTAGGGAGGCATTTTCCTGGGAGCCGGCCATAAATCCCAAGGCCAAACGCACGGTATGGGTTCCTGACGGCAGCTTTGACGCCTACAGGGTGCCCATGGCTTTCTTTTCTGCTGCAAAGCGTCTGGGGGCGAGCATACGCCCGTTTACCGAGGCTGTCGGCATCGATGTTGTCGCCGGCCATGTTAAGGCTGTCATTGCCAGATCCTCCGGATCTACAATCGATGAACGCATAGACTGCGACTATGTGCTCAGCGCCACAGGTGCCTGGGCTGGAGCCGCAGGCAAGCTTGCAGGCCTGGACGTGCCCGTGACGCCCTCACCTGGTACGATGGTGGCGGTAAGGGGCCGGCTTACAGACATGGTCATTTCCCGCCTGGCACCCCCAGGAGACGGTGACATAGTCGTACCGCAGAGAGGGCTCTCCATCATCGGTACCACGCAGCGAGTCGTAGACAATCCAGAGAGTATGCTGCCGGGGGAACAGGATCTGTCATTCCTTCTTTCTAGAGCCGACGAGCTTATACCGGGTTTCTCATCCAAGACCATCCATGCTGTCTGGGCTGCCGCCCGACCATTGGCTGGCCGCCTGGGCGACGATGTTCGTTCAATGAGTCGTGACTTCATGGTGCTCGATCATGCCTCTGAAGGCGTTAAAGGCATGGCAACGCTGATAGGGGGCAAGGCTACCGTGCTCAGGGCGATGGCAGAGAAGGCTACCGACCATGTCTGCCAGGCATTAGGCGTCGATGAGCGATGCAGGACGGCAGACTTCGTCTTGCCTTCATGGCGCGACTTCTATAACACTATCCCTGAGCGGAGGCCTGCCGGTGCACAATGATTCGACTATACCCATGGTTCTAAGGGTGCGTAACGGCGCTAGCATCTCAGAATTCAGGATTGCCGCCAAGCCAGAACATACCGTGCTTGACGTGCTAGAGACGCTTCGAGGACGGGGTGACGAAGTGCCATCATACAGGCATTCCTGTCATCACGGTTCATGCGGTACCTGTGGAGCCGTCATAAATGAATTAGCCTCCCTTATGTGCCTTACGAGCGTAGCCGACCTTGCAAAACCGAGGCCTCGCATGCTCGGAGCCCCTCCGGTAGAGCCGGAACGTAGCGAAGATGGAGCCCTGATCGTCAGCCTCGAGCCACTATCAGGCATGACCGTGGTTTCGGGCATAGCCGTCCTTCCGGGGGAGTCTCTATCAGGTATTCCAGGAGACTGGTCATACTTGGCAGGCGTAGACGACGATGAGCGCTCGGCGCTGCCTCCAGACCCAGCCGATGCGCGGGTGGATGCCAGGGAATCCGACTCGGGTGAGCCATCATGGAGGCCTAAAGGTCGGGTGCGTTTCGAGGCCTGCATAGAATGTAGCATGTGCGTCTCGGTCTGTCCCGTCGTCATACCGTACATAGGGCCTGCAGCCTTAGCGGCCATAAATCGTGAGCGGCAGAAGCGACCAGAGCGGGCCAGTCTCATGCTCTCCGTAGCAGGGGAGCCAGACGGGGTTGAGCCATGCTTTAGGCATCTGGCCTGCTCACGGGTCTGTCCACAGGCCGTGTACCCTGGTAAACATATACAGGTTCTGCGTAATGTCATAGCGGCGAGTCATGCACACGGTGAGACTGAGAGAGGTAGAGATGGCTAGCGGTTTTAACGTCAACATATCATTGAGGCGGCGTCTTGCCATGATAGCCTCCTGGGCTCGTGCGCGGCTTGGTGATCAGGCTCGGGCGGTAGCCTTTGTGGTGCTATACCTGGTCTTGGCTCAGACAATAATCCTGAAACAAACTATATTGAGCCCTGGATCGGTTGCCGTAGGCATACTGGCAACCGTGGTAGGATTGGCATTCTTCCTTGAGGGGCTCTTTCTTGGCGTCATGCCCTTAGGAGAACGTTGTGGGCTCAAGCTACCCGGAAAGGCCGGCCCGATAGCCATATCAATATTCGCCATAGTGCTCGGGGCTACCGCTACTCTGGCCGAACCCGCCATTGGCATTTTAAAGCTTCAGGGCGGGGCCGCACGTCCATGGTCGACGCCGCTTTTGTACCTGCTACTCAACAGAGGCTCCCCCTGGCTCGTCGCGGCAGTAGCCGCCGGAGTAGGCCTGGCCGTGGTGCTTGGTGTTTTTAGATTCATGTACAGCTGGCCCCTCAAGCCGTTTATATTCGTAATTATTCCTATTCTGGTTGCCATAGGATTCCTCTTCGATGCGGATCCCAACTTGAAGGCTGTGGCTGGACTAGCCTGGGATACCGGAGGTGTCACGACCGGCCCTGTTACGGTGCCGCTCGTCATAGCTCTCGGCATAGGCGTATCCAAGATCGTTGGCTCAAAAAGCGGCGTCTCGAGTGGGCTAGGCGTCGTTACCCTGGCTTCGGCTCTGCCTGTAGCCGCCGTGTTTGCTCTCTCCGCGCTTCTTCTCCCCCTGGTTCCAGAGGCAGGTAGCGCCTCTACGTTTTTTTCTGATGACAACCGGAAACAGGCGGTATTCGTAGCCGGCTCTGAGTCGGCCTTGCTGAGCCTGGCCATCAAGGCGGTGGATTCGGGTTCACTTGCTGCATCCGACTTTGTTGTCTTGTTCCCCGACGAGGCATTGTACGAGGACAACCAAGAATCCATTAAGGCGATGAGCCTGGCAGCCAGGCTACGCGATAACGCCATGGCGGCCCTCAAGTCTGTCCTTCCCTTGGCCTTGGTGCTCATCGTCACCCTTGTCTTCCTGCTCAAGGACCGTCTTAAAGACGTTGACGAGATGTTTCTAGGCCTCGCATTCGCCGTCATAGGTATGTTTTTCTTCGGCTTTGGCATGGAGAACGGCTTGTCGGCACTAGGAAAGCAGGCCGGTACCAACCTGCCTAAGGCCTATGAGCGGACGGCACGCCTGGACAAGGCTCTCCTGCTTAAGGATGTTAGCGAGAACCAGATCTTTAAGGCCGCGGGTACCGAGGGCGGGGCTGAATATATATGGAAGGACGGTCGTGACGGACCAGAAGCCGTACCCTTCGATAGATCCAGGTATGACGAGAATTCTGGCGTGTATCGCTACGTGCCGGTGGAACGAGCAGTCTTCGACGCATGGGGGCAGTATGCGGGACTCGTAGCCGTCCTCGTCTTCGTCTTCATACTCGGTTTTGGCGCAACCCTGGCCGAACCCTCCCTGGCGGCTCTTGGAGTTACCGTGGAAGAGATGACAACGGGAACCTATAAGCGATCCGCTCTGGTATTCATGGTGGCTTTAGGAGTGGGTGCAGGCCTGGTGGCTGGTTTCTCGTCTATCATGTTTGGGCTTCAACTGTCGTGGGTGCTGGGTATACCATACGCCGTGGCTCTCCTTCTGACGGCCTTCTCCTCAGAGGAGTTTGCCGCCATAGCATGGGATTCGGCCGGTGTCACCACGGGCCCTATCACCGTACCCTTGGTCATAGCCACGAGTCTTGGCATAGGTGGGCGAGGGGGTATGACGGCCAGCTTCGGCGTTGTCGCGGCGGCGAGCGTGTTCCCGGTGGTAGCGGTTCTGGCATCAGGTCTCTGGAAGTCGTATCGCGCCAAGACGGTATTCGAAGCGATAGCGGATTAGGAGAAGACGATGACACGCACACTACTTTCCAAGATAACCTGTGTCGCCGATTCAAGGCTGTCGGCCACGATAGAGGAGGCTCTCTCCGACATGGTCATCCCTGAGGCATTCATGCAGCGGGGCAAGCAGGTTTCTCTTGTCGAGCGTTCGGGGCTCTTTGGCATAGGTTCTCACACTGATCTTTCAGAATCACGCTCAGAGTTGTATCGTTTCTATGTACCAGCTGCGGCTGAGGCCGATGCGGCTCGTCGTCTGGCTGAGGCTGCCGACCTTTACTTGCCCGGCCGGGGCACCATCTTTGCCGAGACTGTAGAACTTATGTATCCTTTTGAGCCGTCCTACAATATGGAACGCTTGAGCTCAACGATCCTGGACGCCTCCCGTAGCAAGCCTTTAGAGAAGCATACGGCTCTGTGCTGTATTGTCCAGCGCGGCATGGGAGAGGCTCTGGCTCAAACAATACTCGAGATGGGCCTTTGCGTTCCTGTCATATCCTATGGTGAAGGCATGGGCCTACGGAATAAACTAGGTCTTCTTCGTATTACAATACCCTTGGATAAAGAGATCCTTTACTTTGTGGTGCCCGAGCGAGATGCAAACCTGCTTGAAGGTGTGGCTGTACACAAGGCAAGGCTCGACAGGCCCGGGCAGGGTTTTATATACCGTTTTGATGTACGGGCCTATGCCGTCAACCTCCGCGTCAGGAGTGGAAAGAGAAGCCACGCGGCTTCTATGGAACAGGTCATATCGGCCTTGGATGAACTGCGCGGTTCGAGTGAATGGCGGCGTTTTACGGCTACTAAACCGAGAAAGATACGGGAAGGGCAGAAACTCCCTGAATCGGCCCTGGCCTGTCTGTCTATAGTGGCGGAGGAGGGGAGCGTGGGCAAATTTGTCCGTGTCGCCATGGATATTGGAGCGGGCGGGGCCACCGTCGTGCCCATGGCCAGGCGACAATACAGCCTCGACAACGAGGGGGTCTCAAATGCCTCAAACGCCCGTGAGATTTGCGATCTCATAGTCAGTCGAGAACTCGTTGAACCAATAGTGCTAGCCGTCGAGAGCAAAGGCTTGTTTTCAGAAGAGGCTTACGGCATGGCCGAGCTCAGTTCGGTCGGCAATGCCATCACCTATACGGGATAGAGCTAGCGGGACAGCCCTAGTTCTTTCATAGTTGCCTCGAGAGGGACAGCGCTGGACTCGTCCCAGCCAAATTCCCTTCGGTACCGTGCAACCATCTCCTCGAGCGGAACAGTCCTTCCTGCCAAGGGGCCGCGAACCAGAGCTGGCTTGCCGTAGATGCGTGAACTGGCAAGGGCGTAGTCTCTGGCGCGCTCGCTACCGGCATCGGCCGTCTTCTCCCTGGCACCAAAGGCGGCTCTGGCTGTCTGTATACGTCGGCCAGCTTCCATCCACTCATCAGGGGTCCTGTCCTCCCCCGTGGCCGCATTGAGCCATTCGAAGAGCCTCCAGTGTTGCAAGCCTGTCGTCAGCGCAAAGAGGCAGGATCCCGTAGCGTCGAGTAGCTGTTTGACACAGGCTCCTGCTACTGATTTAAGGGTTTCTTCTTCACTTGGCAGGTATTCCTTAGACTTGAAGTAGGGCCTGGTCACCCGGGGTGCCCAGCTGACGTAATCCCATATATGGGAGACATTATAGTAGACCCCGGCAGAAATGGTGTGGCGTCCGGGTGTTGGGTCGGCTGCGTATGATACGGCCATCATGGGATCGGCGCGTCCGTCATGCATGCCAGCCTCCTGCCCGCCGGCATGCGTAGCGATAGCGTCTGAACCCTTGCCAATACGTTTGGCGGCAAGAGCTACACCGTCTGCGAGTATGTCTCCCAGACCTTTACGTTCCGCCATCATGCGTAACAAGGTCACAACAGCCTTGCCGTCTCCCCAGACTAGCTGCAGGCCGCCGGTATCGGCCTTGGTCAATATACCGCGCTCGTAACACTCGAAGGCAAACGCCACGACGCTACCCGCGGAGATGGTGTCCAGCCCCGAGCGATTGCATATATCGTTACACAGGAATATGGAGTCAAGGTCGTTGTTTTGAAGCAGTGGGCCAAAGGCACAGCATGTCTCATATTCTGGCTTGTGCATGTGATCGCCCTTGGCTCCGCTGCCTGTGGCCTCGCATATACCGCCGCAGCCTATGACGCATGAGTAGCAGTTGTATTTCTTCGTTTCCCGTTCGTTTATTCTGTCTGGATTGAGGGCGCGATACCTTGAAAAACCAAAGTCCTTGACCGATCCTCCCCAGTTGCGTACGGGAGAATCGCCGTTGACCATGCCTGCCGTGTTGTTATAGATGGTGCCCCATTTTTTGAGTATGGCCGAAACCAGAATACCATCCACGGGAACCACTACCTTCATACCAAGCATCTTTCCCAAGAGCGGCATGAAGGCTCCTGTCATGATGCCAGGAAGCTTCATCTTCATCACTCGTGTTGTAAAGAACCTGGATAGCTCCTTGACGCGCCTTGGATCCGCGCAGCTGATGGGTTTTGAACCCGAAAGGGCAATGCCCTTGAGCCGCTTTGAACCCATCACCGCACCGACTCCCGAGCGGGCCGCGTATCGGCCACCGTCGTTTGATATGCCAGATATAAGCGATATCTTCTCGGCCGCCGGCCCGATAGTCGCCGTGGCCGGCTTCTTCTTGCCAGACCAGGAAGCCTTTATGGCATCCTCGGTCTCTATGGCGTCTAGCCCCCAGAGCTTTGCCGCGCTCTCAAGCCGAGGGCCGCTCTCGTCTGCCACGAATACCACGGGCTCAGGCGATATGCCACGGAACAGTATCCCGTCCCAGCCACAACGTTTTATCTCTGGGGACAGCGTGCCCCCGCAGTTTGCATCACCCCAGCCCCCCGTAAGCGGCGACTTGCAGCATACCATCCAGCGACCAGTCATCACCGATCCTGTGCCAGTAAGGAGGCCGCTCATGAATGCCAGGACGTTATCTGGCCCCAGCGGGTCGGCCCCGGCTGGAATCATGTCTGACAGCAGCCTGGAGGCAAGGCCCACGCCGCCCAGGTAGTCGCGGTAGATATGATCGGGGATGAACTCCTCTTTGATGGACCCCGTCGATAGATCGACTATCAGCACCTTGCCCATATTGCCTTGCATACACAGCCTCCCGTTTGCCGCCAGCTTACAATACTATATGCTATGATCCATGCCCCTCTTCGTCAATGGCAAGGACGATACAGCCCGGTCTTGACTACGCCCCTCTCCCCGGTGTATATACTGTCTCCGATTCACCGCCCGGATGGTGGAATTGGCAGACACGCTAGTTTCAGGTACTAGTGCCGCAAGGTATGGGGGTTCAAGTCCCCCTCCGGGCAAAAAAAGAAAGAGCCGCCGTAAGGCGGCTCTTTCTTTTTCGATAAGCCCGGAGGGGGACTTGAACCATGTGGTCCGGGCAGTGCGCAGGACCGCAGGGATGTCAATCTCAGTCTTTCCAGCCCCTGCGCAGCGCCTCAATCTTCTCTGCCCGGTTGAGCACCTGAGTGCATTCATCCCAGCCGGACACTTCCTCCACCCGGCTGTAGCGTTCGTCGAAGGCGTGGGGTGCCTTGACTTCACCCAGGCGCTGTTTGGCCTGGTCTATCTCACCAAGGGCCACCTTGACCCAGACATCGCTGAGCACATCGGGGATCTGGCCGAACATCTTCCGGATCTCTTCCAGCCGGGTTGAGAGGGCCTCATGCACCTTGTCTTCAACTGAAGGGGCGTAGCGCAGGTTGAGTATGTTAATGGCAGAACGAGACTGGCCTATACGCTGTATCCGGCCCTTGCGCTGTTCCAGGCGAGTGGGGTTCCAGGGTAAGTCTACATTGATAAGGGTCCCAAGCATCTGGAGGTTAAGGCCTTCGCTGGCGGCATCGGTACCCACCATCAGCTTGAGTTCGCCTGTCTTGACCATGAGCTTTATTTCCTCGCGATCCTTGCGCAGGAAGTTCCCACGGGCGTAGATGCCGGATTTTCCGCTACCTGCGTACAGTCCGACTGGTTGATCCTGGAAGCTGTCCTTGATGCGTTCGGCGACCCAACGGGCCGTATCCAGGTACTGGGAGAACAGGATGCAGCCTTCTACCGCCCAGTTCTTTTGCACCAGGTACTCTTCGATACGGGCCCACTTTGGATCTGATTCTGGTCCTGCCTTCAATCCTGTTTCAAGGGCTCGTGCACATTCCTCGAGTTTATGGCGCTCCATCGGGGTGAGGTTTTTTAGACCGGTGTTTTCATTCCCCGTACTGGAACTGGATTCCTGTTCGTCATCATCGCTCGACTCGTCTTCCTCTGATTCATCGATGCTATCCCAGTCGTCGAGCATACGGTTTACCGTTGACCGGCCAGCGTGCAGGGAGCTGCCTATGCGCCGTAGTAGCAGGGTCTTGAAGAATCCTGCGGATTTTACCCGCTTGGCGAGCATTTTACAGAACTCTTCGGCTGCCTCGTATGCCTGCCTGGAGTAGCCGTCCAGCAGGACAGGCTCGGTTTCGCCATGGAGGATTACCTGGATAGGCAGAAGATAGGGCCTCCCGGTCTGCGGATTGATTGCCTTTTCAAGGTACTCCCGGGTGCGGCGTACTATGCAGCGCAGGAAAGGATGGTGCCGGTCGAACAAGGTCAGGGCTGCGAGTTTTCCTGAAACCTGCTGGGTGGCGCTCAGGTCTGTCCATGAATAAGGAGCCACAGCCTGCCCGCTTTCCATGCCAAGGGTCTTGCGGAGTCTGGCAAAGATGGGCGCTTCCCGTTCTGAGGGGAAGGGGTTGCGAAGCCAGCTCCAGAGCGAGGCAGGATCATCAGGCGGGGCTTCTTCACCCAGAATAAAAGGAAGAGAGTTTTCTGGATGCCGCCAGCTGGAGCCTGGGTATCCGAGCACATGGTCGTTGCCCTCTGACAAGAGGCGCAGGAGGTCCCATGCTTCGATGGGATGCAGCTGGACGGGCGTGGCAGTTCCCATGAGGAGAGACCTTGTTTTGGGTGCAAGCTTGTACAAGAAGGCGTACAGCCGGTTTGTCTCTGTTTCCGGATTGTTGATACGGGGGCCACGCTCGGCCTCCTTTGGAAGCTTGGCCCGGCGAGCCCGGTGAGCCTCGTCTACAATGATGCAGCTCCAGTCCACCTCAAGCAGGGCTTGAATCGGGGCACTGCCCTTGACCACCAGACCCTGGGACACCATGCCAATGCGCCGCGGGCAATCCATCAAGGGATTCCTGGAAGTGGGGGGATATTCAAGGCCCTGCTCATCGATCCACTGGCGGCCGTCCCAGCGCGCGCTGGGGATTTCTAGCAGGTCCCATAGCTCTGTCTGCCACTGCTGCATCAGGGTCTTGGGGAGCAGGGCCAGCACAGGCTTGTCATCGTAGAGGCTCATCAACTGAGCCGCCATGCCAAGCTGCACCGTCTTGCCAAGGCCAACCTGGTCTGCCAGTACGAAACGCGCACCATAGGCCTTGTGAGCCGCCCAGGCTTCCTGGATGAAGTGCTTCTGGTGCGGCCACAGGCCAAATTCCTTACGGTATACCGGTGACTCTACCGCTGTGGAGGCTGCCTCGGATTCGACAGAAGCCTTTTTCCAGGCATTGATATCGATTTCTGTACGATCAGATAGCCGTTGTACTTCCTTTATTACCGCATCTGCCAAGGGGCGGGCCAGGGAGTGTTCCCAGAGGCGGTTGAACTCTGACTGGACCCAGTCACAGGCCTCCGGGCTGTCATCTTCCCACACCAGTTCGTAGTTGAGGTTCCAGCCTGAATACGTCTCGTTGGCGCTTCCCATGAAGCTGGTCCGCCGTCCATCCCCGTATGAAATGACGCCGGCCTTGCCGTGCACGAGGCCGAAGACGGCGTCAGGCAGGACCCTGACCTCCAGCTTTTTTGATGCAAGCATGCGTATAAGCCGCGCGATGCGGTCTCCGCTGCGATGCGCAAGCTGCTCTGGGTCGTGCTTGAAGAAGCTCAGCTTCTGGGCCTGCTCTGCCATGGCGACATCCGCTGGATTGATGTCTGAATTGCACAGGATGCGAATTTTTCCGCTTAAGTCCTCCAGTGCCTCTCCGGCCATTTCAAAGAGGGAGCTGTCAAAGTAGCCTGCAATGCGGTCGTAGTTTACCGCACCGGCAAGATGGCCGGTAAGGAAGGCTGTTCCTGTGGGGCTACGATTGCGCTGGAAGACATAGCGACTGATCACAGCTCCCCCTTTATGGGGAGGAACCCCAGACGGTCAAGCTGGCGTATCACTGTACGCATGAGGGGGCTGCCATGGATACCCAAGTGGTACTTGCGCTCGGCATCCGGGGCCGTCACGAGGAGCTTTCGTTTTTTGAGTTCAGCCAGGATTCGGGAGGTTTGCACCTGGCTGATGTCGGTTCGGATGTCGCTGTTTTTTATCAGCGGGGTAGACAGGGTTTTAAGGAGGATGCCGCGTTCACGGTCTGAGATGCCATTCTTCTGGTGGAGTTCCATGATTGCAGGTTCAAGGACATTCTTTCCCAGCCACTGATAGTCAAGGAGCTTGTTAACCTTGTCCAGCTCGGTTTGGAGGCCCTTCAGCACATAGCGGCACCATGACAGAAGCCCTTCATCATCTCCCTGGTCTGCCCGGGCAAGTTGCGCGTAATAGGCACTGCGGTCGGAACAGAATATCGCCGTTGGGTTAACCAGCCGTGCGACAGGGAGATCACCCCCGACCCGGAAGCCGGTCTTGAGTAGCAGGGCATAGGTCAAGAGCCGGACTGTTCGTCCGTTCCCGTTGGCAAAGGGGTGAATCCAGGTAAAACGGTGGTGGGCCAGGGCTATCTTGATGAGGTCGTACTTGCCGGGGTCTTCCTTGGCCAGGAACGCAAATAGATCGTCCATCAAGGGCTGCACATCGGAAGGCTCCGGAGGCTGGTGATCGGCTCCGCTGATCCGGACTGCAGTAGTCCGGTAGGCCCCCGGGGTGGCATCGCCTTCTCCCGCTACCGAGAGAGCCCCGGTAACCATTCGGTGCAGCTCGCGGACCAGCACGTGATCTATCCTGAAGTTTTCTGTATCTTTAGACCAAAGGGACTCAAGCCAGGCCAGTGCCCGCTCGATGCTGAGTATTTCCTCTACGGATTCGCCACTGCTCCGTCCCTCTACTTCTCTGTCCACCCATTCGGCTATGGTGGTCCGGTTACCCTCGATTCGAGCTGAACCGAGGGTTTCGAAGATATGGAACACCTGCTTCAATTGGTAGAACAGGTGGGGCGGTGTAGTGCCCCCTAAAACGAACTTTCGCTGATGGTCCAAGTCCAGTATAAGATCCGTGAGGCTGTCATCGAACTCGGGCTTTACCAGGCGCAAAGGGAAAAAATCCCGGTTGGACACAATTGCCTCCGTATCGGTCAATGAATTAACATGATATCAAGTAATTATATTACAAACAATAAATAATACAATGTTTTAAAATGATCATACTTATCATGCAAAGTAAGAAACATGTATCATCCCCTTCAACTTCCTGCGTAATCATTGGTCATAAGCCCCGCAAGCAGAGCAGCCGCCTCGGCATCGGGCTTCCAGTGCTCCATGCCTGCGGTGTTGCCCAGGATTGACAAGTAAGCCAGGATGGCCAGGAGATCGGCCCGCCGGCTCCAGTAGTCCGGCCGCTCGGCCTTCAGGTAGTTGAGGCCCTCGCGGGGGCTCTCGGCGCGGCGAGTCTCATGGATGGCAAACAGCAGGTGCCGCAGTATGGTCGCGCCGAAGTCGTCGCCCCCAAGGCCCGCGCGCTTGAACTCACTGGGAGTCTTGAAGCGGGCCTGATTGGCCGCGGTCTCGCCTAAGAGCAGCTTGTATTCCTGCACGCCAAAGCCCCGTGACAGTTCCTGGTAGGCGCCCTGTCGACCCTCGTGGTGCAGTTCCAGCTCCAGGCCACGCAGGTACAGGCGTTCCAGGTTGCTCAGGGAACGCCAGACGTGCTTGTCCAGGCCCCGGGGCACCAGGTAGCCGGCCGCGATGCTCACGGCGCGCTCTATGATCGATTCGAAGGCGGATTTCTCCTTCTTGATCCGTGGCCTGAACAGCTCCAGCTTTATGTCCAGTCCTTCTATGCCTGAAAATCCGGTCAGTACCGTGAGCGCGGCGGCATAGGCGCCCAGCTGGTAGTCGGTGTCGCCGAACTGCGGGTGGTTGGCGTCGTCCACGCGCCGCATGTTCTCCATCTGCTGGCGCACGGCGTCGTCCACCATCGGGATAAGCTCGTCGTTCCAGACCGTGCGGGTTTCGACGCGTTTGCGCAACACGAGGAGTACCGTGCCCTGCACGTAGTTGCCTTCTTTGAGGCCGCTGGTGGTCTCGGTGCCTATGGTCCACGCCGCGGTCACCTGGAGGCCGGCGGCCCAGAGTATCATGCCCAGGTCCGCCCAGACGCCCGAGTCCTGGTGGGTAAACATCACCACCTGCCTGCCATCGGGGTTCATGTGCGCGGCAAGGTTTGAGTATATGTCTACCATGGACTGCTTGAAGTCCTGCCCGTCGCCCTTGACCGCCAGCGCGGCCTTGCCGTCGGTGTACCACTGGGGGAACAGTTTTGGCAGCTGCTTGTCATACCAGGCCAGGAAGAAGTCGGCCAGCTCGTGGTAGTTGACTGCGTCGGCGTAGGGCGGGTCGGTTATCCAGTAGTCGGCGGTCCAGGTGACATCACGGGCGTCTATCGGTAGGATAAAACTCGATTCAGTTATATTCTCTGCCTCTTCTGTTTCTAAAAAAACGGGTTTATTGGTAATAGAAGTTCGTGTTCCATAGTTAAATTGAGTATTCAACGCTTGGTTCAAAAAAGTTTGCTCAGTTTTATCCCATACTTTATTCCAAGTACAAAGTTTGGAACTAAAATTAGTAATAACTCCAGTCTTTAACATCAGTGCAACTTGTGTAACAGCTGCACTATTTTTTGGGAATTTTGAAAAAATTATCCCATAGTAAAGTAACTGCCTCGGATGAAACAGATGGTGCCAATGCGTCCAGCCCCTGGTCCTGATAGGCTCTTCGGTTTTAACGCCATCGCGCGGCATCGGCTTGGACGGAATGAAGCCCCGCTCCTGCCAGTCGGCAAAGCGCTCCCGCAGCAGTGATAGAACCAATTCCTCGCGCTTAAGGTCAGCCTCGGTAACTGAGCGGTACAGACGCTCGCCGCCGGGCGTCACCCAGCGCACGCAGTAGAGGCGCTCCTGAAAGGTGTCGTCAGGCCGTGGCACCAAATCGTCGTTTTCCCAGAGGCGCAGGCCGTAGACAGACTGGCCATCCTTGCGGCTGTCACCGCGCAGGCCGGAGATGCTGTAGCGCTTGCCTGTCTCCGGGCAGACCAGTTCGCCTTTCTGCACGGTGCCAGACTTGGCGGCCTTCATCTGGGCGTCGGTTGCCCCGGTGATTATGTCTATGTCGTACTTGCCCTTGGCCTCGTTCTTCTTGAGTACGGCGACCACCTTGTACTTCTCGCTTATCACCCAGGCGGGAGCCAGGGGAACCCATAGGCCCGTGGCCGGGCTTTTGGCCTCCACACAGTAGAGGTAGGCATCAGCGCGATTACTCGCGGCCCGGTTGCCCTTGCCATCGTGCTCTATGCCCCAGGCAGTAATCTGCTCGTCGGCGGCCTTCCAGGCGGTCTCCTGGGCCGCTTTTACCTGTTTCTGCACCTCAGGTCCGCCGCCTATCAGGTGCACGGCAGCCCAGGTCAGGAGGGCTGCCACGGGGTTCAGGTCGCTGCCCCAGGCCTCCAGGCCCAGCCGGGCGGCCTCGAAGGGAATGCTGCCGCCGCCGCAGAACACGTCACCCACCCGTGCGGTATGCCCCAGGGTCTTCTGCGACAGCTGCTCGAACAAGTCGGGCAAGGTTGTAGCCTTGGTGCCCAGGCGGGCGTTTATGTCGGCCCAGGCCTCTGGTCCGGGCCCCTCTATCTCCTCGGGCCGGCAGCAGTATTCAAGTTTGTCCTGGTAGCTCAGGCGCGCGAAGGCGCGGGCCTCAAGGCTTTCTTTTTCTGTCTTGTCGGTACCCCGTGCCCATCTGGCCTTGGCACCAGTTAGGTCCATTAGTCTTGATGTCGCTTGTTGCCCAAGAAGCAGGCTGACCTGGCTAGCGCCCAGCGGCTTTGTCTTGCGCCGCCACAGGCCGTCCTCGTCCATGGTCAGTATCTTGAGGAACAAGTCCCGGTCAGCCTCCGGGTCGTCGGTAGCGGGAAGGAGCAAGCCCAGGATGGTCGCCCGCACCAGGATAAGCGGCTTGCGGCCCCACCACTTGCCCAAGCCGGTCAATGTCTGCCCAAGATTGGCCTTGCGCTCCTTGTAGCTTTCAAGGGAGAGGAGTTCCAGGGGGAACTGGGTCTCTATGAAGGGGGTGTGCATATGCTACTCCATATCTGAAAACAGGGTCAGCTCGAAATCGCTGGATTTCTTGCGTATGACCGAGTCAGCTATGGGGTTCTCGGTCAGGGCATAGCGCACAGCCTTGCGCCAGCCGCGTCCCCGTCCCCTCATGGCATGGCCGGTTGCAGCGTTGGTCATGGTATAGAGCCACCAGCGTTCCTCGGGACTCAGGCCCAGCCAGTTCTTTACGGCGTTGGGTATCTCGTTGGGATCACAGTCCTCTATGGCCCAGCAGAGGAGCACCAATTCCTTACCCAGGTTGCGGTCAACCGTGACGGCCCCGCTCTTTGGCCACTTGCCATTTGGAACACCGTGGCGTATCAGTCGGCGGTTGAACTCTGCCTTGGTCTCATCGACAATGTCGTTCCATTTTGACCGGGTCAGAAGCACCTTGAGATCCTTGTTGCTGTCGCCCAGGCCTTTTTCTTCCCAATGGTGTACCGAACCATCCCATTCAAAGTTCTCGCTTATGGCCACCAGATCACCAGGCTTGGAACCAGAAGGAACATGCACGGCAAAGTAGTGTTTTGTCTTCTCAGGGGAAAAGCCGAAGCCAAGCCACTCGCTCACTGCTTTACCTCGTTCTGTTCGATGACGAGACGGTCCAGATTCTGCCAGTCCAGCAAGGCTTGACCCTGGTCAAAGTGTATCTGCAAAATGGTCAGGGTGGCATTGGGGCGTTCCAGGAAGGCGTTAAGATTCTCCCATATCGCCATCAACTGCTCTCCTGATTTTCGCGTGCCTTCAGGAAGGATATATTCAAGGCTTTCGTTGGTTTCGGCGGAGAAACAGTTGATGGTCACGTCGTCGGCAGAGGCTCCAGCGTCCCTTATTCGCCCCAGAAGCTGGAAGGCTTCACTGCTTGGCTTGTTGGCAAAGCGTTTATGGGTCTTCCATGTCAGCGGTTTTGCTGGATCGATTCTCCATCCATCACCCGTTCCGCCTCCTATCTTGACGCTCATAATAGGGCTTTGGATTCCACTGTGCTCGGCAATGGCCTGCACCAGCTTTGTACCTGCCGGCAAAGGGAAAGGCCCGTCATAGCTGGAGCCACCCTGCCGTGGATCACTGCCGTTGGTTGTGTAGCGTACCGGCATATCGGGAGGGATGGTACTCATCTCGAAGAATCGTTCCGTTCCCTGGCTGTAGTCCCTGCCTTTCACTTCTATGGAATTCTTCCATACCAAAACACTTCCGGTAGGAGAGGGAGGATTGTTCTCGTCTATGCAAAGGAAGGAGACTACCAGTTCCTTGGTCAGGAACTCGCTATAGCTGGGCACCGTCTCTGAAGCCATGCCCGGCTGGGTATCCCCGATCTCGTACAGCACTTTTGTGCCACCTGAGGGTTTGATCTCAAGGACGGTCTCCCCGGTCTCCAGGTTTCTGTTTTTGATGCTGACCCGTACACTGGTAGCTTCCTTGGCAAAGGGACCCTTCCGGATCAAGCCACCCTCATCTCTCCAGATGCCGTTGGCTATGGCCAATCTGCGGACATCATCGAGAAGGTCCTTGTGGTGCAACTGCCACTCGGGTTTAACCGCCGCACGCTTCTTGATATCGTTCCATGGCACGGGGTTCTGGTTGTCAAAGAGCCTGTCTTCTATCTTCCTGGTCCAGGTCTCCGAGGCTTTCTCACTGGAGAATTTGCCGATTCCCTCAAGGGTCTTCCGGATCTGGGCCTCCGGATCGTACTTGTTGTTGTCAAAGTTGAGGCTGATTGCCTCGCTGCGCAAACCGCCCTTGCTGGGGAATACCACCTGCTGGAAGGTCTGCTGTATGGCGCTTCGCAGGGCAAGGAGGATCTTGCTGCGGTTGCGTATCGCATCCTCCCGCTGTGGATCTCGGGTACCCAGGCCTTCGGCATCCTGCTCAGCCATAATATTTTGAATGGCCTTATAGTATGCTGCGTTCTTGAGTACTTCGTCCCGGGTATCGCGGTCACCGGTCAGGAACAATACGCGGTTCTTGTATTCCAGGCTGTCATACCAGGTATGCCATTCAGGATGCAAGGGCTTTGTCGGGCTTGCATGGGGGTAGGGATCGGTCATGACCAGGGTTACCTTGGTACTCTGGATATCCAGATCATCGAGACCCGGGAGGGTCTTCAGGTCCTGGTACACATCGCCAAGGGTAGGCTTGAACAAGTCCTGCAGGTAGCTGCGCAGTTCCTGCATCTTGTTTTCATTATTGTAGTTACTGACCATGGAATGTAGTTTGGCAGCCAGGTTCTGCACGTTCTTGAAGTACAGTAGGCCCAGGTTTGAGAGGTGCAGGTACCAGGCCAGGTTTGGCAACTGCTCCAGGATATCGGTCCGCAGGCGGCTGATGTCGCGTCCGGGAGCGCATAACCAGCCTATGACCTCTGTGTCCTTGAGGCCGATAAGCGCGCTGGTAGCCGTGCTCAAGCTGGCAATGTAGATAAGCTTGGCTGCGTCCTGTGCGGCCTGACCGGACCCCAGTTTGGCATCCAGCTGTTCTGCGTTTGAGTGCCCATTGTTGGCCAGGTCCTTGCGTACAGCCTCGGTCAGGCTTGGATTGATGGAGGTGAACTCCGAGAATATCTGGTTGTCGTTCAGATCAACATCATACGGGTGGATTAAAGAGATGGTCTTGGCTTTCTCGGTTTCCCAGAGGTTGGCCACAATGGCGCGCATCAGGCGCAAAAGGCCACGGGTTTGCTGGAATCCTGGATTGGCCTTGAACCTGCCGTACAGGTCTCGTAGCGAGAAATGGAAAGGATAACTCTCGCGGAGTTCAGAGGCAAAAGCCTCAGGGGATGCGGCGGTCAGGTCCATCTGCTTGGCCTTCTTGACCGCTTCCGCGTAACTCACCGCAACCTGGTCGCGTACGCCCAGCTCAGGCAGTTTCTCAAAGAGGCGGGTGCGTAGAATTTGGTATATTTCCTCACCCTGGGCTGCAACGGGTTCCAGGGTCAGGACGCTACGCTTGGTCTCCTGGTTCAGATCGTCCAGGGCTTTTACCATGCCTGAATCCTGGTAGGCCGATCCTGAAAGGTCTGAGATAACGATGACGACATTTGATAGCTCGTCACTGTTGGCCGCCACCATGAGGTTGGAGATAGCCGTTGTTGTAAGGTCGGCAAGGTTTGAGTCCCCAACCTTCTTGGCCTTGGCCTGGATGAAGTATGGAGGTAGCTCATCAAGCAGGATAATGGTTGGCTGGCCCTTGAGCAGGTTGCGCCATGAAGTGACCCCGGGCGGCTGAAGAGGCGCATACAGGTCCTTGAACAAGTCCTGTTTCCCGAGTTGTTCAGCCAAGGCCCCCCAGACCCCGAATTTGTAGTCTGATTCCCGGCCATCAAAGCCTAGAACCCTGATCGGCTCATGGCCTAGCTTTTTGTCTTTCCAGAACATGGAGCGCAATTCCGGGAACTGGGCCAGAAGCCCCAAGGCTATCATGTTGTGCGTTTTGCCGCCTCCCATCGACTGGGACAGGAGGAAGGTGGCAGCCTGGTCATTGACACCATTGAGCCGGTCAAAGGCCTTGTTCACCAGGATCTTCATGCCATTGGTGACGAAGTTCTCCTCGAAAAACGCCTTGGCAGTAACCAGGCTATACTTTCCGGCAAACAGGTCGCTGAGCTGTAGAACCACATCACGGCGGGAACGGTCGAAGGTGCTTTTACGGGGAACACACTGTTCAAAGATGGAATTTTTCATGGTTACCTCGGGTCTGACAATCTGACAACAATCAGGAACAGATTATACCATGTCTTCTGCTGGAAGTATCGTCCGAGAGATGGAAAATCGTATCGGTTTGAAAAAATGGCCAGGACAAAGCCTGGTACTCTGCATATTCTGCCCGATACCGTAATCGCGTATGTAACAATAATTTTATAAGGAGTGCTAGAGCTGCCAATTTTACGCCTGCTTTAAGCCCGAAGAATTTTATCCATCGCCTTCCCCTTGGCTAACTCATCTACAAGTTTATCAAGATAGCGGACTTTCCGCATAATCTCGTCTTCGATTTCTTCTACTCGATACCCGCATATCGTTCCAGTGATCTTTGAGACATTTGGGTTCATCTGTGGTGCTGAACGAAAAAAATCTTCAAAATTGGTTCCATGAGCAATGATCTCGCTTATAGCCTGTGTATCATACCCAGTAAGCCATGATATGATTTCATCAACTTCTTCTCTTGTCCGACCTTTTCGTTCAACCTTTTTAACATAGAGTGGGTATACGGTTCCAAAGGCCATTTTATAGACTCTTTGGATGTTTTTATCCTGCTGTGTGGAATTTCCCATCGCTGAAAGTCCTCCATTCAAATACAGTAATATTATAATCCTATAAGTGACTCAAGATTTTATCTATAGTCCTTGGTGCCGATCCTTCATAGTGGTTGTTTATATTGATGAATCCTTTGCGATTATCTTCGATGAGCAGTTTGATCGCGGGCACTATACGACCAAGTTCTTCATCCTTTGGACGAACAATCTTGCTCCAATCAGAACCAGTTTTCTCTTCCATACCCTCTCGGTCTTCACCATGGAGGCGAATGCAGAATGAGTTGCCAATGAGACTTCCATAGGTTCCTATGGTTCTAGCAACATCATCCATCCAATAGCCTTGAAGGAGAACAGGAGCCGCCTGCTTCTCTTTTAGGAGGCTAAACCATTCAGCATCCATCCATCTAGGATTGCGAATCTCAAAAGCATAAGGAAAATCAGCTGGAAGACTATCCATGAAAGACGACAGTTTATCGAACAACTGAGCCTTAGAAGCCATTTTGTCTTTATTGAGGTATTCAAACTGGAAGATGAACAGACCAATCTTGGGAATCAGGGCAGCAAGTGACTCTATAAAACTGTTGAAAAAGTCAGCATCAAGGAATCGTGGGTTTTCTGCCAGTGGTTCTCCCTTTTTCCCACGATGATGTGACAGGGTAATAGCATTGGGGCATTTGACGGTAAACTGGAAATCAGATGGGGTAGCGGCATCATACTCTTCAACTGTTTCGCGGCGGGGAAGGGCGGCTCCTGCTTTGCCCAGAGACCAGAACCATTGATCAACTTCAACGGTAGAATATTTTTGGGCATACTCTGCTAGGTAGTTGGTTGGTTCTCTCGATGAGTAGATGAGATTCTCCCAAGAGGGATACTTCCAGGAGCATGTACCGATGCGGAGGTTTCTCATAGGTAAACGATAGGATATTTTTTATTTCAATGCAAGCATGTGTATTTTTTACTTTTAGAAAGATTTTTGAATTAGTCTAATGATCGGATACGCTACATTGATTTCAACGCCACTGTTACTAAGGGGTAACTATTGCTCCGCTGAACCATGGCATTTCCTTGCCCGTTACCAGCTGAATCCTTAAACCTAGTTGAGCCGCGTGATGCTGAATGTGCCTCAAATTGTAGATATACAGTTCCGCCCTGGTAATCTTCCGAAAATTGATACCCGATTCACCTACCAGAGTTTCTTTTGTTTCAGCTTCGACAGTGGTTTTAAGTTTTGTTATGCAGTGGGTAAGGTAGTCAAAACAAAACTGTTTCTCGTATAAGTTCTGCGGAATCTTGTCTTCCATCTCCTCATAGTCCTTGAAGATATCAATGTGGCTGGTATGGAATGATTGTTCCTTGAAGGGAACCGAGTCTTTTCCAAGGTAAAAGTCGGCATAGAATAAGGTGTGGAATGCAACCTGTGAGAAAGGGGCATCTTTGTGTGCTTTCTGCCATTCTGAATCAGGGCAGATTTCGATGCAGTATTTCAGTGTATCAAGGCCAGCCTTCATTTGGTTGCTTATTAGACTCTTCATTGTTTCTAGCACTGTCGACTCCTCGTTGGTTTCTCTGTCTAGTATACAATTTAACTGACAGGTAAATATGCTTTGCTGATGCCTCAGAGCAATGTCTCAGGAAGTATATTATAATGATTATCTTAGTTTGGTGCTATTGGACGAGGGCTGTTACACATGAAAAAATTTCTTGTGCTTCAACCTTCTGAATGTATTAGTCCCTTCTCCGGGATGTTCTCTACAAGAAATAAGTATTGATATAGGCTTTGGTCTGCCTTTGCAAGGCCTGCTTTAAAGAAAGCACGGTTTTTCAATTATTTTTTTCTGTTCTACGCCATACAAATTTGTTTGATTTGTATGACTGGCTATACAGCCTTTCCCAGTCTTAAGCATTTTGCCCGAATAGCGGCATACGTATCCAAGCCTCGCTCGCTAATCGGCAATCTAGTTGGCCTTTGATTTGCTCTATCATGGCACCAGCAAGCTTCATATTCGCAGATACCATACTTTCCGGTCCGTTGCTCGATGAAATAATGAAGGGGCTGAAGCAGGACGCCTCGGCTCTGATGCCTATGAGAAGGATTTGATTTTCGCGATGCGACTCTACCGTTATAGTTCCCGTCGTTTCTCGGCGCGCCAGGGATATAAGCTCCATGAATGCCAGGCCTAAGGGGATGGCCACTTCAAGGGCAATGGGTATTTGATCTCCGTCGACGGTAACTATGGCGGGGCAAAAACAACGTTCCGTTTTTCTCGTTAGTGCCCTTATAAATTCTTCTAAGGGGATCTTTGCATTGCCTTCCTCGTAGCGTGTGTGTCGATATGCTTCTGTGATGGTATCAAGACGAAGTGTAAAATCCTTGAAAATATCGATATCTTCCGCATTTTCGTCGGTATCGAAATGTAAGAGGGACGAAAGGAACTGTAATATATTGCCGACTCTGTGCCTAATCTCGCGGCTCTGGTTTCGGCGGGTCCAGTTTCACACAAAAATCTCCATTTCTAAAAGCAAGCTATCTAGGATAGGCTCCTCATCATAGTGTGATTGTGCTTGGCGGGGCTGTCAAATGGAAAATTTATTCTTTTGGTGACTCGTTATTGCAAAATAACTAATAACTTCTATACTTTTACTGCCTGTTTTTGAAAAAACAGCCTTAAGCAAGCTTGGGGTATATATGAATGAAAACATAAAGAAAACAATTCTCCTTGTTGAAGATGAAGCTATTATAGCTATGTCAGAAAAGCGCCAACTTGAAGACTATGGATATGCGATACAGACTGTTGATACTGGGGAAGATGCTGTAGAAGCGATTAATACAATGCCAGAGATCGACTTAGTGCTCATGGACATTAATTTGGGTGGAGGCATTGATGGCACCGAAGCCGCCGCCATTATCCTTGCAAGCCATGATATTCCTATTGTTTTCGTGTCATCCCATAGTAAACGTGAAATAGTGGAGAAGACTGAAAAGATTACTTCATATGGCTATGTAGTAAAAAATTCATCGATTACGGTTCTTGATGCTTCAATAAAAATGGCATTCAAGTTGTTTGAAGCCAATCAAGCACTTAAATTAAATCTTAAGAAAGATCATGAGAGTGCGCAACTTCTATTAAATGTTATGGATAATTTTCCAGGAATAATATTTTGGAAGGATAAAAACTCCATATTTAAAGGGTGTAGTCTGGCTTTTGCACGAGCGGCGGGCTTAGAGCACACAAAAGAAATAATTGGTAAATCTGATTATGATATGCCATGGAAAGACAAGGATGCTGAAGGGTTTATTAAAGCAGATCGAATAGTTATGGATGAAGGAATTGCTATCACTCATATAATTGAAACGATACATACCAAAGATAATTCAGTTGCGTGGCTTGATACTAGTAAGATTCCTCTGTTCGATACAGAGGGAATTGTGAATGGGATTCTTGGTGTGTCACTCGATGTGACCCATAGAATAGCTGAAGAAGAATCTTTGCGTCAGAGCGAGGAGCGATTCAATCTAGCTATAGAATGCACCGAGGCTGGGGTTTGGGATTGGGATATGATCTCCGATGAAGTCGTGTACTCGGCACGATGGAAAAGCATGCTTGGATTTGCATATGATGAGGTGGAAAATGCCTTTTCTGGATGGAAGGATCTTTGGCACCCTGATGATAAGGAGAAGATTGAGAAAGCACTTAATGATTATTTGACTGGTAAATCGAGAACGTATGAGATTATACATCGCTGTAGGCACAAGAATGGAGAATGGCGATGGATTCTTTCTAGAGGCGATACTATTAAGAATGAAAAAGGTAAACCTGTCCGTTGGATTGGGACAAATATTGATATTACGGAACAGAAAAAGGCAGAAGAGAAGCAGCTGCAGGATGCTGAGAATCTTCGACAACTGAATGATTCAATATCGGCCATGCTAGTTCTGCCAGATGTGAAGAGTAGCTATGAATATATGGTGTCATTCTTTCAAAACAAGTATCCTGGTACTATAGTTGTATTTTTCAAGATTGACGAAAAAAATAGTGACACAGAAGTAATGGCGATAAAGGGAATAGAAAATAAGATCCTAAACATGGTCTTGAGCCTTCTAAGCTATAATCCTATAGGGAAGCATTTTGAGCTTATGCCGAGATACAATAAGCTTTTCAGGTTAGCCAAGTTTGTTAGCTTTAACGGAAAGTTTACTGATCTTTCGTCTGTAGATTTTCCTAAATGGGTGGCTGAAAAAATTGAAAATATTTTAAGCCTTGATAGAATATACACGATTGGCATAGTTGAGAAAACTGATTTATTAGGTGCAATGCTCTTTCTGTCTTTCAGCAAAGAAACACTGTATGATTGTGACTTTATAGAGACATTCACCAGGCAAGCGGGTGTCATAATCCAGAAGAAAATGGTAGATGCAAAAGTTCAATCCTTGTTGCAAGAAAAAGAACTCATTCTAAAAGAAGTCCATCATCGCATCAAGAACAATATGGCTACTATCAGCAGTCTGTTATCACTTCAAGCAGGCACCATGACGGATCCGTCTTCAATTACTGCTTTGCAAGATGCTGAAAACAGGATTCGTAGCATGTCTTTGTTGTATGAGAAGCTGTACCGATCTACTGGCTTCATCGAGTTGTCAGTTAAAGAGTATCTATCTTCTTTGCTCGATGAAGTTGTAGGCAATTTTCCCAATAGTGATAAAATAATAATTGAAAAAGATCTTCAAAATTTTATGCTTGATGCAGAACACCTGCAACCACTCGGTATCATCGTCAATGAACTACTGACCAACACCATGAAGCATGCATTTAAGGATCGCAAGACCGGACTCATAAAGGTAGTTTCACGTAATGATAATAGGCATATCACTATCACTATAAAAGACGATGGTGTTGGTATGCCTGAATATGTAACATTTGATAAATTTACTGGGTTTGGGCTTCAACTTGTGCAAGCCTTGAGTGAGCAATTGAAAGGCACTGTTAGGATTGAGAGGGGCAATGGAACGAAATTTATACTGGAGTTTGATGTGTAGGCGAGCTTGCGCCCGCCTTTTATCCCTACTTCTTTGCGGGTCTTCCCCGCTTCTTGGGAGCCGCATTAGTAGTGTCCTTGGCTTTTGGAGTGCTTCCCTTTTTCTTTGGGGCCTCTGCGCTCTTTGCCTTGGCTGGCTTGCTAGTAGCCTTGGGGGTAGCGCTAGCTACAGGAGACGAAACTTCAGTGTTCTTCTTGGCTTCTTCAGCGACCAGAGTAGAAAGCGTGGCAATCTCCTCGGCAAGCTTCGTTGATTTAGCCTGCAAGGCTTCAAGCCTCTTGGCGATTTTAATCAGTGGGTTTGCTACTTTTGGCATGGTGACCTCTAATAAAAAAAAAGATGTACAGAGTATGAAATATCATTAAGAATAGTGCAAGGGCAGAATCTTGAGATAGTACATAAATCGTATAATTAAAAAAAATGATTGTTTTCTTTTGCTATCAGGCGCGAGATAGGGAAACTTGTACGTGGCAGAGTTGCGACATGTAAAAATAATTAATTATTTAGTGAGGAATGCTAAAAAAAATACATTAACAGGAAAGGCGCCTTCTAAAAATGTATTGAAGAGTTAGATGGATATGATACAGTGACTTTGCCTAATTCCCGTAAGGCTTATCAAGTAGGAATATAATGAAAGGATAATTCAATTGAACGCTATCATACAAGCGCTGTTCGATCGCAAGTCTGTACGATCCTTCATGGAGAAGGATATATGTGAGGCTGACAGGAACCTGATACTAGACGCGGCCATCCAGGCTCCCACGGCTGGCAACCAGATGCTATACACCATCATAGACGTGCGTGATCAGGCTATAAAGGATGAACTAGCCGATAGCTGTGACGATCAACCCTTTATTGCTACAGCGCCTTTTGTTCTAGTTTTCTTAGCCGATTGCAGACGTTGGCTAGACTGTTATGAGTCCACAGGGGCAGAACCAAGGAAGCCTGGTGTTGGAGACTTTATTTTGGCCACCCAGGACGCCATGATAGCCGCTCAGAACGCGGTCACCGCGGCAGATTCACTGGGGATAGGTTCGTGCTACATAGGAGATATTCTCGAGAATCACGATCGGGTGTTTTCTTTACTCAAGCTTGACCCCTACGTGGTGCCTGTCACGCTCCTGGTATTTGGCTACCCAAGCGAACAGCAGCGTTTACGATCCAAGCCTAAACGTTTCGATAGACGTTTCATAGTCTGCAAGGATACCTACAAGCGTTTGTCTGAGCCTGCACTGCGTGCTATGTTCAAGGCTCGGCATCCCGAGCCCAGCTTCGATTTTAATACATACATTCAAGCTTTCTGCCGTCGCAAGTATAACTCTGATTTTTCAATAGAGATGACGGAATCGGTTCAGAAGTACATTGATGAATTTATGGGGGACTAGGGCAATGACCGGTATTGTCATGACTAGCGCCAGTTGCAATGTGATGAATCGTATTGTACAATTTTAGCCATGCAAGAACTAAGCGAAAAAACACCATGGCGTGAAAAGGCTGCTGCCATCACGACCTTCAAGTACCTGTCTCATGAGGAGCTCGATTTTCTTCTGGACAAGGCGACTATCTTACGATGCAATAAGCAGGAATCCATAGTCAAGGAAGACGAGATAAGCCCTTATTTCTTCGCGATACTTTCCGGCACCGTTAATGTGAGTGTAGACGAAGCTTCCCTGGATGGTTCGCTTAGAAGTGTATACATCTGTACGCTGGGTGCGGGTGACGTGTTCGGAGAGGCTGGCATCTTCATAAAGGTAAAGAGGACAGCCACGGTCATAGCCGATGATGAGGCTACACTCCTCAGATTGCACCGAGACGATATAAGTGCCTTCATACGTGGCAAGCCAAAGGGCGGCAACAAGCTTCTTCTTGTCGTCATCTACAGCCTCTTAAGGAAGCTACGGGCCGCTAATCAGGAGCTTGCCTTCGAGAGGAAGTCAGACATGGACCAATCAGATGTTGACAACCTGCTAGCCGAGATGCTGGGAGATTCATAAATCGGAGAAAAACAATGAGCATTCAAAGAACCATGGGTGACAAGAAGATAGCAGGTGTTTGCGGTGGGCTCGCTAGGGAGCTAGGTATGAGCTCTGCGACAGTACGCTGGATATTTGTGCTCTTGGTATGGCTGGCGGGCATGAGTGGCTGGGTTTACTTGATCGCCTGGATGCTCATACCAAGCGATGGTAGTTCCGACACCTATAAGCCCGATTAAAAACTGTTTAAAGCTTCCCTGGCCTTAGGCTATATGCCAGAGGCCAGGGAGAAAACTTTTAATCTACTGTAATTGATTTACTAACATTCTTGGGAACGTCGGGGTGTACGCCGTGGTCGACTACGCCCAACCGGTCCAGGTATTCCATCTTGAGCACCGACATCCTGAAGGCCAGGTACTGGAGAGCCACGGTGGCGGCAAATACGAACAGGAATCTGTCACCGGAGGCCGGAATCTCGACGTAGGCCGATTGGTACTCGTCTTTGCCTGAGGGTACTCCCTTTACCGCAAGGTCAAGCTCGGGATGCTTCTCGGCAAATAACACGATATCGGCTCCTCGTATCTTGTGCGTATGTATCTGGCTTATCGTTATGCGTGCATCGCGGGCGTCAGGCGGGCATATGAATACAAGCGGGTAATACGAGAAGAGGCTCTCCATGATGCCAGGGTCGCCGGCCAGGAGTTCTGCGGCACTAGAGGGCATGGTCTTAGCCACAGCCTCACCTGATCCTGTGCGGGCTAGGGACAGAGTCGCGTCTATTGCTCTCTCTATCTCGTTTATTGAAAATATGGTGTTCTTGCCGAGTATTGTATTAGGGCCATGCTTGAACTCGGCGGCGTCGTATCCCTCGGTATGGTTTAAGACGACTTCTCGTATCTTGAGGGCGCCTTCACGGGCCAGACCAAAGAGGCCGGTACCGAGCATGTGCATAGACGGCTTTAAGAACAGTCTCTGAGCCACGGTATCTATGTCGGGTGGAGACAGGCGGAGCGTGTCTGATATGAGGCCCTTGGCCTTGACAAGAGATGCCTTCACAGCGGCTTCTGGCTGGGAGTATGAGGCAGCCAGGATGTAGAGTATTAGCAGCTGGTTAACAAAAGACTTTGTTGCGGCTACGGCTATCTCGGGTCCACACAGTATTGGAAGATAGAAGTCGGAAAGCTCCTGGGGTATACGGCTGTTTTCGTTGTTGACGAGGGAGGCGCGCTTGATTCGAGGTCGCGCCTCTGCCACATCATTGAGTATGTCCACGAGGTCCTTGGTTTCTCCCGACTGTGACACGGCAAGTATCATGTCGGCATCGTCGAGGCTATCCATGTAGGCAGAGCGGAATTGGCCCGGGTTGCAAGGAAAGACAGCTACCTTGGCCAGGCCGTTCCAGAAGTATGCTGCCGTCAGGGCTGCATGATACGAGGTTCCCGAGGCGACGATATAGACCGTGCCACCGGCCTTTCGTGTCTCTCGTATGCTATCGGCCAATTCGCGAGCGTAGCGTGTGACGGCGCGTCGCTTCCTCCATATCAAGGCCAGGTCTATGAGGGCAAGGTCGAAGGAGCGGGCAGGGCGTGAGCGGGCTATATCTCCTAGAAGCTGGGCCTCGTCTGAGCGAAACGTAGTGCGCCCAGCCACAGGGACACGGGCAGATCTGTCTGCGTCGACCCTGGCCGCGAGGCTCCTATAGTCTGCCGATCCTAGCAGTTCATCGAAGCCAGTACCAAGGCTCTGTTCGTCGAGGCGGGACGATAGGGCGCAGGCCTTGTCGAGAAGTTCCTTGACGACCACGCGATTGTCTTCGAGCACTAGTGCCAGGGCAGCCTCCGTTTCGTCCTTAAAATAATATCGAGTTATTGTATCGATATTTTCAGGAGCGGAGAATATCTCCTGTTCCATGTAGTATTTATAGCGTGGATTGAGGCTGGTGTCGCGTACGTTTAGCTTTGAGCGCTTGAGTCTAGGCTCGGAGAAGCGCACCTCACCGTGGAGGGTAAACACAAGGTAGCGGTCGTGGGTGTACCAGAGGCCTTCACCCTCTGAAAGCGGAATGAGCATAGGAGTCTTGGCTATGACGGATGTCAGGTCGCTGGATACGACTATGAAGCCGCCGTCGTCGTCGCTACCCATGCCGGCGTACAGTGACGATCCAGACTTTATAGCGAACACGCCGGGAACCTGGGGGTCGGCTACTGCAGCGGCGTATGACCCATCGGCCTCGGCCTCAGCCTTGCGTATGGCGTCTATGATGAGCAGCACCCGCTCGTCTATGGGTGTCGATATGCCTGATGCCTCATAGGCACGTTGCATCTCGCCTAGGGCCTTCTTGGGAGCAAGCGTATTGGCGGCGTAATGATCCTCGACGAGGTGTACTATTATCTCTCCATCATTATCGGAAACAACCTTGTGGCCGCGGGATGCCAGGCTTGTCTTGAGAGAATCGGTATTTGAAATATTGCCATTGTGGGCACCAACCATCTCTACCTTGCACTGCACGTGGTGAGGCTGGCTGTTGACGTCAGAAACCGCTCCGTAGGTGGCCCATCGAACCTGCCCTATGAAGCGTTGCCCCTTGTATGATGGAATCTTGAGCTCTCGTGTCACCTTGCTCGGAGCACCGACCTTCTTTACAAGGAGGATGTTCCTATCCTTGTCTATGAATGAAGCACCGGTGGAGTCATAGCCCCTGTATTCCAGCCGTTTTAAAAGATCCGAGGCCTCCCGGCCCATATTCTTAGTCTCATCCTTGTAGACGAGCGAGACGATTCCACACATGCGTCATTCCCCCTTGCATGGCTCGGCGCCCCTGTGGCTCGAGCCTCCCAGTATTATAACCGTCTCTGGCCACGTGAGAAAAGGAGTCTATGGGTCTGGCCATTGTATTCTTTGCGTCGCTCTAAAGCAGACAGTATACTTTCTTTCATGCGTACACTCGGAGCATTTCTGTCAAGGAAAACTGTCATCGCAGCGGCCATCACCGTCTTCCTTCTATTTGCCTTATTTGGCTTCCCCCGGCTTGGCGCGATCATGGAGGAAGAAACACCTGAAGGCGGAGCCTTCGATACGGTTTTCTTCTACACGCCTGCAGAAGCGGTCAACAAGGCGAAGCTGTATGACGCAAGCCAGATCAAGGCATCCATAGCCGTCCATTGGACCCTCGATCTGGCCTTCCCGCTATCGTATGGCTTTCTGGCCTGTTCCTGCTGGGCCTTTGGGCTCAGGCTGTTCGCGGGCAGGGATAGGAAACCCAGATTTGGTCTCCTGTGGCTGCCTCTGGGGGCGATTGTCTTTGACCTCGTGGAGAATGCTGCCGTGTCTATACTCCTAGCCTCTACTCCGGGTAGCCTGGTAAGCAGATTGGCATCCATCGCCGCCAGCCTTGGAACGGCTCTCAAGTGGCTGTTCGTCTTGCCGGCTATTACCGGTATCATTGTTCTGCCTCTGGCCGGCCTTCTGTATGCCCGTCGAAATCGCTTAGCTTTATGATAAGGAATGGTATTGCGTAGCCGGTGGCCGACTACTATCATGAAGCCATGCTCGCCTCAAATGTAGAGATGTTTCTGGATCTTCTGACGAATCTAACGCTCCTCATAGCCTTGAGCATTCTTTCTGGCTTCATAGAGAAGCGCAGGCCTTCTTCGACACGCCTGGGTGCAGTGATTCAGGGCCTTATCTTTGGTTCTACCGCTCTGTTTGGCATGCTCAGACCTTTTGTCATGGGCCCTGGCCTGTTCTTCGACGGCCGCTCTGTCATGCTAAGCCTCTGTGCCTTGTTCTTTGGTCATCTTGCCGCACTGACGGCGGCCCTGCCTGTCGCCACCTATCGTTTTCTGCTTGGTGGAAGCGGTGTGGCCATGGGCGTGCTCACGGTTGTCTCTTCTACTATACTTGGCCTTGCCGCTCGTCGTCTCTTTAAGCCTCTCGAGCGGCCACCTTCAACGGGTCGTCTGTACCTGTTCGGGCTTGCCGTCCATGTGGCCATGTTGCTCGGAGCCTTTACCATTCCTCCCCCAGGGGGCCTGGATACACTCCGTCGCATAGCACTCCCGGTGATGGTGCTCTACCCCTTGGCCACGGTGCTCGCAGGTAAGTTGCTAGCCGACAGAGTGGAGACGGAGCGGGTGATGCGTGCCCTTGCCAAGAGCGAGGAGCGATTCAAGCTGAGCATGGACGCGACCATGGATGGCCTATGGGATCTCGATGTACCTAAGGATCTGTGTTATTACAACCCTGCATATTTTAATATTCTGGGCTATGAGTCAAATATTTTTGAAACAGAGCAGGAAACTTGGCGTAGGCTTGTGCATCCTGATGATTTCTTCCTTGCCTTGGCGGCTAATAATGCCTGTATCGAAGGAGAAACCGACTTCATAGACGATGAGTACAGGATGCGGACTAAGACGGGGGGATGGCGTTGGATACATGCACGAGGCAAATGCGTGGAGCGGGATGCCTCTGGTATGGCCCTACGCATCGTAGGCACACACGTCGATATAACCGAGAGGAAGGAATACGAGGAGCGCTTGAGGAAAACCATTGAGGAGAAGGAGATACTGCTGAGGGAGGTTCACCACAGGGTCAAGAACAACCTTAATGTCATATCGAGCCTCCTCTATCTCCATTCATCTTCTATAAAAACGCCTGAAGAGGCCATCGAGGCCTTCGTCAACAGTCAGAATGGTATATCCGCCATGTCACTGGTGCATGAGGAACTCTATAAATCTCCGGATTACTCTTGTGTAGACATGCACGGATACCTAGACCTGCTCTCTTCACAGTTGTTCGAGGCATACGACGCCGAAGGGCATATTTGTCTTTCAACAGACGTCAAGGACATAGTTCTGTCTATCAATGTAGCCATTCCATGCGGCCTCATCATGAATGAGCTTATCACCAATGCCTTCAAGTATGCCTATCCTGTTGGTGCCGAGGGCGAAGTGAGGGTGTCGCTTGTTGCCTTGTCTGACGGATCGCTGGAGCTGCTTATTTCTGACGATGGTGTTGGTCTGCCGAGTAACTTCGGGTCTAAAGAGCAACCATCCCTAGGCATTACCCTAGTCCGGCTTCTCGTCGAACAATTACATGGGACAATAGATATTTCCGGAGATGGTGGGACGAGAGTCTGTATCCGCTTCCGGGACGAGGTAAAGGATGAGCCTGCATAGGCATGAGGCGTGACAAGAAGAGGGTGATCGGATATGATGCCAAGCTACCATGAAATTTCTTCCTAAGCGATATTTAGAGGAGTTTTTCCTCTATTCAAGCCAGTTTGTCCTCTTTTTTATACTGCTGTTGTTCAGTACGCCTGCAATCATCAGGCCGAGCAGCGCGGCTCTGGTATCGTTGATAGTCTTTCTCCTGGTACAAATTGCCCTTTTGGCCCGATACGGGCATAGACCGCTTGCGCGTTTCTTCTTTTCCCTGATGACGCCTCTGGGCTTTACGGCGATACAGGTCATATCAGGCCCTCCAAGGCCCATAGACATGGCCAGTTTCTTCCTGTGGACCACGGCCATATACCTTGGCGGCATCCAGGCCTTGAGTATCCTGTTCAGGAGTAAATGGCCCAAACGGCTCGCCGAGGTGTTCCTGACACTCGGAACCATCTTTACATTCATTTTCTTCTACTTCTATCTTGATCTGCGTCTTACCAGCACCAAGGCCTATGATGTGGGTGAGCTTGGGTATGAAGGACTCATAGCCAGTCTGTCACTCAGCAACTTCGTACCAGCCTTCATGCAGTTCGCCAAGACCCTGCAGCATGTATTCTTCATGTTTGGCGCCTTCATGTTTGGTTCATTCCAGGTAGCCGACAAGCTTAAGCAGGTTTCTCTCAAGACGAGGCTTGATCAGGTATATGCCGTCATAGAACCTCCGAGCCTGGACATGAAGCAGGGTGGGCTTTTATCGGATGGCGAGACCCATGAGGTGGTCATCCTCTATGCCGACTTGTGGAATTTTACCCCCATTGCCGAGAAGGAAGGGGCCAGAGCGACGATAGGCCTGCTCAATCGTTATTACGCGCTATGGGACATCGTCGCCCGAAGGCACAAGGGCATAGTAGAGCAGTTCGTAGGAGATACAGCCATAGTCGTCTTTGGCCTTATGGGAGAGAAGGACGCGGCAGACGAAGCCGTCGCCTGTGCCTTTGATTTTCTGTACGAATTCTCCCATCTGCAGGAAGACCTCGCCGCGCATCGCCTTCCACTGGTCAAGCACATAGGCATAGGCGTACATGCGGGTAAGGTAGCGGTTGGCGAGCTTTCTGCAGCCAGCGGTGTTCAGCGTATTGGTGTCGTAGGAGAGGCGGTTAATATCGCCGCCAGACTTGATTCTCTGTGCCGTGAGTTCAAGCAGGATCTCCTCATAAGCCAGCCTGTTTACAAGCAACTGTCACTTGAACACCAGGCAGGCTTCCAGCCCATGGGTGAGGTGCTCTTCCGTGGCAAGACACAGCCCCAGGGCGTCTACGGCAAAAAATAGTTGTTACAATAAGACTACAAAGAGAAAAAGAGTAAAAGAGTAATGAAAGAGTGAAGAAAGAGTGAAGAAAGAGTAAGGCATTGAAGAGGGCTTGTTTGCTCTATTCCATGCCTGTTTGTCTCTTTCTTATCTATTCTTCTCTTATTCTCTTCCTTCACACGTAAAGTCAGGCTGTGGCTACGAAGCGCTTAACCTTCTTTGTCGTTGTCATCTCCAAGGCTTCCTTGAGTATGGTCATCTTGTCAATGCGCTGGTAGGGTAGCATCGACGCATTGATGGCATCGACAACCGTTTTCATGTGGGCCTCTATCGAGGTGGCGTCATAGGCCTTGCCTGACTTGGCGCTTGCCTGATCAAACCACTCCTTGCTGGGGAAGATATAGGCCTCTATGCCTTCGGAGTTCTGCTTCCTGGCAATGGCGTAGCCTTTGATAAGCACCTGTTCTACTTCGCTGTACAACTGGAATCGGTTTTCAATCTCCTCCGGGTATACGTTCTTGCCCCCTTCGGTGACTATAAGGTTCTTGGCACGGCCCGTCAGGTAGAGGTAGTTGTCCTTGTCAAGGTAGCCAATGTCTCCTGTCAGGAGCCAGCCATCCTGGAACGCCTCGGCCGTGGCCTGCTCGTTCTTGTAGTAGCCCTGCATGACCATGGGGCCCTTGACGACTATCTGGCCTCTGCCTTCATCGTCTGGATCTATTATCTTCATCTGGGTGCCAGGAATGACCTTGCCAACGCTTGTCTCTCTGTATGCCTCGGTAGGATTGAGGGTTATGATGGGGCTCGTCTCGGTAAGACCGTAGCCCTGGACAAAATCAATACCCAGCTGGTTATACATGCGGAATATGCTAGGATCGAGGGGCCCGCCGCCTGATATGCAGATGCGTATGGTCTTGAGACTTGCCTTATCCAGTACGGCACCGAACATCTTCTTGCCAGGATTGACGTTGAAGGCCTTCTTTATGAAGCCTGATACTGACATCAATGACCTGATCAGACCGTAGACCAAGGCGCCCTTGTCCTTGAGCCCCTTCATGATGCCGGCTAGCACCTTGTTAAAGAGGATGGGAACGCCAAGGAGCATGGTAACCTTGGCTTCCTTGAGATCCTTGAGTATTGCCTTGGTCACCATTCTCTGGCCAAACACTATTTCAGAACCAACTGAAATTGCTTCAAGGAACACGGCAAGCATGGTGTAGGAATGATGGATGGGCAGGAGTGCATAGAATACGTCGGTGGGATAGATACTCAGGTTTCCCTGGGCGAGGAAGCAATCAGAGACGAGGTTTGCATGCGTCAGCATTACGCCCTTGGGGGTTCCTGTCGTGCCGCTCGTAAACAGGATGGCGGCAAGGTCTGATTCTGTAGCCTGCTCGTGAGCGTGTACTTCACCCTTGGCTGCCAGATCGTAGCAATAGTCTGGCTTCTTCTTTGAAAGAGACCAGCGGGAACGCAAGCCCAGCTTTGCGGGATCCAGGGTGTCGTATTTTTCTTCATCAACGAAGAGGATTTTGGCATCGGAGGCCTTGATGATGGCCTCTATTTCTTCGTTCTTTATCTGATAGTCTATGGGTATGACGATGGCACCCGCGAAGAGTGTAGCCAGGTATGTCACGGCCCACTCAGGCGAATTCTTGCCCGTGACGGCTACCTTATCGCCCTTCTTGACTCCCTCGGAGACTAGAAAAGCCGCCAGCTTCTCTATCTTGGCAAGAGCCTCTGCATACGTAAGCATTGTCTTGTCGGGTTCATAGATGGTAAAACAGGGTCTGTCGGGATGCCTCGATGCCGTGATTCTGAAAAGTTCAGGTAGCGTAGGCCATTCGCCACTAAAAACCGTGCCTCTATACTCGTCAAGAAATTTCCATGGTTTTCGTTCTTCCATATTTTGATCCTCCACTATCGGATAAGCGTACCAACGCTTAGGGACTTAGACAAGGTTAATGTGAATCGGTTGCATTAAAAAGTCATCGTTACAAAACCTGGTGTAACGACTATGCCTGTGTCGTTGTCTTGGAATATGGCCTCTGGTATACTGAATGCCTTGTTGTGTAGCCGAGCCGCCTTTATCAAGGAGCGAATCATGGAAAGATATCATAACATATACCGAAGCCTGGCTGCCCTGCTGTTGGCCGGCTCCTTTTTGTCGTGTGGAGCATCAGTTGACATGCGTTTTGGAACGGACAGGTCGCTGGCTATAAGCTTAGGCTTAGAGGTTCCAGAGGCGGTTGATGCAAAACTGAGGCAGTTCGTGGCATCGGCGCTTCCGGGTTCCGGCTCTGGTACGGCTCCATTGTTTAATGCCGAAGCCATAGCAGAATCGCTCCGTGTGAGGGGTGCCTTAGTGCGCAGCTCCACCATGCCAACACCCCGTTCCTATAGTGGAAAGCTCGATATTGTAGATATAGAGCGGCTCTTGATATCAGAACAGGAGCTGGGTTCAGTATTACAGTACACTCGAGGTCCAGGCTGGGCATCAATACGCGTGCAGGCGGATAGAGGAAACGCCAGTACCGTGCTTGACTTGTTTCCCGGTCTCGATGGCGATCTCATAGAGGCGCTTCAGCCTCCTGCCCTGTATGACAATCCTGTAAGTCCGGCTGAATACCGCTCCATGCTTTCAGGGCTCTTGGGCAGGGCAGCCACCACTGCCATGGATGGTATGTTGTTCGTCCTGTCAGCATCGTTCCCTGGCACAATCCTGGAGGCCTCTGATGGTGTAACGCTTGACCTCTCCAAACGGGTCGCAAGATTCTCTATCCCTGCCCTGGATGCCATGGTTCTGGAGAAACCCATTGTATTTTATATAAAATGGATAGAATAGAGAAAAATTTGTATGCCAAAGAGCCTGAATCGTCATGCTTTGATTGACAGCAGCTCCCCGCTGTGAGACCATACGAGCCTCAAAACTTCAATTGCAGGAGCGGATTCTTTGGACTATCGAAGAGCCAAGTCCACGGCTTCGGCCGTCTCATGGGTGATCACCGCTCTGGTGTTCTCCTTGATCGTGTTTGTGGCTGGTGCCCAATCGGGTCTCGTCGGTACCGCCGTCTCTGCGCTGGCGGCCTTCCTGATTCTTTTCGTGGTACGACGCGGCATCTTTTCCAGGCTAGACGACAGGATATACCGCAATATCATAGGCAAAGGAACATCAAGGCTTGTCCTGGATTTTGTGGAGCGGATCAGAACATGCTTTACCATGCCAGAATTCGTAACGGCCATACGTGAGAGTCTGGAACGATCGCTGGATGCATCGGTCGTCCTCATCCGCAGTAATACCTGGGATGTTGTCTACTCGAGTCCCGCTACCCAGACATCGGATCCTGGGCTTGTACCCATGCTCAAGCGCAACTATAGAGAACTATCGGAAGGCCTTGTGTTCATGGATGATGGGCTTAACCTTACCGTGTCAAATGAAGGTGCCCGTGGCTTCTTCGTGCTGTGCAAGGGTTACTACTTCTTCGTATTCTCCCGTGTCTGCCCCTATGTCGACTACGATGTGTATCGCGTGCTCTACGGAGAACTGCTCATCTTCTTCGATCGAGTGCTCACCGTTGCCAAGCTATTCGACATCGCGGCTCTGACAAAGGAATGGCGACAAATTGCAGAGACCCAGAGAACATTCCTGCCAGAGATGTTGCCCGAGCAACCAAAGCTTACCCTGGCCTCTTATTGGCGTCCGCTTGTAAACGTATCGGGTGACTTCTACGACGCCTTGCGTATTGACGATGACAGGACCCTGTTGGTTATGGGTGATGTGTCGGGCAAGGGACTGGCTGCAGCCTTGGTCATGGGCATCGTCATGAACACGATACGCGTTGCCGCCGACAAGACCAATCTTGCCGCCTTGGTGCGGGCCTGTGACGACGCCATTCGCAGCATGGGATTAGAAGACAAGTACGTCGTCATGTTCCTGGGCCTTGTGGACGTCGGGTCAAAGCGCCTGCGTTACATAAATGCGGCAATGCCTGAACAGTTCGTCGTCGTGAGAACGGTCAAAGGGCCTGTCGTTAAACGTCTGGCGTCTAATTGTGGCATCGTCGGCCTCGTTCCCATAACGACTGTTGATGTGGAAGAGATGGAAATTCGCACCGACGATGTCATCGTATTGACGACCGATGGCCTTACAGAGATTGAGAGCGCCGATGGAGTAGCATTCGATCAATCGGCTGAATTCCATAAACTGATGGGGAGCGCGGTGGATATAAGTATCGATGATCTTGTAGATAGGCTCGCGACGATAGGCGAGACATACGTTGCAGACAAGAAGCTTCGCGACGATATAACGATACTGGGTGCCAAGGTAGGCCGACTATGGGACTGACCCTCTTTACCTACCTGGCCGTCATCCTTGCCCTGGTGGCTACCTTGAGCGTCAAGAGCCGTGGCCCGAGTGCATCGGTTTTCCGCATCGCTGCCATGAGCGGCATTCTCTATGCACTGTGCCAGGTAACAGGCTACCTGATGGCCAGCGACTACCAGGATATAGGACTCATATTGATACGATGTGGAGGAGCCGGCATCATAATCGCCGGTCTGGCATTCCTGCGTCTTGCCATAGGATACCCCTATGCCAGGCGCATGCTCGGCGTTGATATCATACTGTCGCTCATAGCGGCTGCTACGGTATGGTTCATGGTCTTTACAGAGGCATACCTAATAAGCATTAAACGTTTTGGCATAGAGTACATACGTTTCGAGGGTGACTATCACGAGATTCTGATACTCGCAGGAGCCGGCATAGGCCTGATAACGGCCGTCACCATGCTGGTACGGTCCATGTTGATACGGAGCCGTGTCTATAGACAGCACCTGGTCGTCATGGCTTTGGGAATGATGGCTCATGTGGCTTGGGGATACGGTTTAAGCGTAGTTGCACCCAATGCCGGTTTTATCGCTGTGTATCCCTTGTCTACAGCCAGTATCCTTTTTTCGATCCTGTCTGCGGCCTATGCCTTTTCCTCTACTCGTGTATTCCAGCCTCGTACGGCACTCAAGGGTATCCTGTCATGGTCGGTGATAGTCTTTGTATTCGGGGCACCACTAGGGCTTGTGGTAGGAGTAGCATTCCTGTTCAGGGGCACAGCCTGGATCACGTCCATTGGCCTCGCAGCGATCGCCTTTATTGTAATAGGCCGCTGGGCCGACTCGTACGCCCGCAGGCGCCTGGGCTCCGGCCATGACGAGGCCTCACGTGAGGAACTCGAGGCGGATATTGCCCATCTTGACCTGTCCGCCGGCCGTGAGACCGTTCTAGGAGAGCTCTCTACCATCTTGGTCGCGGCCTTTGCTTGTTCATGGTTCGCCGTGCTTTCAGAGGATGACTCAGGCGGCCTAAGACGCATCTTCCCCGACGATAACGACGAGCTTGTTTCGGCTGCAGGTTCTCCTGCCCTGGAGGCCCTTGCATCCCTCGATCGGCGGGTCGTATTAAAGACAGACGTCGTTGCCGACGAGGCCTTCACCGATATCAAGCCCACACTGCTCGCCTTCTTCGACGCACTTGGCGCGGAGGCCATGGTGCTGGCCAAGGAAGGCAGACGTGTGGTAGGCATCTTTGCCTTTGGACCCAAGAGCTCTGGAGCCGATTACGATGCCCTCGACTACTCGTCATTCGACGCCATCCACGGCAAGCTGTTTGTCGTGGCCTACTTTGCCAGACACGTTGCCCGCGAGTCACTTCTTGAAACTGTGGAGACGGAGATTGGCCTGGCTGACCAGATTGTTAAATCCATACAGGAGAAGATTGATCCTATTGTCCATCCCGGTGTAAGCGTTTCATTCAGGTGTGAGTCTCCCCGCGGCCTTGGAGGAGACCTGTTCGACTCGGTGAGGATATCGGAGCATCGATGGTTCTTCGTCGTTGGCGACATTTCCGGCAAGGGACTCAATGCTAGTATGTCTATGGTCATTCTAAAGTCGATGATCCGCACCCTTCTCAAGGAAGAGAAGGATTTTATAAAGCTGGTCTCGCGTATAAACGTCTTCATAAAGGAGCGTTTGCCGCGTGGCACCTTCTTCTCCGGTATGTTCTGTTTTCTGGCCTTGGATAAGGGTTCCATTTACTTCATGAACTGCGGGATTCCTGCCATGTTCTTCCGCTCTCCCGGCCTGGATGCTGTCGTGGAGGCTCAGGGCGAAGGCAAGATGCTCGGTTTTGTAAAGAATATAGAACCCTTCCTAAAGACGAGGAAACTCATATTGCCTCCTGGTTCCCGCCTGTTTATAAGCACGGACGGTATCGTGGAGGCCGAGAGCGTCAGGGGCGAGCGCTATGGCAAGGAGCGTCTGGTGCGCATCCTGTCTGAAAACAAGAACGCTAGCGCTTCTGATACGGTTGACGCTGTTGTAAAATCTGCCAGTTCGTTTGCTGGCGGTCGCCTGGATGATGATATTACGGTGGTAGCCATAGACTATGATGGCCCCGTCAAGGAGAAGAAACGATGACCGGTATAAGTGTAGAGAATTCAGAATGGGGTGCATGGACAATACTGTCGGTGCATGGGCCCATCAATAGTTACACCTTCAACGAGCTACAGGAAAAGACTATGCGGCACGCAGGCCGCGTGGACATGGCCGTAGACCTTTCCGGTGTCAGCTCCATGACCAGCGCGGGCATAGGTGTTCTGCTTGCGGCCATAGAGGATGCCGAAGCCGCAAGCAAGCGCTTCATAGTCGTCGCTCCATCGGAGGTTGCCCGGCTGGCCATAGAGTCTACGGGTTTTTCAGAACGATTCCCCGCCGTTGCCTCTCTTAAGGATCTGCCGGCCTGACCGGCTGCGGCATGAGATGACGACTACCTCCGAGCACGCAGCACACGACCCGGATATGGCCTCTACAAAGGCGCGTTGCCGTCTTGGTGCGAAGCCAGGGCCGGAGGTTTTTGACGCATACGACACCTTTATTCGATCTATCCCTTTCCTGAGCAGTAGACAGTCCTCTGCACTTATAGTCGCAGGAGACGAGATACTGGACAATCTTTTGACCCACGGTGAGATTGGCACACAGGGGGTCGTCGTCCTGGTCAGAAGGCGACCCCGAACACTGACACTGGGTTTCTTTGTAGAGGCTCATCGTGAGTTTACTGAATTTGCGGCTTATATTGAACGCTGCCTGCACTATGAACCACGCTTTGACTCTGTCTCGCGGCGATGGAGGGGCTTGGGATTGTCTATGTGCCGTAACATTGCCGCGAGCATACACTATCGTCCCGGGCATCTCGTAGACAGGATATTCCTGACCTTTGACCGAGATGCCTAGGACGATAGCATGTTAGGCCTGTCCGGTTAGGGCCTTCACGTAGTGTAGTCGGCCGTACTGTTCGGGCGTGTCTGAGTTGCGTCGAGCCAGCCTGCCTCGCAGGTCAGACAGTTTTGCCACTCCCCTGGAATTCATCCAGGATGTAATCTCATCTACAGTCGCTGTTATGGCTGGGTATCCCTTGGCGTAAAGGGCAGAACACATCTGTACGGCATAGGCTCCGGCCGCCATAAGACGCAGAGCGGTTATGCCGTCATATACGCCACCTGAGGCGCATAGTTCGGCGCCGACGCGTCCTTCTAGTATTGATATCCAGCGTAGACTCTCAAAGTATGCCTCAGGGCTACCGCGCATGGGACCTGAGCTAAGACTCATGGAATCAAGGTCTACGTCCATGCGGTAGAACCTGTTGAACAGGGTCAAGCCCTTGGAGCCGGCCGCAGAAAGCCTGGAGGCCAGGTTGCCTATGTTTGTGTACGATGAACCAAGCTTGGAACATATAGGAATAGACACGGACTTGGATACCGCCGAGACCAGAGAGACTAGTTTGTCTTCTATTGCGGCTGCGGGTACGTCCGGATCTGTGGGCATGACGCCAAAATTGAGTTCTATGGCATCGGCGCCGGCCAAGGCTATCCTGGTGGCAAATTCTCCCCAGAACGAGTCCCCGGAGCAGTTGATGCTGGCTATGATGGGAACGTCTGATTCAGCCTTGGTAGCCTTTATGAGGGCTATATAGTCATCGATGCCCTCGTTAAGACCCATGCCTGCCAGGAATGCATGGGCTTCCGGGTGATGATGAGCCCCGTCTGCTATGGGGGCTAGTTCTGCCCTCAGTTGCTCCTCAAACAATGACTTGAGCACGACAGCCCCGGCGCCTGCCTTGATTGCCCGACGCACTCCCTCCAGTGTCGACGTCATGCCAGAGGATGCGGCGATTATTGGATTTTTAAGCGATAAACCGATGAAAGAAACGCTGAGGTCAGCCATTATTACTCCTTACGACGACATTAGCAACGTGTCTGTTATTTCAGTATACGGTGACTTGGGCCTCTCGGCAATGTCTAAGGCTCGTCTGAACCGGCATCGGGAGAAAAGACGGCTATCAGACTCACATCGCTCCCGGCCCTGGCCTGGCAGGCTAGCCTCGTTCCTTCATCCGCGCCAATGGCCACAAGTCGGGCACGTTCTCTTTCTGTCATGGGGCTTAATGATCCTGAGACGAGTTTGACTCTGCAGGTTCCACAGAGCGCCTTGCCGCCGCAGTCGTGTCTAAGCCATACACCAGAGCGCTCGGCCGATATGAGTATTGAATAGACCGGAGATGTGTCGAATTGGGCATCGGGACGATTCTGGTACGACAGGCGTGCCTTTGACATCAGCGCGCGACCATCACCTTGTTTCGGCCCGACTGTTTCGCCTGGTACATGGCCTTGTCCGCCCTGTCTATAAGCGATTTGCCGCTTAAGTCACGATTGGCGTCGTACTGGGCCACTCCGAGCGACAGGGTGATGGTGATGCTCTGGCCTTCATAGTCGAAGCCTAGTTCCTCGACGTGACGCCTTATCCTCTCGGCGATACGGGTGGCTGTACTAGCATCGGTATCGGGGAGGAGCATGCAGAATTCCTCACCGCCATAGCGGGCCGCCACGTCTACGGAACGCGTCTGGTTCTGGATAAGCTTGGCAACGTTTTTAAGGACATCGTCGCCACAGCTGTGCCCATAGGTGTCGTTGAATTTCTTGAAGAAGTCTATGTCGCACATGATCACAGACAGCGGCTTCTCAGAAAAGGCGCTTTCCTCCATTTTCTCGAGGAGCACCGTGTAGAAGTAGTGCTTCATCCTGAGCTTTGTCATCATGTCAGTCGTCGTCATCTCGAAGAGGAAGGCGTTGTTTATGGCAATTGAAGCCAGAATGGCTATGTTGAGGAGATAGCTCTTCTCGTAGTCGGAGAAGGCTTCCTTCGTAATCTGTTCATCGAGCAGGATGAGCCCGTTTATGACTCCTTTTGCCTTGAGCGGCACAAGCAGGCATGGGGACATGGGTTCCAGGGGTTCCAGCCCCCCAAGGTTACCAAAACGTTCCCGTATTTCTTCCAGAGTCCAGCAACGCGTCTCTCGCGCAAACAAGCGCATGGCCGGTGCGTCCTCCGGGATGCTGTAGTCGTGCTCGTGTTCCAGCTCAAAGCCCTTGTAGTTACGATGGAGATTGAAGCGTACCGAGTCTATGCCTTTCTTGGCGTACAGCGCGGCCTTGAGCACCTTCATCTGGCCCATGATGGTATAGAGTATCGATTCTATAAGGATTCCATAATCCAGCGTCGAGTTGAGGCTCTTTGAGATTTCAAAAAGCTGCTTAAGATCGAATATCTGCTTCTCGTATTCGTCTCTCAGTCTTACAATGGTACTGCTTTCCACTATTTTGTATCCTCTACCAAGCCTGTAAGTATAAGGCGTTATGGTATTTAATGCCACCTTAATGATTTCATCAGTGTAATTTTCTAGGGAGTGTTCCCGGGCTCCATCATGGAGAATCCCGACAAAACCCTTGTCTCTCCTATCCAGCGCGCGCCTGTTCCATGCATTGTCTCTTCGAAGCGCTCGCGGTCCTCACGCCGTATCGACGCCAGGTATCCACCCAAAGGGCTTGGAGGCAGGGTTTCCAGCGCCCCGCGGCGTATGAGGCAACCCCGCATGGTCGATGCTTCAATAAGAGCGCTGTGAGCCTCCTTTGAGAATAGGCGCAGGCTACGCACTATCCTTCCTGAGGCTGCCCTTGCCAGGCGAGCCTCAAGGAGGCCATCACCGGCATCAATTATACTATAAATGAGTTCACCAGGCGTCTGGAAGCGATCTGGAATCTCCTGAGAACCTAGTAGTAAAGCCGTACGCCCTCTTCCCGCGTCTTGTGACGCATCTTCAGGTACATAGCGCCTGCGGCTTTCTTATAGAAATAGCCTGAGGCGTTATAATTCTCAAAACTGGCGTCCATGTTGTAGTCAAGATCATAGAGCTGAATCTTTGTAAACGGTTTGACGCCATACAATGCCATGTAGTGTGAAGCCCCGACTGGAAAGTCAACGAAGAATGCCGTGCCCTCAGGCTTTGTCTCTATTCGTATTGAAGGAGAACAGGTCCAGGCCCAGGATCCGGGACCCAGTTGTTTGTAGAAGCTAAGAGCATGTGGATAGTAGGGTGAATCGACGACAACGGGGTAGATGCTTGCCGCCGATAGCCGTTCACTGGATGGCACCACCGAGCCATTGTTGACAGAGACACTTAAGGGGATGGAGCCATCTACAGAGGCAAGCCTTAAAAGGCTTACGACAAGGCTTTGGCCAATGCCCGTATAGATAGGTTTATCGCCGGCCTCTGCCAGTCTCAAGAGAGCCTTGCCTGCGGCCAGGCCTATGAGGGAGTCGCAACTGCCGTCGCCGCGGGTCTGCAGGAAGAAACCACCATCGGCCTTGCGTATGGCCGGAGCTATTGTCTTGTCTACCAGTTCAAAGACCTTTGTGAATGGATTCTCTTCTTCACTCAGGTACTGCCTTGCATCGAGGTAGGCTTCTATGAGCGATATTGATTGCGTGGCGTCGGCCTTTGAGAAGTCAAGCGAGCGGGCCAGCGACATTGCCTCCTGAGCCAGCGAATAGGGAGCTCGGTCGAATAAAAGAGGCACGATGTCATTCTTGTAGAAGAGGGTGGGGGATCGGCTCTGTACGAGACGCTCGACGGCCTTGACCTCGGCCAGGTTTGCCTCCTCAAACAGTGCCATGGAAGCGGCTGTTCCTCCTGCGAATGGTACGCTCCTCCAGGACAGCTTGCCACCGTGAGATGCTCGTACGACAGACACAAGCTCTCCTGCCGTATTCCATCGTTCCCTGCTCATCGCCTCTGTCATGTAGGCCATGAACCGTGTCTCGTCGAAGGAGCCCAGGGTGTCCTGGTTAGTCTTCCAAGTTGCGGTGCTGGCGTTGAATGAGGGGCCGGAGAGGGCTGCCCAGGCCTTGTCTCGCCATTCTGCCTGCTCCTTGGCCCATGCCGCCGGATCCATAGGGGCTTGCGCTATGAACTGGGCAGGCACTGCAGCGGGTTTACCTTCTACTTCGCGTATGGCGATAAGCGTGGGCAGGCTACCTTTGAGCGCTACGATCTGGATGGAGCGGGGAACATCAGAGGTGGAGAGCCCAGAAATTCTGTATATCGCTCCTCCGTGAGAGAAACGTAGCTCGCCCTTTGCTCCGGGTGCGAGCAGTGCCGCCCCGGAAGCCAGCTCATAGCGTATCGTGGCCGAAGCCGATTTTGTCTTTGTCTTTATTGTCCAGGAGGCTCTGCCACCGGCCTCTCCTGTCGCCTGGATTGACGAGCCATCGCTAAAGCGTATGGTGCATCCATCGCCCTTGGTCTCGTATGATTCGGGAAAGGCTTGGCTTACGGTTCCTGATGCGTCGGTGATGACGAGGGGGTGTCGTTGAGAGAACACCAGCCGGAGGCCATTGGCCTCTATCTCTGCCGTTCGTATACCCTGTCCGTCCTGACCCGGGAGGCCCTTGAACGAGACGCCTCCGGCCGTGGCCGTAAGAGGCCCCGCGGCAGGAAACTGGATGACGACGAGTACGACGAACACGGCGATATACAGGAGAGCCATGGCAAGGGCTCTATAGAAGGTCTTGATTCTCATATTCTTTGGACTATATACACATCGAGCAGGGTTTAGCAACAACATGAGAGCCTATACGCGCCTTGCTCAAGCGACAAAAAGCGGGTACCATGGCTCGGAATCCGCTTTGTCGACCGGAGAACAGCATGAGAAAGAGTCTGTCGGTGGCCTTGGCCGCCCTCATCACCGTAGCCTTGGCAGCATCCTGTGCCAGCGGGGCTAGAGGCGACCGCGGCCTGCAAGGCAAAGCGATCGATAAACCCGTGCCAATACAACTCAGCGAGGCCGAGCAGGAGAGGATGGAGCTCGATGCCATCTACAGCCTCGTCGAATCAAGAGATTTTATACCGGCAGAATCGAGGCTTACCGCCTTGGTGCTCGCCAAACCCGATAACAGATCCTTTCCGGTGTTGCACTCGTCGGTTCTCATGTCGATGGGGCGATTAGAAGACGCAAGGGCGGTCTTGAAGAACGAGCTTGCCACGTACCAAGACAACAAGGAAGCACTTTTCGTGCTTGCCGAGCTTGAACGTTTTGCCGGGGATGCCAAGGCTCAGCGCGCCTCACTTGAAGCCTTGCTCAGGGTCGATCCACAGAACGCCGATGCCCAGGCTGCCATGGGCGACATTCATTACGACGGCAAGAACTATACCAAGGCAGAGGAGTCGTATACCAGGGCATTGGCTCAGGCTCCTGATCATGTAGAGGCTCTCCTGGGTCTGGCTCGTGTGAAGTATCGCCGGGACGACATGAAGGGCGCCCTTGGTATTCTTGACAAGGCCATAGAAATAGCCCCAGGCGATGCCTTGGCCTATCTGGACCGGAGCCGGGTGCTCTATCAGATGGGCAGGTATGACGACTGTGAGGCCGATCTTGACCAGGCTATCAGTCTGGCCCCGGAGTCTGCATGGAACTATCTTGAACGAGGGCGGCTGTACCTGGATTCCGGTCGTCCCAAACTAGCCATGGCCGATTTTACCAATTCTATACGTTTGCAACCCGACTATTTCCTGTCCTATGTCTATAGAGCCGCGATCTTTGAGGCAGATGGTGACGATTCGTCGGCCCTGGCCGACTATCGCAAGGCCTCGTCCCTGTATCCCGATTACTGGTATTCATTCGAGAGTATGGGCGTTCTGGCCTACAGGCTTGGCTCATGGTCGGAAGCCTTCAGTTCCTTCGACAAGGCTGCCACATACACCAAGAATCACGCTGAATACTACATAGCGGCTGCCCTTTCACTCATGCGTTCGGGCAACAGCGCTGCCGCCAGGGAATACGCTGGAAAAACCTTGGCCCGCGTAGACAAAGACACGTATCCGGCACAATGGCTCGCCTTGAGGCTTCTCATGGATCAAGGTGACATGAGCTCGGAACTTGAGGTGCGTATAGGAGCCGAGAAGAACCTGGATGTCAGGGCTGGCATGCTTTTTTATCTGGGCGCCTATTGGGTAGCCAGGGGCAAGGTAGAACTTGGGCAGAAGTACATACGCATGTCGTACGACGCCGAGCGGATAGGCACGATAGAGCGTCGCATGGCTGAAGCCGATCTGGCTCGTCTTTCAAACGATACATAGAGCAAAGCAAACGATGCAAACGAAGTGAACGGAGAGACGATGTCAGATACGGTCAAGATTGTTGAAATTGCCGGGCGCAGGATTGTGCTCGTTGGTACGGCTCATGTCTCAAGCGATAGCGTCGATGAGGCCGTCTCTGTCATAGGATCAGAGACTCCTGATGCGCTCTGCGTGGAGCTCGACGAGACGCGCTGGCGTTCTATGAACTCTCAGGATGCCTGGGAAAAGACAGACATAGTCAAGGTGATAAAGGAAGGAAAGGCCTTCCTACTTCTTGCCAATCTGGCTCTTTCGTCTTTTCAGCGGCGGATGGGAGAGGATTCAGGCGTAAAGCCGGGAGCCGAAATGGTAGCCGCCATACGGGCGGCCGAGGCGGCTGGCATTCCGTTCCACTTCTGCGACCGAGACGTGCAGACCACGCTGAGGCGAGCATGGGGTAGGTCAAATTTCTGGAACAAGGCCAAGCTGAGTGCTCAGTTGATAGCCGCAGCCTTCTCAAACGAGAAGCCTGACGCCGCAGAGATTGAGCGGCTCAAGCAGCGCTCAGAGCTTGACGAGATGATGGGTGAGCTGGCCGCATATCTGCCAAGCGTCAAGGAAGTGCTCATAGATGAACGGGACAGGTACCTGGCCGCCAAGATCTGGGCCACCGAAGGTACTAAGCTGGTCGCCATAATAGGCGCAGGTCACGCCATGGGCGTAGAGGCCTGGCTCCGTCGCCTTGCCGATGGAAGCGCCTCCAGCGATGTGTCTGATTTAGAGAAGATACCGTCTCCTGGTTTCTTTGCGCGCTCTGCCGGCTGGTTGGTTCCGGCTCTCATCGTGGGTTTTATTGTACTGGGTTTTTTTACTTCCGGGGCTGAGGCCAGCCTGGCCTTGCTCCTCAGGTGGGTCCTCCTCAACGGTACCTTGGCGGCAGTGGGTTCCATCCTCTGTCTGGCCCATCCCCTGACGGTGCTCGTCTCCTTCGCAGCCGCACCAATAGCGACGCTTAATCCTTTGGTCGCCGTGGGTTTCTTCTCCGGCATAGTCGAGGCTTGGCTACGCAAGCCACGGGTCTCCGACTTCCAGACCCTGGCTACCGACATAGCGAGCCTACGCGGATTTTACCGTAACAAGGTATCCCATATACTGCTTGTATTCTTTCTTTCAAGTCTTGGAGGCGCGCTGGGCAACTTCATAGCCCTGCCATTCCTGGCGGGCGGAGCGTTCTAGCAGGAGAGGCGTTCTAGCGGTCGAAGCGCTCTGGAGCAGGCATGCTAGCCGGACAGAGCCGCGTGCGCCTTCTTGAGCATTGCGTGTATGTCTATTCCCTGCGGGCATTTAGGCAGGCAGGCTCCGCATTCGGTACAGAGCTCCACTCCCTTGCCATTGGCTACCAGGGTCGTTCTATAGGCCTTGCTGTTGGCCTCCAGGGTTCCGAACATTGAAGCCTCGTTCCACATGCCAAAGGTGTCGACTATATTGACGCCGCTTGGGCAGGGGCTACAGTAGCCGCAGGCTGTGCATGGCACGGCCATCCTGGAAACCAGCCAGGCACGGGCCTCATCCAGGACGGCACGCTCGCCACGCGTGATGCTGTTGGGTCTTGCTGACGAGGCAACGGCGGCGTTCTCCCATAGCTGACCCGTGGTGCCCATGCCTGATAAAACGGTTACAACCTCCTGCCTATCGAGGACGTGGCGTAGCGCCCACTCGGCGGGCATGCGCGGTGTAGGGTAACGTGCGAATATCTTCCTTACACCATCGGGAGCCCTGGCCAGGAGCCCGCCTCTCAGCGGTTCCATCACAATGACACCTATGCCACGGTCGGCAGCATAGCGGATGCCGGCGTCTCCGGCCTGGTACTCCTCGTCTAAGTAGTTGTACTGAACCTGGCAGAAATCCCAGTCCTGGTAGCCGTCTACTATTGTCTTGAAGGTGTCGATGTTGTCGTGGAAGGAGAAGCCCACGTGTCGTATCCTGCCTTCTGCCCTGGCCCTGGCAAGGAAATCAAGGCCACCGGTCTTGAGAACGGTTTGCCAGCGCTGGCGGTTGAGGGCGTGTACCAGGTAGAAGTCTATGTGGTCTGTCTGTAGCCTGCCCAGCTGTTCAGACAGGCATTTCTCCCAATCGGCTTCCTCGCCTATCAGCCAGATGGGCGCCTTGGTGGCTAGAAGGACGCTATCCCTACAGTCAAGAGTCTTGATGGCACGTCCAAGCCATGGTTCGCTCTGCTCCCGGTGATAAGGCCAGGCCGTGTCCACATAGTTGACGCCGGCGTCGATGGCTGCCTTGAGGATATCGCTAGCTCCTGCCTCGTCTATCGCCGATGGATCGTCGGCTATTACGGGTAGCCGCATGCATCCAAGGCCAAGGGCCGAGACCTTGAGTTCTGGAATCTTGGGAAAAGTTCGGTATAGCATGGCAAAACTATAACGGCTCTTGACGTATGTACTCAATAGTTTACAATGATAGACATTGCCGGTTTCCGGCATAAGGAGGATTCATGAAAATTACTCGCATGATTACGACCGTTCTTTTAGCGGCGGTCGTACTATTAGCAGGATGCCAGAAGGCTGAGAAAGCCACGGACGCCCCTGCCGATTCCGCCAAGGCGGCTTACCATATCGGCATCGTGACCGGTACCGTCTCACAATCAGAGGATGATCTCCGTGGCGCCGAAGAACTTATAAAGCGCTATGGCAAGGTCGCCGACGGTGGCATGATCCAGCACATCACCTATCCCGATAACTTCATGGACCAGCAGGAGACGACGATATCACAGATCGTGGCTCTAGCCGATGATCCTCTTATGAAGGCTATTGTGATGAACCAGGCCGTCCCGGGCGCCGCAGAAGGTTTCAAGCGCGTTCGTGAGAAGAGAGCCGACATCCTCCTGTTCGCAGGCGAACCCCATGAGGATCCTCTCGTGATCGAAGCCGCCGCCGATCTCGCTCTCAACAGCGACTTCATCAGCCGTGGCTATACCATCATCTGGGCAGCCAAGGAACTCGGCGCCAAGACGTTCGTACACATCTCCTTCCCCCGTCATATGTCATACGAGACTCTTGGTCTCCGCAGGCAGATCATGGAAGCTGCATGCCAGGACCTTGGACTCAAATTCGTCTTTGAGACCGCTCCCGATCCGACCTCTGACGTCGGCGTGGCCGGTGCCCAGCAGTTCATCCTTGAGAAAGTCCCCGCCTGGATTCAGAAATATGGCAAGGAAACCGCCTTCTTCTGCACCAACGATGCCCACACCGAGCCTCTGCTCAAGCAGTTGCTCCAGTACGGCGGCATGTTCGTGGAGGCCGATCTTCCCTCACCACTCATGGGTTATCCAGGAGCCTTGGGTGTTGACCTGACGGCAGAATCCGGTAATTTCCCCGCAATCCTCAAGAAAGTTGAGCAGGCTGTCGTGGATAAGGGCGGCGCTGGCCGTTTCGGGACCTGGGCCTACAGCTATGGTTTCACCGTTACCGCCGGTATGGGCGAGTTTGCCAAGAATGTCATAGAAGGCAAGACAACCAAGGATAGCCTCGATGGTCTGTTTGAGGCCTTCGCCGTCTATACCCCGGGAGCCAAGTGGAACGGTGGCTACTACATCGATGCCAACACCGGTGTAAAGGCCAAGAACCATCTTCTCGTCTACATGGACACCTACATACTCGGTAAGGGGTACCTACCCACTACCGCTCAGGTCGTTCCCGAGAAGTACTACTCCATCAAGTTCAAGAAATGAGTTGAGTTATAAGAGGAAACAGATTCCGATTATAATTGAAGGGTCGTTCCTGCAAAGGAACGACCCTTTTATTTTGACAAAATCATGTGTGTCGTTTATTATGAAATGCCGCATGCGGATTCCCCGCAGAACCAACGAGGTCCCGCGTCGCCAGGTTTTAAGGTGCACGCTCGTCTCAAAAAAAAGAGGTAGGAATCATGCCCAACGTACCGCCCTTATTATCGCTTAAGGGCATCTCAAAAGATTTTTATGGCAATAGCGTACTAGAAGACGTGACATTCGACGTAGAACCAGGCAAGATAATTGGGTTGGTAGGCGAGAACGGTGCGGGTAAGACGACGCTGATGCGTATTCTATTCGGTATGCCGGTGATCGCTCAGACCGGCGGTTATGGTGGACAGATTGAGTTTGACGGACATCCGGTAAAATTCAAGACTCCCTTCGAGGCACTGGATGCGGGCATAGGCATGGTGCATCAGGAATTTTCACTGATTCCAGGGTTCACGACGGCAGAGAACATCGTGCTCAACCGAGAACCAAAGAAGGGTAACTTTGCCGTAGAGGTCTTTGGTGACAGACTGAGCATCCTGGACCGTAGCGCTATGCGCAAGAATGCCGAGAAGGCAATAGACCGGCTCGGCGTCAAGCTCGATACCGAGACCCTCGTCTCTGAGATGCCAGTGGGACACAAGCAGTTTACAGAGATTGCCCGAGAAATTAACCGAGCCAACGTAAAGTTGCTCGTTCTCGATGAACCTACTGCAGTGTTGACAGAGACAGAGGCAGAGATTTTGCTTGAGGCTCTTAGGCGTTTGGCCGCTCAGGGTATATCGATAATATTCATATCCCACCGCCTGCACGAGGTTGTATCGCTTGCCGATACCGTCATCGTGCTTCGTGATGGTCATGTGGTCAAGAATACACAGGCGGCCGGAACATCGGTTAGAGATATTGCCTCCTGGATGGTCGGCAGATCAGTAGAGACAAAGCGTCCCGATCTTTCTGAAAGGAAGTTCACAGGAGAGGCTCTAAAGGTGGAACGGCTCTGGGTTGACATGCCCGGAGAGGCGGTGCGTGACGTATCGTTTACGGTTAAAGAAGGCGAGATATTTGGCATAGGTGGCCTGGCCGGTCAAGGCAAACTTGGTATTCCCAACGGCGTGATGGGTTTGTATGCCAGTGGCGGCTCCGTGTTGCTCCATGGGAAATCGGTACCGCTCAATTATCCGCGCGGAGCCCTGTCTATGGGCATGGCGTTCGTATCAGAGGATCGTCGAGGTGTAGGACTTCTCCTGGACGAGACACTCGAGTGGAACATAGGCTTTACCGCCATGCAGATCCAGAACGGCTACCTCAAGTCATACTTAGGCGGGCTTCTGAAGCTGCGCGACGAGTCTGAGCTAAGGAAATTGGCTCAAGAGTATATCGATATGCTTTCAATCAAGTGTACTGGCCCCAAGCAGACTGCCAAGGAGCTGTCAGGCGGCAACCAGCAGAAGATATGCCTGGCCAAGGCCTTTGCCCTTAGGCCCAATCTGCTGTTTGTAAGCGAGCCGACGCGTGGCATTGATGTAGGCGCAAAAGAGCTGGTTTTGCAGTCCTTGCGTCATTATAACCATGACTTTGGTACGACAATCGTCATGGTATCGAGTGAGCTTGAGGAGCTGCGGTCAATATGCGACCGTGTCGCCATAGTCGACGAGGGGCGCATTGCCGGTATCTTGCTGCCCGACGCAGACATATCAGAGTTCGGCCTTCTTATGGCCGGAGCAAAACAAGAGGAGGCCGCGCGTGCGTAAGCTCAAGGAATTCGTGGCCAATTTCGGCTGGCCACGCATCATCATCTTCTTCTTTCTCCTCGCCCTGTTCGTGGCCGCACCATTCGTCGGTGTGAGCATAAGCATGTCCTTGTCTGACACCTTCAACCGCTTTGGTCAGAATGCCATTCTGGTACTGGCCCTGGTACCTATGGTACAGGCTGGTTGTGGGCTCAACTTCGGACTGCCTGTTGGCATCATAGCCGGGCTCCTTGGCTCTACGCTTGCAATGCAACTTGGGCTCACGGGTTGGTTTGGTTTCCTTGGCGCAGTGGTCATCTGCCTGCCTTTTGCAGCCTTGTTCGGTTGGCTCTATGGCCAGCTTCTTAACAAGGTAAAGGGCGAGGAGATGACTATAGCGATGTACGTAGGATTCTCCATAGTCACGTTCTTCTCCATCCTCTGGCTCCTGCTTCCGTACTCGAGCCCGGCTATGGTATGGGGTTACGCCGGCAAGGGGCTTCGAACGACCATCACTCTCGATAATTTCTGGAGCAAGATACTCAATGACTTCCTGTCTATACGGGTTGGTAAATTCTTCGTATTCCCGACGGGGATGATACTCTTCGTCGCCCTGTGTGCCTTCCTTGTCTACCTGTTCTTCAGGACGAAGACCGGTACGGCTATGACGGCTGTTGGTTCCAACCCCGACTTTGCGCGTGCTGGAGGCATTTCCACCGACAAGATGCGCACCATAAGTGTGATGCTGTCCACCATGCTCGGCGCGATTGGAATCCTTGTGTACCAACAGAGCTTCGGTTTTATCCAGCTCTACCAGGCTCCTTTGTTCATGGCCTTTCCCGCGGTAGCCGCCATACTCATAGGTGGTGCCAGCGTCAACAAGGCCACCATGGCCAACGTCCTCGTCGGCACGCTCCTGTTCCAGGGCATACTGACGATGACACCAAGCGTCATCAACAGCGTCCTGCAGACCGATATGTCAGAGGTCATACGCATCGTGCTTTCAAATGGCATGATACTGTACGCGCTTACTAGAAAAACGAAGGTAACGAAATGACGAAGCAATTCGATTTCAGGAGATTCATCGCCGACAATGTCGTCGTCGTCATCTTCCTCGTGCTTACGGCAATAGCCACGCCTATTTCTGGCTTGTCTGCCAACTATATAATCCAGGACATCATCACCCGTATAGGTCGTAACTCCTTCCTGGTATTCAGCCTCCTCCTGCCGGTCATGGCCGGCATGGGCCTTAACTTTGGCATGGTCCTCGGTGCCATGGCCGGTGAAATTGGCCTTATATTCGCCGTTGACTGGGGCATATCAGGCGTATGGGGACTCGGTTTTGCCGCTATAGTCGGCTTGCCCATTGCCATTGCACTTGGCCTGGTCTGTGGCGCCGTGCTCAACAGGGCCAAGGGCAGGGAGATGGCTACAGGATACATCCTTGGCTTCTTCATGGACGGTGTCTACCAGTTCTTTGTCCTCTACCTCATGGGTTCGCTCATACCGATGCGCTCACTGGCCATAACACTTTCACGTGGCTATGGCATACGTAATACGCTCAACCTCGATTCTGTCAGGCAGAGCCTGGATAACATCATGATGTTCAAGGCTTTCGGATTCAATTTCCCTATCGCTACATACATCATCGTCGGTCTGCTCTGTGTCTTCATAGTCTGGTTCCGCAAGACAAAGCTTGGCCAGGACATGAGGGCCATAGGCCAGGATCAGATTGTTTCAAATGCATCGGGTATTCCGGTGGAGCAGACGCGCATCATAGCCATCGTCATGTCAACGGTGCTCGCCATGATAGGCCAGATAATCTTCCTGCAGAACATGGGTAACATGGCCACCTATAACGCCCATCGTCAGACAGGTTTCTTCGCCGTGGCTGCCATACTCGTAGGCGGCGCCTCGGTTACCAAGGCCACGATACCCAATGTCTTCATAGGAGTCGTGCTCCTGCATTTAATGTACATCGTCATGCCAAGAGCAGGCGCCCAGCTCTTTGGGTCTGCCCAGATAGGCGAGTTCTTCCGGGACGCCTTTAGCTATGGAGCCATAGCCCTGGCTCTCGTGCTGCATGCCTGGCGTAAACGCCGGGGGGTGGAGATAGACAGGGCGGGTCTCAGGCAAAACACCGTAGACCCTGATGCCAAGGGAGACGTGGTATGAGCGAGCATACAAAGATTGCAACACCAGCCTCCATCAAGAAGAGGCGCCTCTTCGTGCGGCTCCTCCTGGTACTCGTCTACCTTGGTCTGGGTATATTTGTATTCATAAACGGCAGGACACACACCTTACTCATAGACAACAAGAGCCTGGAAGATGGCTCAGCCCAGGCTTTCAGGCGGGTGTCGGTCTACATAGACAGGCAGGAGCCTCTGGAGATGTATGCTCGTGACCGAGAGCTTATAAAGGTCAGGGGACAGACTCACCGCATACGAATAGAGACCCAGGAAAATACCAAGAGGACCGAGGCTACCTTCACCGTACCCTTTGTCTCTGAAATGGTTTTAATAACGGTTCCTGGCATGGCTTCTGGCTCAGACGATTTCTGGGAGGAATTCATCATAGAGTATGAACGGCCGACTAATAATGACGCGCCACCCAGTCTTGAGGATTCAATTTCACCAGAACCGTGAGCTAGCTCTGACTAGCCGCGTTTCTACCTATAAGGTATTATTCCACACACTCTTAAAGAGACGAAGGGCGCTTGCAGGCGCCCTTCGTCCTATACAGCATCGGAGCGACAAGCATGGCAAGGTACCCGTTTAGCGAGATAGAACCAAAGTGGCAGAAGTATTGGTCTGAGCACAAGACATTCCGCGCCCTTGAGGATGCCGCCTTCCCAAAGGAAAAGAGGCGCTATGTCCTCGATATGTTCCCGTATCCGTCCGGGGCCGGACTCCATGTAGGGCACCCAGAGGGTTATACAGCCACCGATATATATTGTCGTTATCTACGGATGAATGGATACAATGTCCTTCATCCCATGGGCTTTGACTCGTTTGGACTGCCTGCCGAGAACTACGCCATACAGACGGGAACGCATCCTGCCGTTACAACAGCGGCCAATATCGATCACTTCCGTAAACAGATACAGAGCCTGGGCTTCTCCTATGACTGGGATCGTGAAGTCTCTACCTGCGATGAAGACTACTACAAGTGGACCCAGTGGATATTCATTCAATTGTTCAAAAAGGGCCTGGCTTACGAGTCCGATGCCCCTATCAACTGGTGCCCATCGTGCAAGACGGGCCTGGCCAACGAAGAGGTCAAGGATGGAGAATGCGATAGATGCCATACCAAGGTAACGCATAAACGCATACGCCAATGGATACTCAAGATAACAGCCTATGCCGACAGGTTGCTTGAGGATCTTGACGGATTGGACTGGTCTGAACCGGTCAAGGCAATGCAGCGCAACTGGATTGGTCGGTCTGAAGGCGCCAGTGTCGTCTTTAGCGTGGACGGTTCAGGCGATGCTTTAGAGGTCTTCACTACGCGGCCTGATACCCTCTTTGGGGCTACGTACATGGTTCTGGCTCCCGAGCATGCGCTTGTGGAGAAGATAAGCAGTGCCGAGCAGAAGACCGCCGTTGCCGACTATGTCGATATGGCGGCCAAGAAGAGCGACCTGGAGCGGACAGACCTGGCCAAGGACAAGTCTGGCGTCTTCACGGGGGCCTACGCCATCAACCCTGTCAATGGCGAGCGTATTCCCATCTGGATATCAGATTACGTTCTTGCATCCTATGGTACAGGCGCCATCATGGCTGTTCCTGCCCATGACCAGCGAGACTGGGACTTTGCCAAGGCCTTTGGCCTGCCCATCATAGAGGTTGTCGCCAGCGTAGGTGCCACTCCCTGTGACGGTACGCCTCCCGAGTGTACGGCTGCGGACGGTGTATCAGTCAATTCTGGTTTCCTGGATGGCATGGGAACAGAGGACGCCAAGAAGGCGATCACAGCCTGGCTTGAGGAACGCAAGCTTGGCAAGAAGGCTATTAACTACAAGCTGCGGGATTGGCTCTTCAGCCGCCAGCGCTACTGGGGTGAACCCATACCACTCGTTCACTGCCCTGGTTGCGGTGTCGTCGCCGTACCGGAGACGGACCTGCCGCTTCGCCTCCCCGATGTGAGCAGCTACGAGCCATCGGGCACCGGCGAGAGCCCCCTGGCCACGATAGAGTCATGGGTAACTACGACCTGTCCGACCTGCGGTGGCCCTGCACGGCGAGAGACCAATACGATGCCTCAGTGGGCCGGCTCATGCTGGTACTATCTGCGCTATCTTGACCCCTCTAATACCAAGGCATTCGTCGCCCGGGACAAGGTTGACTACTGGATGCCTGTAGACCTCTATGTAGGTGGCGTCGAGCATGCGGTCCTCCACCTTTTGTATGCACGGTTCTGGCACAAGGTTCTCTTTGACCTCGGTCTTGTCAACAGCAAGGAGCCATTTCAGCGTCTGGTCAACCAGGGCATGATCCTAGGTGAAGACAACCAGAAGATGTCAAAGAGCCGCGGCAACGTCGTCAATCCGGACGATATAGTGAAGGAATTTGGAGCAGATGCGCTCAGGCTGTATGAGATGTTCATGGGCCCACTGGAAGTATCCAAGCCATGGGCCACATCCGGCCTCGTAGGTGTCAGCCGCTTCCTTGAGCGCCTCTATGCCATGGCAGATAAACCACTCTGCGAAGCAGAACCAGAAGGTGAACTTCAGAGGCTCATGCACCAAACCATACGCAAGGTGACGCATGATACCGATACGCTCAACTTTAATACTGCCATCTCGGCGATGATGGTCTTGTCTACAGAAGCCGCCAAGCTGGAGGTCTTGCCCCGCTCTCTGTGGTCAATTCTTATCCGCCTGGTCTCGCCCTATGCGCCTCACCTCGCCGAGGAACTGTGGTCGGCCATTGGCGCAGAAAGCGTTTCAAAGGCTCCCTGGCCGCTTTACGATGAGTCATTGTGCGAGAGCGACGAGGACACGATTGTCGTCCAGGTCAACGGCAAGCTTAGAGGAGACTTCAAGGCTGCCAAGGGTGCATCAAGGGATAGCCTCGTTGAGGCCGCACAGCTTCTACCCAGGGTTATAGATCATATAGCAGGCAAGAGCATAGTAAAGACTATCGTTGTGCCTGGTAAACTTGTAAATTTCGTTGCCAAGTAGCATATAAGGACAGCGCCTCTGCTGAGCATGTAGGTAGAATTCCTTCAAGAAGCATGAGTATTTTAGTGTAATTATAATGAATAGCTGAAATGAGGAAAGGAATACCGGTATGGAATACACTATCACCAGCAAAGAGCAACTCAAGGATTTGTGGACTAACATCTATAATACAGAAGGTAAACCTGACTGGTCCCATATTCTTCCATACTATGATGAAGACATTTACTTCAGAGACACCGTCCAGGAGATTCATGGAAAAAAAGACTTCATAGCCATGACCGAACGGCTCATTGAACGCTCAGAAGGCCTGGAAATGGAAGTCAGGAATACCGCTCAGAATGACAATGTAATCTTCCTGGAATGGATAATGAGATTGTCGTTCAAGAAGTATCCTAAGTCTCCCGTTTATGGATCAAGCCGGGTACTCCTGAATGAGGCGGGAAAGATAGTAGAGCAGAGGGATTTCTATGATCTGTGGGGAGACATCTTTGACAACATCCCGCGCTTTGGCCCTGCATACAGGAAATTCATGCGCAAAAAATTCGGCTAAGATGAGGATGATGACATGAACAAATACTTAAAGGAATACGAGTGGTCAAATATTGGGGCGATGCTACGCAACAACAAGGCTAGCCCCAAGGAGATTGCAGATACGTGCGTCGGGAATCTGCTTGTCATCACTGGGGCCACATCAGGCATAGGCTACGAGACCGCCAGACTGTATGCATCGCGTGGGGCTAACCTTCTGTGCATCAACAGGAATAAAGAGAAATCACAGAAGCTAAAGGAAGAGATAGAACACGATTTTAGCGTATCCTGCCGAATACATATAGCAGATTTTACCCATCTTTCAGAGGTTCATCAGGCCGCAAGCATGTTAGCGGCAATGCCAGAAGATATAGACGTGCTCATCCATAACGCTGGTGTCTATAATACCAAGAAGCGATTCACCGACGATGGCATAGAAGAGGTTTTTCAGGTCAACTACCTTGCATCCTTCATCATTAACCATGCATGTAAAGAGAAGCTTAAGAAACAACAAAAAGCCAGAATCATCTATGTCAATTCTGAGGGGCATAGGTTTGCCCTGGCCGGACTCAAGCTTGATGATCTGGACTGGAACAAGCAACACTACACGGGCTTGAAAAGCTACGGTTCTGCCAAGACCGCTCAGCTGCTTTCAATGTATCCCTTGAAGGAATACTTCGCCGGTAGCGGCGTAACTATAAACGCCATGCATCCAGGAGACGTAGTTACAAATATGGGGGAGAATAATGGCCCGCTATACCGTTTCTTCAAGCATCGTTTTATTAATACTAGTGCGAAGGATCCGCTTGTGTCTGCCAAGGCGCTTTATTATCTAGGCGTCGCCGAGGAGTTGGCTGGTGTTAGCGCTAAGTTCTTCAACCTCACAACAGAAGAAATTCCTGCACCCCATGCTCTCGACTCTGCTATGGCTCCTGAACTGTTGGAGGTAAGCATAAGGCTCGGAGGATTGTCATGAATAGACCGCACTATCAGGTAGTCATAGTCGGGGCTGGATTGGCCGGCCTCACATCTGCTGCATATCTATCACGTGCGGGATACTCTGTACTGTTGGTAGAGAAGACGGCCAGCTGCGGAGGCCTCCTCAATTCCATCAGTCGTGATGGATACGTGTTCGACACCGGAGCGAGATCCATAGAGAATTCGGGCGTTATCCGGCCCATGCTCAAGGATCTCGAGATTGACATGGAGCTCCTTGACAGCCCCGTTTCTCTGGGGATTGAAGACAAGATAGTGCACATGGTGTCCCAGGATAGCATCAATGAATATAGGAAACTTGTAGAAGGCACTTTTCCTGGGCATGAGAAGGAAATACACAGGATATTCTCCGTGATAGAACGCGTCATGAAGGATATGCATGTAATCTACGGCTTCGATAATCCTGTGTTCAAGGACTTTAGAAACGACAGGAGCTACATCTTCAAGGAGCTTCTTCCCTGGATGCGCCACTTCTTGCCGGCAGTGTCGCGTATGAACAGGATGAACGAGCCCATAGAACGGTATCTAGGCAGAATTTCCTCCTTCCAGCCTTTGAACGATATCATAGATCAGCACTTCTTCAAGAATACGCCGATGTTCTTCGCGCTTGGCTACTTCTACGTCTATCTTGATTACCTCTATCCCAAGGGAGGGACGGGCAGACTGGCACAAAAACTGGCAAAGAAGATAGTCAGCACAGGCGGAGAGATTCGGTATGAGTCTGAGATACAACGCTTCCTCCCGGCAGAGAAACGAGTCGAGGGCAAGAATGCACTGGACTGCAGCTATGATACGCTTTTGTGGTGCGCCGATCTAAAGTCTTTGTACTCTCTGGCGGATACGAGTGGCCTGGATGATTCGACCATACTGAAGGTGGCCACACAGAAGCGTCGTGTCATGGAGAGCCGTGGTGGTGACTCTGTTTTTTCTTTGTATTTGGGCATAGACAAGAGCGTCGATGAGTTCGCTTCAATTACTCGTGGGCATCTATTCTATACGCCGTCCAAGGAAGGCCTGGCCGAGACCCATAGGAAGGAATTGGCAAGGCTCTTGTCTCCTGGCAAACAGCATGGCAAGGATGAGATAAAGGCTTGGGTGGAAAAGTATTGCCGATTGACTACCTACGAGATTTCTATCCCCTCGATGAGGGATCCCGAGCTGTCTCCTGTGGGTAAGACCGGCATGATAATAAGCTTCCTCCTGGAGTATGACCTGGTCAAGCTGGTGATGAACCAGGGATGGTACGAAGAATTCAGGCTACACCTAGAGGACGCAATGATACGAACCCTTGATTCGTCACTGTTCCCTGGCATACGGGATGCCATAAACCTTAGATTCTCATCATCTCCCGCGACTATAGAACGACTCTTCTCGAATTCCGAGGGGGGTATTACCGGCTGGACCTTCGAACAGGCTTCTCCAGTCATCAATAAGCTTCAGAAGATACCAAAATCAGTCAGCACTCCCTTTCCTGCTGTGATGCAGGCGGGCCAATGGGCCTACAGCCCGGCGGGAATCCCGACGGCTATTCTTACGGGCTGGTACGCCTTCGATGCCATCAATAGGGCCAAGGATACGCGTTAGGATTCTTGTGCTCCATTGAAGCCAACCCTATAGTATAGCCATGACTAAGTGGGAACGAATGAACATAGCGGCGCTCATTCTCGGGGTGTTTGCTCTTTTTGTGGAGCAGGCTAATCCTGGCCCTCTCATTAGCGCCACGGTACATGTTCTTGACTTCAGCATCCTGTTTCTTATCATCCTGTCAACCAGAGGAGAAATAAGAAACGCCGTGTATATAAAGAACTACATACGCGGAAACTGGGCCTCGTTACTTTTTTTGCTAGCATTCACAGCGCTCTTCCTGTATTCAAAGTTTCTTGCCTTCTTCATGTCTGATACGGCCGGGCTTGGCTCCCTGGCCATTGTCTTAAGAAATGTTTTTCTTGTCATAAAGGTCCTAAGCAGGATACGCAAGCTGTTCAAGCTCTTCGAGCGGATGGCAGCCAAGCCTGCCCAGACGGTCATCGTTTCATTTGCCCTTGTCATCCTCAGTGGCGCCGTAGCCCTGATGATAGGTATTTCGACAAGCGATGGCCAGGGTCTTGGGTTTCTCGATGCCCTGTTTACCGCTACATCTGCCGTCTGCGTCACCGGTTTGGTCGTCGTGGATACGGCTACACAGCTATCCAGGGCGGGGCAAGCCATAGTGCTCGTGCTTATACAGATAGGCGGACTGGGCATCATGCTCTTCTCGTTCTTCGTCATGGTCGCCTTGCGAAGACGTCTGTCACTCAAGGACAGGATGACCGTCTCGTATATGCTCAGTGAGGACGACATGAGCGGGCTGTCACGTAGCCTCAGGGCCATAGTGCTGTCGACGCTCGGTGTTGAAGCGCTTGGAGCCATAGTACTCTTCATACGGTTCATGCTCCTTGAGTACCAGGTGTCGGATGCTCTCTTCTTTGCAAGCTTCCACGCCATTTCTGCCTTCTGTAACGCAGGCTTTGCTTTGTTCTCAGACAGCCTTGAAACATTCAGGATGGATCCTGTGGTAACCCTGACAATAGCATTCCTGATAATAGCGGGCGGCATCAGTTTTGGCGTTATCAGAGACGTGCGTTCCTGGCTACGATCGATCATGGTCAGACTGAGCAGAAGGGGATCAAGACGCCTACACGTTCTTAGCCAGAATTCGCGCGTCGTCTTAGCTATCACCGCCATGCTCCTCGTGTCGGGTTTCATACTATTCTATCTGCTCGAGCATGAAGGTGTTATGACTGAGTATGGGCTCGGGGAACAGTACCTGGGTGCCTTCTTCCAGTCGGTGACGCTCAGGACGGCTGGATTCAATTCTGTGCCTTTTGGCACGCTCAGGGATGCCACTCTCCTTTTTATGGTACTGTTTATGTTCATAGGTGGCGCATCAGGCAGTACCGCCGGTGGTATAAAGATAAACACACTGGCCGCCATGGGAGCCTACCTTGGTTCATTCCTGCGGCAGGAGAAGAACACCAGGATAGGGAAGCTGGCAGTTGCCAGCGAGAAGATAGGAAGAGCCTTCCTCATTCTCATCTTTGGACTGAGTGCCGTCTTCCTTGGCACGTTTATACTGAGCCTGAGTGAAGAGGCTAGTTTTATTAAGCTTTTGTTTGAGACTGTCTCCGCGTTCGGGACAGTCGGCCTGTCTACCGGCCTTACATCATCACTGTCTAGTGTAGGCAAGTCTACGATAATACTGCTGATGTTCCTGGGCCGGCTTGGACCCTTGACGATATTAACGGCAGCGAGCAGAAAAGAACCGCAGGGAGCCGTTGAATATCCGCAGGGAGACCTGGCGATAGGCTGACAGCAGGCTACGACGAGCCTGGGTTTTGGCGCGTATGCTTACGATTGAAAGGGAGATCAGATGGCCCAGAAACACAATTTTGCCGTAATAGGACTTGGAGCCTTTGGTGCCAGCATTTGTGATGTGCTTGTAGAGAAGGGCACCAACGTCGTGGCTATGGATAGGGATCCTCTGGTTGTCGAACAGATAAAGGGGAGGGTGTCGGCCGCGGTACTGGTCGACACGACCAATGAGGAGTCCTTGCTCAAGGCTCCTCTCGAGAATATTGATGTTGCCATCGTGGCCATCGGTGACAATCTCGAGGCGAGCATATTGACGACCATGCTCCTCAAGCAGCGAGGCATACCCTATGTCGTGGCCAGGGCGGTTTCAGCTTTGCACGCGACTGTGCTGCATAGGGTTGGAGCCAATGAGGTGATCAACATAGAGGTAGAGACAGGAACGCGTATCGCCAGACGCCTCGTGGCTCCTGACGTGCTCGACTCCGTTCCATTGAGTAGTGACGTCTCGCTTACCGAGCAGCTTGCTCCCAAGTTTTTCTTTGGTAAGACGCTCTCTGAAATAGACCTCGAAGCCAAGATGAAACTGAAGGTTGAAGCAGTCATACGTACAGTCATAGATCTTGATGATTCGGGTAATAGCATGCGACGCGAGACTCTTTTGTTTTCTGAGCCAAGCCTCACCATAGAGGAGGGGGACAAGCTCTTCCTTCTGGGTAGGAACATTGACCTTGGGGCCTTCCAGGATCTATGAGGAGCACACCATGTCGCTAGTACGATTACGATACGTTATGGCACTCGTTGGCCTTGCATTGATAGCCAGCCTTGGCTCGTCCGTCTGGGCATACAGGATTGGCATGGCCGCGGGTCTCAAGGGAGACGCCGAGACCATGCTGTTTGCTGGCTTGGTATTGTCTGCGCTCGAGGCAGGGGGGCTTCTCCTTTTGATTGCCGGTTCAAGGCGGAAAAGCCATGAGCTTGAAACCCTGACTGACCTTGTGCGCTACGGTGGAACCATATCAGACGGTCGTCTTGATAGTTTTGGCGTGCTTGGTCGCCAGCTCAAGAGCATACTCAGGGAGCTTGCCGACGCATCAGAGCGTAAGAGCCTCAGGATAGCCTCATTGACCGGGCTCTTGCGTACCGTCATGGATATGGTGGAGAGACCGCTCCTGATAATCGGTCTCGATGGACGGATTGTAGCCAGTTCAAAGGGAGCAGACGACGATGAGTCATTCTCGGAACTGAAGATCGGCGAGTCTAAAATAGAAGAATTTGTAGAGGGCATAGACCTGCGGGTCATACTCGGCGAGGCCGACAGGTCTCACTCAGTGGTAGAGCGTGCCGGATCCATGCTTTTCATACCTGTTTATTCTGTCAATGGCGAAATTACTCACTTCCTTGTAGACATGTCAAAGAAGGGGGCCCTGGGGGTGATTTCATCGTACATACAGGGCAAAGACGCTGCAAGGCGAAAAAATCATGAAACCGAGCCAAGGCGCAAACGCGAGACCGGCATCATGGGCATCCTGAGGAAGCGCTTCATCAAGTCTTGAACTGGTCTATATCACGTGAAACGGCATTGACGCTATGCGTGGAGGCAGACGAAAGCTCATTGGTGTCCTGAGCCGCCCTCCGTATTTCCTCGGCACCGGCCGCCATCTCCATCATACCGTTCTCCAGTTCACTCGCAAGCTGGAGGAGTTGCCGCATCTCGGTGAGTACAATGCTAGAGCCTTCCTGCATCTCATGGGCGGACTGCCTGACGTCGGCGCTGACCTCGTTGATACTGGCAAGAGAGTCGAGAATCTGAGAGGAACCTGCACTCTGTTCCTGCATCGAGTATTTGACCTCTTCTTCAAGCCTTGAGAGTATCCTTATCTGTTCGAGGATGTCGTCGAAGGTCCTGGCACTCATGCTTGAGCTGCCAACGACGGCATCAATGACCTCGCGTATGCCCTTTATTGTCATGCCTATTGTCTTTGACTGGGTGGCCGAATTCTCGGCCAGTTTTCGTATCTCGTCGGCTACGACGGCGAAACCCATGCCGGCTTCTCCGGCGTGAGCCGCCTCTATGGCCGCATTCATGGCAAGCAGGTTTGTCTGGGCGGCAATGCCGGCAATAAGCGAGTTGGCTTCCTGCAGGTTCTCTGACTGTGAATCTATCTCCCGCACCTGCTTTACGACGGTTTCTATGGCCTTCCTGCCAGAGTCTGACTTACCAAGCAGCTTTTCATAGTAAGAACCCATACGCTCTATATTGGCCGTGACAGACTGTATGCTGGCCACCATCTCCTCTATTGAGCTCGATGATGAGGCCACACCTTCGCTTTGTTTCTCTATCAGCTTATAAAGCTGGAGGATATTCTTGGATATCTGCTCGACGGTTGCGCTCGATTCGGTGACAGAGGCGCTCTGGTTTATGCTCTGGAGCTTGAGGCTTTCTATGTTTGATGTAATCTGGTGGATGGCGCCGGCCGTCTCTTCGGTGTTGGCCGATAGACGAAGCATGCCATCGCCCATGGAATGGATTTCTGTCTTGATACGCTCCATGATGCCCCTGAGCATCGAAACAAAATCATTGAAGTGATCTGACAGGGTTCCCAGTTCATCTTTTGTCCTTGACTCTATACGGCGGGTCAGGTCGGCGTCGCCTGAAGAGATCTCCTTCATGCTCATGGAGACCTGCTGTATCCTGCCTGCTACATTAGACAGTATGAAAAGAGACGTCATTGTGACGAGGAGCAGTAATACTCCCAGAACCGATATGATGAGGGTCATCTGCCGAGTCAGTTCTGCAACTCTTGTCTCGAACCAGACGGCCGCTTCCTGAACCACCACATCTATGGCACCCTTGATCTTGTCCCCGACGGTTGCCGTCAGCGTATAGAATTCAAGGCCATCGCGATCATAATTACCGACACTGGCCGAACCCATGATGGATATGACTGAGTTTTGCATCTCATACCATTCAGGGCTTATGTCGAGTTCTGACAGAAGCTTCAAGGCTTCTTCTCCGATGCCGGCCTGGCTGTTCTTGAGGTTGACCGTTATGCCGGAATTGGCATCGGCTAGCTCCAGGATAGACTGGTACCTGATAGGAAGGTTGAGAGAGTATATGGAGCTGGCCAGGCATTGTACCCTACCGGCATTCTCCTTTGCCTTCTCAAGTGTCACTATGGCTTCTAGCTGACGAGTAGCGGCGGCAGCATCTGTTTGGGACAACAATACTAAGTGCTCAAGGAGTAGTTCACATGATTCTACATACTGTGCATAGGCTGACCTGGCCAACAGTGAGCGCTCATCGACCTGGCGGCGCGTCTGCTTTAGCTTGGCGTATACATCGCTTGTCGCCTGTGCTATCTCCGGGGCAATGCTCTTGGCTGACAGAGCCGTTTTAGCCGACTCCCATGCAGTATCGACGAGGTTCCTGGTCGCCATGATGCGGTCGGCTGCCGCCACCTCTGAAAGGTATAGATAGGCTATGCCGCGCTCCTCCTGAATGCTTGTAAGGAGCTCACTTGTCGCCTTCATCACCGCCAGATTGTTGGCGGCTATCTTCATCCTGGTTCTGTCACCTAGGTATTGAAAGACAATCATGGTGCCCATAGCCAAGGCGAGCGTCATGGGGGCTGCTGTGAGAATTAAAAGCTTGTTTCGTAGGGTCATATGGTGTTTCCTCGGTTTGATCGCAGACCCCGCTTGCGCGGGGTGAACAGGTGTTCGTGTCAGCCTTATAGAACCGCTAGCACGGAGGCTAAGACGACGCCGGCAAGCACCATGTCGCTGCGCCTGAAGGCCGACCTCGGGTACCGATGGCTGATGTCGGTGGATTCAGTTCCAACAGCAAGTTCATCATATACGGAAACCAATATCTCGTCGACACTTTTCATGAATCCTTTGGCGGCCTTTACCGATGTTTTTCTCTCCAGAATCCTGTCATAGCCCCGTAATGCCTCGGCGAAGAAGGCGCCGAACCTGCCAGGCAACCTGAGCCCTGGACCCAGACATGCCTTTGAAATGAACATCAATGCCTCGAAGGTAATGGCTTTCTGTAATCCGTCGAGAAGAGCATTTTCAGTTATTGAGAAGGGCCCTATCGTCAACAGCTTTCTTCCTATGGGGACAAGAAGGTTGGCGCTGACTATACCAGCCATGACGACGATTGTCATAACAGGAGAGAGCTTGCGTCCAGATACCCATGCGGCTATGGCAGCCAAAACGAGCATCATGGCTCGACCGGCAAGGCTTGGTTGGAAGAGGAGAGCTAAAGACAAGGCAACTCCCGTTAGGGCAAGCCTTGTTGGATCGAAGGCCGATTCCCAGCGTTCCCTGCGTTTAGCCCTGCTCATGGATGCCCTCCCGTACCTTGGCGTACCAGCTTGAACCAGAGCAGAATAGCTGCGTGAAGGCGCCGAGAGACAGGCCCGATAAAAGGCCAAGCGCCAGGAAGGCCGGAGCCATGAAGCGTGCACTCGGTCCGAAAACAAAGACACGGGCAAGTGCGACCTGGGCCATGTTTGAAGCCACGGCTCCTGCCACACAGAGGCCTATATACGAAAGTTTTCTTGGCCCAGCCACCGCCCTGAGACCCCGCATGACGAGTGCGCTTGTCATGGTACCAGCGAGAGAGAAGAGCGCTACGTATGTAAATAAGGATCCGGTAAGCACGCTCATCCCCACCACCTTTACAAGCGCAAGGGCCATGTACGCTCCGAATGGCAGGAGGTCTACGGCTATGAGGATAGGAAGATTCGCAAGACCTAGACGCATGAAAGGTATGGGTCGGGGGAGCATATATTCTACGGTTGATAGAAAAAAGGCCAGAGCCGCGAGGAATGCGCCCAGTTTACGGGTTTGTGCGATACGGGATGAACTATCTAACGGTGGCATCGAGTTCATCGCTTTCTGCGCCTTGTATGACTATGAATACACCGTTTGGCAGGCACGCGGCCCATTCCCCCGTCTGTTTGATAGGAGGAGAAGCAACACATGTCTTGTTTTCGCAGGGAGAATCTTCTATATGGGCGGTTCCATCGTGTATGACTATGCGCGTCGTGCCTATCAAGCCAGGTACCTCTATGACTCGGTCATCCGACAGTGGGTATAGCCATTCTGAACCGTCTACGCTAATGCTGAGCATGGCCGATGAAGGGCCGCCATAGACCGATAGG
>JAVEXO010000104.1:0-3377 GCA_034003955.1 Spirochaetia bacterium | reverse complement strand
GCATATAGTCTCGGATGTAGCCGGGAATGCCGATGTGCTCGTGGCACCTACCATAGAGGCTGGAAATCTTCTCTATAAGGCATTGCTCGACCTTGGTGGGGCCAAGGGTGCGGGAATAGTGGCCGGTGCCGCCAAGCCAATAGTCCTTACAAGCAGGGCCGATAGCCGTGAGACAAAGCTGGCCAGCATAGCCCTTGCGGTTCTGGCCGGCTGAGGCTTGGGTCTTTTGTTTATACGCGTGTTTCTATAGAGGAACTTCAGGGAGGCGCCGGTATCGGTGTCCTCAGGTACTATCAGCATAGGATGTGGGTCGTGTTAAGACCCTCATCCTAGCTACCATAAGGAGTCGCAATGGCTACTAAAGGAAGACCGGAGATCGATCGGGAACGGTGCAAGGGTTGCCTTTTGTGCGTCCGTGCCTGCCCGACCAAGGTGCTCGCGGCCGACACTGAGTCGAATTCATGGGGATATTATCCGACTAAGGCCGTAGCGGCGGATAAATGCATCGCATGCGGTAATTGCTACACGGTCTGTCCGGATGTGGCTATAACCGTCTACAAGCTATAAGGAGGGTCAACCGTGGCTGATGAAAAACGCCTTATGAAAGGCAACGAGGCTATGGGTGAGGCCGCCGTCCGCGCAGGATGCGACGCGTACTTCGGTTACCCCATTACCCCTCAGAATGAACTGACAGCGTATATGGCCAAGCACATGATAGACCAGAAGCGCGTGTTCATACAGGCGGAGAGCGAAGTCTCCGCCATAAACATGGTCTACGGAGCCGCCGCAACAGGCGCTCGAACCATGACCAGCTCCTCGAGCCCGGGCATTTCCCTCAAGCAGGAAGGCATATCCTATGCCTGTGGTGCCGATGTTCCCATTGTTGTCATCAACGTGGCCCGTTCCGGCCCCGGCCTAGGCGGCATATCCCCGGCCCAGGGCGACTACTACCAGTCTACCCGTGGTGGCGGACATGGTGACTATTACCATATCGTCCTTGCGCCCAAGAGTGTCCAGGAGGCGGCGGATTTAACGTTTGAAGCCTTCGACCTGGCCGATGCCTGGCGTATGCCCGCGATGGTGCTGGCCGATGGCATGATAGGCCAGATGATGGAAGGCGTGGTGCTTCCCAAAGCCAAGGATCCTGCTACCCGTATTGCCAAGCCATGGGCCTCGGGTCGTCGCCCTGAAGGCAGGCCGGTCAACCACGTGGATTCTACCCACCTGGTGCCCGAGGAATTTGAGCAGGCCAACATAGCCCGCTACAAGCGCTATGACGAGATGAAGAAGGTCTTGCCACGTTGGGAAGAGCAGTTCGTAGACGATGCCGACCTCATTCTGACGGCCTATGGTACCTCTGCCCGTGTATGCCTTGGCGCCATGCAGATGGCCCGCAAGCTTGGGTTCAAGGTTGGCCTCTTGCGGCCCATTACCCTGTGGCCCTTCCCCGAGAAGCGCTTTGGGGAGCTGGCAGGAAAGAAATTCCTGACGGTAGAGATGAGCATGGGACAGATGGTGGATGACGTGCGTCTGCATACTCTCGGCAAGAGCGAGGTGTCTTTCTACGGTCGCTGCGGTGGCATGATCCCGACGGAAGAAGACGTCCTCGCGGAGATCAAGCGGATCTTGAAGAAATAAGGGGGCGAGTGTGGAACTTATATACGGACATCCAAAGAGCCTTAAACCCATCCAGACAAAGTATTGTCCCGGATGCGGCCACGGCGTCATTCATCGCCTCATCACCGAGGTGATAGACGAGCTTGGCATGCAGCAGAAGTCGGTTATCCTTAACCCTGTCGGCTGCTCCATCTGGGCCAGCATCTACTTCGACTTCGACTCGGTACAGGTACCGCACGGGCGCACTCCAGCCGGAGCCACCGGCGTCAAACGCATGCTTCCAGATCACCTGGTCATCTGCTATCAGGGCGATGGTGACCTGGCAGCCATCGGCACCGCAGAGACGGTGCACGCGGCCAACCGTGGCGAAAAGTTTACAACCATATTCGTCAACAATGCCATCTACGGCATGACCGGCGGTCAGATGGCCCCGACTACCCTTGTAGGCCAGAAGGCTACAACCGCTCCCTACGGGCGTGACCCGATAGAGGCCGGCATGGGCTACCCTATCCGCGTCCTTGAGATGCTCGCGACCCTAACCGGGACGAAGTACCTGGCGCGAGGCGCGGTCAACAATGCGGCCAACACCAAGAAGACAAAGAGCTACATCAAGAAGGCCTTCGAGGCTCAGCTACGCGGAGAAGGCTCTACCATGGTAGAGGTTCTGTCTCAGTGCCCGACAAACTGGGGTATGGACGCCGTAGAAAGCGTTGGCTGGGTAGAGAGTGACATGATTCCCTTCTATCCGCTTGGCGAGATAAAGAACGAACTGAGCGCCGGTGTAGCCAAGGAGGCCGTGAAATGACCGAGAAGACATTCATGGCCGGCTTCGGCGGCCAAGGCATTATATCGTTGGGACAGCTGTGGGTGTACTGCGGCATGAAGGAAGGCCTTGAAGTTACCTTCTTTCCATTCTACGGCGCCGAGAAACGCGGAGGAATAGCCAGGGCCAGTGTCATAGTCTCTACAGAGGAGATTGCCAGCCCCCTCGTTACGGCTCCCGACAGCGCCATAGTCATGAATATGGATTCTCTGCCCCTCTGTGAGGCTAACCTCAAGCAGGGTGGCACGATGATCATCAACTCAAGCCTTGTCACCGTCGAGACAAAGCGTAAGGATGCCCGTGTCATAAAGGTGCCTTGCAACGACATAGCCGAGAAACTGGGCGACGTCAAGTTTGCCAACATGGTGATGATGGGAGCCCTGTCAAAGGCTACCGGTGCCGTCAAGCTCGACAAGCTCGAGGCGGTACTCAAGTCTTTCTTTGGCGCAAGCAAGCACAAATTCATACCGATGAACCTCAAGGCCATAGAGGAAGGCATGAAAGCCGTTAGCTGACACTGATTCTCAAGCATCGACTGCCGTCTGGAAGATTTTCCAGGCGGCGTTTTTTAAATCGAGCCTGTCTAGAAAAAAATTAAAACATATCCTTTACAATATATTGATATAGATATATATTTCCACTAAGCAATTTGGTAAACACAGACAGGAGCGTATATGGCTAGATACATAATTATCGGGGGCGTCGCCGGTGGAGCATCTACGGCGGCGAGACTACGGCGGCTCGATGAAGGCGCGGATATAATCCTCGTTGAGAAGGGCGATTATATAAGCTACGCCAACTGTGGTCTGCCATACTACGCCGGAGGCCTCATAGCGGATCGCGACCGTCTCTTTGTAATGACTCCGCAGACTTTCAAGGCATGGCTCAATGTAGACGTCCGCACAGGAACAGAAGCTGTTTCTTTCGACAGCGCGAC
>JAVEXO010000056.1:0-15942 GCA_034003955.1 Spirochaetia bacterium | reverse complement strand
TTTTCAGGAATGTCACCTACAGCACCAGAAACACCAATTTCCCCATTTTCATAGACTCTAGCGCCTTTTTTTATAATATCTTTGATTCTTACTGCATTTACCTTGGTACCAACAATTTTAACAGCAGTTTCATTTTTCCTTATCGTAATAAATTCAGTTTCCACAGTCTACAGTCTCCTATTGAACATTGAGTTTCTTAACTCGAGTATATGGTCCACCAAAACCCACTGGTAATGGATACTGTTCCATCTTTCCACAACCTCCGCCGACAAAGCTTAGAAGCTCAAATTCTTCACTGACAGCATCCACGTCACCTAACGTCTCAAAGACATTTCCAGTGACAACTGATATCGTAACGGGTGTTGTTATTTTTCCATTTTCAATTTTATATGCTCTTGAAGGGGCAATAGTAAATGTAGACATGCCTGAACCATGCTTAATGTCTTCTATATAAATACCTTTTTCAATCTCAGAGATAATATCAGAAAGCGGCCTATTACCCTTTTCTATATAGGTGGTTGTCATCCTGACGATTGGCTCAAACTCAAAATTGATTGCCCTCGCATTGCCGGTGAGTTGTTCCTCTAAAAGAGCACTTGTATTGGTGCTGTGTAGTCTTCCTGTCAGTATGCCATCGGTGATGATGTATGTTTTTTTACCTTTGGTGCCTTCATCATCGTATGGGACATAGCCATTGCCAAGGACCTGGCCGTCATCAATGATAGTTAATACCGGGGTACCGACCGTCTTTCCTATAGCCCACTCTGCCTTCATCGTCTCATCGCCTACCATAAAATCAGACTCACTTTTGTGACCGAAACTCTCATGGGTAAAAACGCCTGCGGCAAGAGGACTCAAAAGTACCGTATATATCCCAGGCTCTACAGGTTTTGCGTTCTTGATGAAATCAATGTCTTTTTCAAATTCATTTTCGAAAAATTCCTCTAGTTCAAGCAAGTTGTCAAACAGAATCCCTGCCTTGGACACACTGGTTTGGTTTTTATTCTCTCCATCTGAAAGGTCCAGGTTGATACTAATTCCACAGGTTTGTTTGTCAAATGTGAGGGCTGTACCTTTGGAAGAATAAATAGATTTAATGATCCAACTGTCAACATAATTCGAACTGTGATGGACAATAGTCTTATCTTTAATAAGTTTTAAATATCGTTCAAGTATACCCACCTTTTTGGAAATTGGCACTTCAGAGATTGAGCCTTGATTGTATTGAATCAGATTATCTTTATGTACTTCGAACTGTCGTACTATTGGGTTGTCATCTATTTCCAGATTGGGTGTTGCCATGTTAGCCAGAGCGTCAATTTGATCTTGAATCGCCTCAATATCCGTAGTGGATGCATAATACCAACGGTTTCCGTCATAGACCCTTACAAATGCACCTTTGTTGTTGCGTACCTTTTGTTCCTGCAAAACTAATTTCTTAAAATTGATCTTGGTTTCAAATGTTTCTTCAATTCGCACGTCCACATATAGATTTTCAGGAAAATTAAACATGTAATACTTCCTCCTCAATATAATTCTTCTCTATTTTTGTAATTCAAGCTAATGAAATTAGTACTCTTTCAAAAAAAACGTGATAAAAGCAATAGTAATATAATAAAAATATATTACATACCAGTCACTAAGAAGAAAAAACGCGCTGCGGCTAATAATACCACAGTAAAGCTCAATTTATTAATAAAAATTTAATGATTTTATTTTCAGCAAGTTGTCGGTAAGCACGAAACCACTACACTCCCTCGTCTGCTGCTACGATACTCCTTGCCATAGCGAGGCTCTAGTGCATTAATTGATGTTTCAAGGATTTACGCTGAAGAGGTGTAAAACCGTGGAGGTAACGGAATAAAATGGATTACCCGCTCCCGTGCACCTCTACAGGGTGACCTGCCCTTGGCTTATCACAAGGTTTATAGACAGTGAAGCCGAGCTCCTATTTGTTCCATGTAGGCAGATACTAAAAATGGTGGACGAGTCAGGAGCAATCCCATTCGACGCTCCTGGGGTTGAGCTCGGGCACCAAGGCGGTGCCTGTTCCTTCCAGACCATAGTCTCTTATTACGAGCCCAAGGACCCGGCTCTCCTCTTGCTGGCCGTCATCGTTGGCTGTGCAGACACGGACAGACTTGCGGATCAACCTGTCGCCGCCGGCCTCGAGGATATAGCCGTTGGCTATTCAATGCGTTTTCCTAATGGCAAGGAGAACTTGGCTATGCAGTTCGAGGTCTATGACTCGCTGCACGCTTGGTGTGGCTCAAGGTGTCCAAGGCTGTGTAGCCGTTCCGAATAATACCAGCTAGCGCGCTACCTGAAGAGGACCTATACTCGTCCGAAATGAGAAAGGATACACTATTCATAAACGCGAGGATCTACGGCCTGGAGAAGAAAGGCGAGTGGTTTGGGGCGATGCGCGTCGCGACAGGCGGCCGTATCGTCGAGCTGTATCCTGAAGATGCACGACCGATTCCAAACCTCCAAACGGTTGATTTAGGCGGCAAGACGGTTGTCCCTGGTTTCATAGACGCTCACGCTCACTTCATGTCTAAGGCAGCGCTCGCGGCTGTTGCGGTAAATCTGTCGCGGGTCGAGGATGACCGTATTGTCCCCGACTGCCTCGATGGTGTTCGGCAACTGCTGTATGCCAAGGCTTCCACATCGCGCGGCCTCATCATGGGCTTCGGTGCATGCCTTGGAGCACTCGCCGAGCGACGGCTACCTAACGCGACTGAACTTGATTCGTGGTTCCCAGGCCGGCCCGTCATCATACTGTCCATGGACGGTCACTCGAGTTCGTATTCCAGCCTCGCTCTATCGCACATAGGAATCACCGACCTCGCCGTCGACGGCCTTCTGTGCGGGCAGGCCCATGAATTCAACATGGGCAAGGTCATTTCTTACGGAATGAAAGGGCTCGGACCGGCCGCGCTGGCCAGGGGCCTGTCGGTGACGGTTCAGGAAGCGGTCGATTGTGGTATCGTATCGATTCATTGCCTCGAAGGCACAGAAGACACTCCGTCTGACCCGGCTATAGCGGCATTTAACCTTATAGGCGGCAGGCTCGGGCTTAGGCTTAAGCTATGGATGCAGTATACCAATCCTTCGAGGGCTGAACGCCTCGCAGGACGCCTCGAACGCAGGCGCGTCGGAGGCTGCATGGCATGGGAAATGGACGGATCAGTATCGTCGCGAAGCGCTGCATTCGACATCGACTACCTAGACCGGCAAGACTCGGGTAGCCTGTACCGCTCGCCGGAAGAAGCCCTCGCGCTTGTAAGGCCATTCTACGAGGCAGGATGGCAGACGAGCGCCCACGCCATAGGCCCTCGTGGCATAGAATCGATCCTGTCTGCCTACGAACGGCTCATGGCCGACGCCGGAGACAAAGACAACCGTCATCGCCTGAGGATAGACCATTTCGAGTTCCCCAGGCCTGATCAGATAGAGCGTGCGGGTGCACGCCGTCTTGTGCTGCCTGTCCAGCCTGGTTTTGCGTGGATAGACGATCGCTACCTGCACATGTACAGGGAAGCGCTCGCGCCAAGCGTCATTGCGGCCCAGTGCCCCTTGCGCTCGCTTCTCGATGCGGGTTGCATCGTCGCCCTGTCTACCGACGCGCCTGTCCAGCCATTTGACCCGTTTATACAGATAGCTGGCGCGGTGGAGCATCCTATAGCGTCGGAGCGCATCTCTGTGTACGAAGCGTTACGGGCCTACTCATGGGCAGGCGCATACGCCGCCTTTGAGGAGCATGAGCGCGGAACGCTAGCGCCGGGCAAGTTCGCAGACTTCGCTCTGCTCGACGCAGACCCCTTTACGGTTAAGACGGAGCAGCTATCCAGCATCAAGGTTGTAGGCACATGGCATGAAGGCAAACGGCTCACGGTTCCGCCCTCCGGACTCGTTGGGTTTGCGGCTAAAGCCGTTTGCACTCGAAGGAGGCTTCTATGAACAGTAAGGGATCACCGAGGCTCAGCTTCTTCGAGGCGACGAGTATCATCGCCGGGTACGGTATAGGCGGAGGTATACTCGCCCTGCCATGGCTCATAGCGAGGAACGGCCTCCTGGTATCGGCAATCGTGATAGTTGCGGCGTACTTGGCGAGTCTCCTTCTGCACCTCTATATAGGCGAATTGGCGATAGGGGACGGCACAGGTTCCCAGATTGTAGAGCTGTATAAGAAATACCTATTCACCGGCAAATTCGGAATAGTATTCACCTGGGCGTTCTTCGTCGTCATGGGCGTCGTGTTTCTCGCCAATCTTGCTGCCTATGTTGCAGGAGGCAACGAGGCACTGGCCCAAGGACTTGGCATCCCCTCCCCATGGGGAGCCGTCGTGTTCTACATTCTGGCGGCGGCGGTAGCCGCGCTCGGCCTCAAGGCCCTGGGGATAGCAGAGAAATGGGCCGTAGGTTCCATGGGAGCGCTGTTCGTCGTGCTGACTATAGCCACCGTCGCTGCTAGGATACGAGTAGGCGGGCCTGCCAAGGCATGGAGCATTGCCATCGCGACAAGGCCAGACTCGGCCAATCTTCCGGCGGCACTCTTTGGCATGGCGATGTTCTGCTTTGCAGCCTTCTTCTCGGTACCGCAGGCTGCCGCCGGCCTATCCGATAGGCCTAAGCTGTTGCCCAGGGCGGTAGCGGCCGGGCTTGGCGTCAATGCGCTGCTTATACTGCTCGTAACGATTATGTCGCTTATAGCTTCCGATTCTATGACCCAGATAGCCACCGTAGGATGGTCAAAGACGCTCGGACCCTGGGCACAAGGTGCTGGCACCGCATTTGTCTTGCTCGCAATGCTTACAAGCTACTGGTCCATATCATTCGCGTTGTCTACCATAGTAGAAGAGCGGCTCAAGGCTCCTAGGCTCGTAGCCTGGGCCGTATCGACCCTACCGACCCTTTTCATAGCGCTCGCCGGCTTTGGCGGGTTTATGGATTTCATGCGTACCGCGGGAGGCGGCATAGCTATCCTCATAGCTGCGCTGTTCCTTCCGGCCTATTATAGCTATCGCCGCACCGTCTCCGCGCCGGCCACGCTACCCCGCATCCTGGACAGGCCTTGGGCAGGGTGGGTCATCGGCCTAGCGTATGCGCTGATGGCCGTCGGCTCGATAGTCTCGATAGGATAGCTATTAATTAGGAGCTGTCTCCTTGACCCTCATACAACCATTATGCTATCGTGCCGTCCTCGGGGCGCTTGGCTCAGCTGGTCAGAGCGCCTGGTTTACACCCAGGATGTCGCAGGTTCAAATCCTGCAGCGCCCATAAGAAATGCCCGTCCGCTCCGCGGACGGGCATTTCTTATATCAGGGCGCTGCAGGATTTGAACGACATGAGCGCGCGCCAACGGCGCGAAGAGGCGCCATGGATGGCGCCGGAAGCGAATGTCGCGGCCCGGAAGCCCGAGACATGATGTCGAGGGCAGGAGGGCAAATCCTGCAGCGCCGCGAGCGGTAGTGTGCGTTGCGAGACTCGCAGTAGCGCAGGGGTGAGAACGGAGGTACTCCCCCGTTCGAGGGGGTATCCCCCTTGAATTAAAAGCCTGCCCTGGATGTGAGCGACTGCGAGGCCACGTATTGTTCCTTGCAATAAAGAATAGTTTCAATCAAAATCCTCTGTAATGAGGTTCCCCATGAATACCAGCGCTAAAGATCTACTGAGCAAACGTTCGATTAGCCATAGAAGAGCCTTGCATGCTATTCCAGAAGTTGGTTTAGAATTGCCAAAGACCCTGGCATATATAGAGGGTGTTTTAAACTCGTGTGGCATCAAGGCTGTTCAATGCGGCGGTGGTATTATTGCCGATGTAGGGGATACAGGGCCGCTTGTAGCCATGAGGGCAGACATGGATGCATTGCCCATGGCCGAGCTTGGAACTGAGCCCTATAGGAGCCAACACCCAGGGTTTATGCATGCTTGCGGCCATGATGCTCACGCGGGAGTCCTACTGGCCTGTGCAGAAGCATACGCCGAATCTCCTCCCCTGGGCTTTAGAGTTCGCCTGCTTTTCCAGCCGGGAGAGGAAGGGCACTTTGGCGCCAACAAGATGATAGATGCGGGGTGTCTGGATGGGGTTGTAGCCATAGTTGGTGGACACGTTGGCGACCTGTCTTCGGAGCTGGAACCGGGTCAGGCTGGCTTTATGGCTGGTTCCATGATGGCATCGACCGATGGGTTCGGGGGACGCTTCATAGGCTCAGGAGGGCATGGAGCCGCGCCACACCAGGCACGGGATCCTATCCCTGCCTTGGCACAGTTTGTGGATGCGCTCCAGGCTTTTAGAAACAGGGTTCCCGACCAACGGAAGCCATTCGTCGTCAGCGTTTGTCAGATTTCTGCGGGGTCGGCATCCAATGTTATCCCAGGTGAGGCTTTGTTCAAGGGGACTGCCCGTACGCTCGAACCAAATCACCGAGAGCTTGCCCGGGCTGGTATAGAGAGGGCATGCAAAGGAATTGCTCTGGTACATGGCCTGGAATATGAGTTTGAATGGTTCTCTGGCTATACACCCCTGATAAACGACCCTGTCTCCACGAGTCTTGCCATGGCCAAGGCCAGAGATATCCTTGGTGCCGAGCATGTCAAGGAAATGACGGTTCCCAGCATGGGCGGAGAAGATTTTTCTTATTATTTGCAGAAGATTCCTGGTTGTTTCTGGTTCTTGAATACACAAGCGCCGGAGCTTGGCGTGACGCATCCTAATCACCACCCCCACTTCAATGTAGACGAGCGAATCATATCAAGGCTGGGTCTGGTCAACATGGCTGTAGCAGAAGCATTGGCCATACAATGTGGTCAATGATGACACATCTTGAGGGTTTTGCCTCTGGCGCACAGAATTGTTTAAGGTTATAGTCGACTGCTATGCATGAAACACAAAGAATATTGGTGATTCTCAATCCTGTAGCGGGCAAGGGTATGGCAGGAGAGCGCCTGTCAGAGATAAAGATTCTTATGGACGCAAAGAACCTGTCATACGACATTTGTCAGACCGAGAGGATAGGGCATGCCATAGAGATTGCCATGGAGGCTGGGTCTCAGGGATACGGCATTGTGGTTGCCGCTGGTGGAGATGGCACGGTTAACGAGGTGGTCAATGGGCTCATGAAGGCGGCGCTGGCAGAAAAGCCTGTACCTATCCTGGCAGCGTTTAGCATAGGTCGTGGTAACGATTTCTCATACGGAGCCGACCTTCCCCCTACCCTGGAAGCGTGTGTAGAAGTCCTGGCCAAGGGTGATACTCGAGCCTTGGACCTTGGCCTTGTAAAGGGAGGTGACTTCCCTGGTGGCAAGTATTTTGCCAATGGCATGGGTATTGGATTCGATACCATCGTAGGACTCGAGGCGGCCAAGATGAAGCGCGTACATGGCTTCATGGCCTATGTGCTCGGCGCTTTAAAGACATTCGCCATGTTTCCTGATGCGCCATTGCTGCGTTTGCACTACGATGACAAGGCGATAGAGCAGCAAAGCCAGCAGGTTTCCATTATGAACGGCAAGCGTATGGGCGGAACCTTCTTCATGGCTCCCCATGCCGAGAATTCTGATGGTCGGCTGGAACTATGTGTGGCAGAAAGGCTCAATCGTCGAGAGATGATAGACCTGATGATACGCTACACCAAGGGCACGCAGGCGGGTCACAAGAAGATAGTCACGATGAGCGCCCAGAGCCTTTCAATCACTGCCCCAAATGGCGGACTCATAGTCCATGCAGACGGTGAGACTGTTTGTATAGACGGGTCATCACTGGACGTCGCATGTATTCCTGGAGCGTTGACAATAATCTGTGATCCAGGAAGGGTTGCCAGGTTAAAGGCAAGCTCTGGTGCATCGGCATAAGGCGAGGCGACGCGAGTCGACTTCATCAAGAATCGTCACGCCTATAATCAAGTTCATCCTGTCTGTGATATGCCGTGTAGATGCCAGGGCCTTGCGCCTTGTGCCAAGCTCGGGTCCCTTGATAATAATAATAAATCACATCAACTTCCTAGAGGTGCCCCTCCTTTTTGTATATCTTAAGCCGCGCGATGTTGTTGGTATGATAAAGCGCGAGACATGGAAGAATCCTGTGCTGGGAGCTCTTGCCAACTCCTGGGGAGCCATCTCCATAGATAGGAATGGATCCGATATGTCTGCGATGAGAGATGCTATAGATGTGTTGGAACATAGAGGCATACTCATTCTAGCTCCGGAGGGTACGCGGAGCGTCGATGGCAGGCTGCAACAGGGACACGGAGGGGTGGTGCAGCTTGCGTTGAGAAGCGGAGTTCCTATCATGCCTGTCGTGCATCATGGCGGCCAAAATTTCTGGAGAAACTTGAAGAGCTGGAGACGAACCGGGTTCTTCATCAAGGTAGGGCCTGCATTTAGACTGGTGCCGCCAGTGCAAGGTATTTCGAGGAGCGTCCGTCACGACATGACGGAGTGCATTATGAACCGTATGTCTTTACTGTTACCTCAACACCTTCGTGGCGCCTACCCAGAGCCAGAAAAGGCTATAGAAGCCTATCGACATCTGGTGCAGGAGATCCAGCCTCGCTCAGTGTTCAGGAGGAAGCCTTAAGAACGAGTTCTGAATAGCTTCTGCCTTCTATATCACTGGCGGGAACACCAGACAAAGACAGTATGGTTCTGAGGGTCCCTTGTGCTATCGCTATGGCTTCGGGGTCATCAATCTGGAGTAGTCGCTCTATCTCTATGAAGGGGCCTATACCTTCAACCTCGACTATCTCGATGGTACAGCCTTCAAACTCATAGGCCTTGCCTATCTTTCTCTTGCGGTAGAATGGCTCGCAACCTATGCGCTCAACCAGAGCCTTAAAGGCCTTGGCATCTGAGACTTCGAACTCTGTTTCATTGTTTATCTCAATGCCTCCATCGTTGCGCTTCTGTTTGAAGGTAACGATGGCCTTGTGCTCATCCATGCGGAGCCTGAAGCCCTTGGTTCCACGCACGTAGCGCCAATCGGGGCCATGCCAGTACTCGTCTGACTTGTCCAGGCTACGCAGGAAGCGTGCGAATGAAGCCACCTTCTCTTCCACCGCAGCCTTATTCCTCAGTCTGGCCTTGAGCTCGATTTCCATCATGGCGGGTTCCCTGTCTTACGGTTTTGGCTTTAGAAGCGATTGGTCATAATCCTTTGGAGCCACAAAGCCTAGCATTTCAATACAGGTTGCACCCAAGGAGCTGATACCAAGGCCTTCCCTGAGTGTCGGCATGTACTCGCCGGCGTACTCAGGGTCGTAGATGACGCATGGCACAGGGTTGAGTGAGTGGCTTGTCTTGGCCCTTGGCTGGCCATCTGGTTTTATTGTCACCGCGCCGCTCTTCTTGTCATGCTCGTACATGTCGTCCGAGTTGCCATGATCCGCCGTTAGGATAAGGATGCCTCCGGCCTTCTGCACGGCTTCCTTGAGGCGTCCGAGTTGTAGATCCATACCTTCAAGCCCGCACACGACAGCCTGGTAGACTCCTGTATGACCCACCATGTCTCCGTTGGGATAATTGAGGCGAATGAAGCGATACCTGCCACTTTCTATCGCGGCTATCACCGTGTCGGTGATCTCGGCTGTCTTCATCCAGGGCCGCTGTTCAAACGGTACGAGGTCACTCTTTATTTCAACATAGTCTTCCAGCTTCTCGTCGAATTTGCCCTGGCGGTTACCATTGAAGAAGTATGTAACATGGCCAAATTTCTGGGTTTCTGATATGGCGAGCATCGGTACGCCTGAACCGGCCAGGTACTCGCCCATGGTACGGTCTATGGAGGGTGGGGTGACGAGGTATGATTTTGGGATGTGCAGATCCCCGTCGTACTCCATCATGCCGGCGTAGGCTACCTGTGGCCTTCGTACACGGTCAAAGTGATCGAAGGCATCGTCTTCGAAAGCCGCGCTTATCTCCAGGGCTCGGTCGCCGCGGAAGTTGAAGTATATCAATGAGTCGCCATCTTCTACGGTGCCAATGGGCTTGTCACCATCGACGATTACAAACTCGTGCATGTCCTGGTCTATGAGCGATGGTTTTTCTGCCCTATACGAAAGGATGGCTTCCTTGGCACTGGTAAAGTGCGCGCCCATGCCCAGGACGTGGGCCTTCCAGCCTCTCTCTACCATAGACCAGTCGGCGCCGTATCTATCCATGGTGATGTACTGTCTGCCGCCACCAGAGCCTATGCGGTAGTCAAAGCCATCTACAGACAAACCTGCCAAGAAGGCCTCGAAGGGTTCTATGTACTCGAGTGCACTCTGCTCGCCTACGTCACGGCCGTCGAGTAGAACATGTACTCTAACTCTGCGTACGCCGTCTGCCTTGGCCTGCTGAATCATCGCCTTGAGGTGGTCTATATGGGAGTGGACGTTGCCATCGGAAAAGAGGCCCAGGAAGTGGAGGGTTCGACCATCTCCTGCCTTGACCCTGGATGTCAGGTGTTTCCATGTGTCGCCAGAGAACATGGCGCCTGTTTCTATTGATGTTGATACGAGTTTGGCTCCCTGAGCAAAGACCCTACCGCAACCGATGGCGTTATGCCCAACCTCGCTGTTGCCCATGTCGTCGTCTGATGGTAGCCCCACGGCCTTACCATGAGCCTTGAGTCTGGTAGACGGACAAAATATCTCCATCGCTCGCAAATGTCTCATGTCGGCAGCCGCTACGGCGTCTCCCTCCTTGAATTTGCCATATCCCACGCCATCCATGATGACGAGCACGAGAGGTCCGCGCCTGGCATTCCAGGCGCTATTCTTGGCGAGTGAAATAGACATGATCGGCTCTCCTTATTCTCCGAAGTACTCGATGAGCGTTCGGACTTCGAGGCCACGCAAGGCCTCCTCATAGTGAAGAAACGGTAGGCCTATGACGCCGAATACTCCGGCTGGCTGGGCTCCACCTTCTATGAGAATATCGGCGGCGGCCCTCAGGGTGCCACCCGTCGCGATGAGGTCGTCTATAAGCAAGACCTTGCCACCCTTAGGTATGTCGGCCTCATGAATTTCTATCTCTGCCTGCCCATATTCCAGGCTATAGCTACGGGAAATTGTCTTGCCAGGGAGTTTGCCCTTCTTGCGAACCAGAATCAAGGGAATCCCCAGTCTGTCGGCCAGTGGTGCCGCGAACAGGAATCCTCGCGATTCAATGGCCGCCACGGCATCTATGTCGCTACCCTTGTACAGCTTGACCATCGAGTCTACACAATAGCGAAAGGCATCAGGCTTTGAAAGAATGCTGGTAATATCATAGTACAGTATTCCGGGCTTGGGAAAATCCGGCACCTTCCTGATGGCGTCGTCTAGATTGAAGCCTGTGGGCATAATCACCTCGTGTTGTCGTTGATTGAAAGACAGCCGTCTTGAGTGCTGTGGCTATTTTTTGACGATGAGCGCCTGAACCCAGTCACCGGCATGGTCTGCCTTATCGCCGATTAGGTCCTTTAGGCTTACAGTAAGTTCTGCGGGAACAAAGGCTGTCCTCAGGCCTTCAGCCGCTCCTGCCTTGTCTGTAAAGAAGGCGGCCTTCCTGCCGGCTAGATTCATGCCGGCTAGCAGTCTCTTCATCTCGGACCAGGAGGTAGCCCCGGCATCGCTCACACCAAAGACATACGCGTCCGCTGCCAGAATCTCGGCAACGGCTACCTCCGAGGCGCATCGCGCCTTGATGCTGGCCTTGTCTACGAGACTAATCTTCATGCGTTTGGCCATGGCCTCGAGCGTATCCCGGCCATCCTCATATACTACCAAAACTTTGGTTTTTTCGTTCTTCACAATAGCCCAATACTAAGCCGCCACGCCCCAGCTGTCAAGCGAGTATCAACCCAGGGCCACATCAAGGAACATCATGAGGGCAAAACCACCTATGGCCCCCATGGTCGATATATCAGAATTACCGGACCCTTGGGATTCTGGAATTACTTCCTCTACCACGACGTATATCATGGCTCCGGCCGCAAACGCCAAGGCATAGGGCAGTAGGGGTTGCATTGTTATGACCGCCACGGCGCCAAGGACACCGGCTATTGGTTCGACGATGCCTGATAGCTGCCCGTACCAGAAACTTTTGGCCCTCGAGTAGCCTTCACGCCTGAGAGGGATGGATACGGCCGCACCTTCAGGGAAGTTCTGAAGCCCTATGCCCAGGGCCAAGGCAAGAGCGCCAGCGAGGGAGGCTGAGCCCAGGCCAGCACCCAGAGCGCCAAAGGCCACGCCTACGGCAAGACCCTCAGGAATATTGTGTAGGGTTATGGCTAATACCAGAAGAGAACTACGCTTAAGCTGAGTCTTGGGTCCTTCCGCATCTTCTGGCTTCATGCCTATGTGCAGATGGGGTGTGACCTTGTCGGCAAGCTTCAGGAAGAGGCCTCCTGCCAGGAAACCAACAAGGGCGGGTAGCCAGCCGGGCAAGCCCATGGACTCGGCCATCTCTATACTGGGCGCCAGGAGTGACCAGAAACTGGCCGCTATCATCACACCACCGGCAAACCCCAGCATGCCGTCCAGAACCTTCTTGTTGATAGTCTTGAAGAAGAACACCATGCCGGCGCCAAGGGCGGTGACGCCCCAGGTGAAGAGCGTAGCCAGCAAGGCTTGCAGGGTATGATCGAGGTTTGCGAACCACGTATACATAATAGATTCCTTTCGGTATCTCTCGAAGGAGGTATTGAGAAATGTACTCGATGGCGACTACGACGACAAGAGAATCCGTTTCGCCTTGCATAAAAAAGCCCGCCGGGCATGCCGGCGGGACTAAATTAACGTATGTATAAGGTCTGTCTAAAAACCTACTCGAATCATAGCAGAAGCGCCTAGGCTCTTGGTCGCCGGCACGTAGGTTCCCTGCAGGTCGAGGCTAAGGAAAAGCAGGTCAAGTGAGATGCCGCCGTAGAGACGGAACACGGGGTTCTTGTTATCGGCGCTGAACATGAAGCCGTCGGCACTGATGTCGGGAATAACTATGCTGGCAGCAGCTAGATCCGTCTTTAGCTGATCAATACCGGTGCTGTCAAGCACTACTGGACCTGTTCCATCATCATAGACCATCTTCGCCGCCATGCCGCCCTTGACCGTCGACTTGCCTACCGACAGTCCAGTCCCAAGATAGGGTCGAATGATGAGAATTTTTTTGGAAACCTGGAGGGTGAAGTCGAAGCTGTCGGTCGTCCATGCAACGCTCAGGTCTGGGTCGGTTACCGTAAGTGACTGTGGGCCCGTACCCGGATCGAAGGTATAAACCTGGCTTGTGATATCGAGTGGCATCGATACTGAGCCGCTAAGCCTGTTGTATCCGGCACCAATGGAGACATCGGGGAGCAGGAGGCCTTCCTTGACAAGGCCGTAACGCACATTGCCACCGATCAGCTTGTAGTCGGCCGTTATTCCGGAAGCTGACATCATCGAGGCGACACTCGCTGGCAGCAGCATAGCCTTGACGCCTACATCGAAAGGCAGGAGGATTCCGCCGAGTTTTACGCTCAAGGCGGCTGCAGGAATAGGCAAACCGAATTGCTTGAGGGAATCTGGGACCGCCACCTCCATCGCGCTGAATAGAGCCTCGAGGTTGGCGGCGGGCACCGTAGTTGCGCCTGCGGCTAAGCCGATGCCGAAGTGCGGGAACTTTCCTAAATACGCGTCAGACCAGTTGTTGCCGATTGTAGCGTTATATGACAGTGTGCTGGCCATGTCTGTCGAGAATGTAGTGAATCCCTTTTGGAAGGTGGCTAGATCCTGAGCCCAGGCTCCTGCTACGACCAAGGCCATCATGGTAATCAATATGGTTCGTTTCATCTGTCCTCCTATAGTAGTTGCCCTCAAGGAACGATTCCCTATGGGTACGTAGTAACAATATAGCACAAACGCTATCATAAAACCATGTGTTCAGTATGTGGACAAAAGAAGGTCTCTAATAGCATAAGAAGTCCACGCCCCGCCATCCACGTCATGAATTTCCACGTGGACATGTCCTCCGTGACCCTTCTTGCGTGCGTTTATGCCTGTATTGCCGCCTTTGCCTATGGCTTGCCCCGCTTCTACTATCTGTCCTACAGAGGCTGTTACCTGGCCCAGGTGAAAATATGCATAGTAGCGCGCGGCGTTTGGGTCATAGATGATGACCCCGTTTCCTGCATTGGGTGAAAGCCCACCACCTCTGTACGACGATGGTCTGTCTCCACCCTTCCAGTCTTCTGCTGCCGATACGACGAGGCCACTTGAAATACTATGGATCGTAGGCCCTATTTCTTCGGCTCCATGACGCTTTAAACTAGTAAAAAAGACATCCAGGGCATATTGATGGGACGCAGACAGTGCCGACTTTGATGGGATCCACAAGTCACGACGTTTAAGAATACTTGAAAACCCCGCATCGAGCTTCTTTGTTGGTTCACAATGGTTCCATACTTCGTCAAGCGCAAGTTCAAGGGAAGATGAGTTTGCCTTTGTATCGGCCAGCATCTTGGCCATCACGGTATAGCTGTTACCATATTCCCCGGAAGTCTTGGCGTTGGCAAAAAGATCGGCTTCGTCACGCCTGGTTACGAGACGTGTCTGAAACCAGGGGGCAGAAGGCAGAATCTCTCCAAGAGCGTCTATGGGAGAGGCACCTGTTCTCTCTACAGCCTGTGCCCAGTCAAGGGCCCGAGCCTTGACCAGCTCAGGCGAAACCTTGGCAAGGGATGCAGGAGACAGGAGGGCTGCCGCGAATCGTAGTGCCTGTACCTCGTCGAGGTGGGGCCGTGTAAGCTCGACTAACTGAGGCTCAAGTTCTGAAGCCGATTCATAAGCCAAGAGACTGGCCGATGGCCTGGACTTGTCGGGAGCAATAGCCAGGGCAACGGCCGCAAATCCGAGGAGCCAGCAGGCGGTGATTATAACAGTAAACACAAACGCACGCTTTGCTATACGCTCCCCCTTCTCCCTGTCCTGTGCCAGCCCGGCACCAGCTGAGCTATCAGTCTAGCGGGGCGAGGGGAGGGGGTCAAGAAGAGGAGAGCTGGTGTGCATTGCGACACAATGGTTACAGGTATATAATCTGTAAAGAGGTGTTGGATGCCTGAAAACAGTAAACGATCGAGCTTTTTGTTTCTGACGGTCTTGCTCGCGGCGATCGTCACGATCGTCATTTCACTTCTGGTATTAAGTATGATGAACAAGCCGAGGGTTTTGCTGTACGGCTTAGACAAGCGGGAGACACGGGCTGTTTCAAGTCTATTGGGCGGCTTTGATGACATCAGAATACTCAATCAGACCGACGAGGCAGCGCCCAAAGTCTCTAGAACAGACATCCTGGTATTCAGGGCTGGACAGGCTCGGGCAACTGCCGGTATCGATGCTATGCCTTTACCAGACAGTCTTCTCAATAGCACTGTTCCTAGCCTCAGGCGATCGGTCGCGTCCGGGAATACGTATCTCTCCATGCCTATTTTCCTGGATCATTACGAACTAGCCTGGGACACGGATAGGCTTGCTTCACTGGGCCTGTCGGGAATCTCTAACCTTGGCGATATGGAACAGGCAATGAGCACCTGGACTGACCACACCCGTAAGACAACAGATGCCCGGGATAGGACAAGCTACGCTTTAATCATAGCGGGAGGCGACGACGAAAATCTCCTGCTGTTGCTTTCGGCGCTAAGCCTAGCCGAAGGTGGGTTTGATGCGTATCAAACGGTCAATGATGCTCTGGCCGCAGGAACCAGTCTGGCCGGCCTCGAAGACCTTGTCATCGCCGTAGATACGAAGGGAGACGCTTTGACCCTTGGTTCAATCCTGAACCGCTTGTCAATGTGGAGAAAATCCGGATACCTCCATCCAGAGTGGCTTTCATTTACTGAACGGGATATAAAGTCGATTCTAGAAAGCGGCCAGGCATTCTTGAGTGCACAAACACTGTCGTTCCATCGCGAGGTCGACTATAAGGCTATATCGCGTTATTCTA
>JAVEXO010000103.1:0-3416 GCA_034003955.1 Spirochaetia bacterium | reverse complement strand
AGTAGATGTCTATGGTTGGGCCGCCTAGCCACGTTGCTATGGTTTCCATGGGTACCTCTTGTGTCGATACTATCAAATTTGTGATGGGGCGGTCGAGTCCACTGTGATGATGATCATATAAAACGAGCCACCCGGGGAGGCATCTCCGGGTGGCTCTTATATGTTAACGACGCTTCCTCTTGGAGCGCGATTATTAGGCTACATAACCCTCTAGCACCTCGGCGCGGCCGGGAACAGACAGGCGCTTCAAGGCGGCCTTCTCTATTTGGCGTATGCGCTCCTTTGTTAGGTGGAAGCGGTCTCCAATTTCCTTAAGGCTCATGGCACGGCGGCCATTGAGGCCAAAGCGGTACTGGACAACCTCGCGTTCCTTCTCTGTGAGGGTCTCGAGGACGCCATTGATGTCATCACGCAGGCCGTTCTCTATGACGAATTCCTCAGGTGCCTGATAATTGCCATTCTCAACAAAATCACCCAGTACGCTGGAGTCGCGTTCGTCAAACACAGGGGTTTCCAGTGACACGAGGTCGCGAGAAATGTTGACTAAGTCAGCCACGTGGGAGGCGTCCATATCGAGCATCTTGGCTATCTCTGCCAGCTCGCCGTCCTCTGACAGGCCTGCGCTGACATACTTCCTTGCCTTCTCTATCTGGACAAGCTCATTGGCCCTGTTCAGGGGTAGGCGTATCATCCTGCTCTTCTCACAGATGGCCTTGAGTATTGACTGGCGGATCCACCACACGGCGTAGCTTATGAAGTGGTAGCCTTTGTCTACGTCGTAACGCTCTATGGCGTTTATAAGGCCTATATTGCCTTCGCTTATTACGTCGGAGAGGGGCATGCCCTGATTCTGGTAGCGCTTGGCTACATTGACGACGAAGCGGAGGTTGCTCTTCACGAGCATGTCCTTGGCGTGTTTGTCGCCTATGGCTGCAGCCCTTGCATAACGGTCTTCTTCTTCACGGCTTAGTAAAGGAACCTTGTTTATTTCCTTTAGGTATATTGACAATACATTTGAGTCGTTTGAGGTGGAAGTGGCGGCTGTTGTGCTTTTCTTTGATTTCATGTTGCCTCCTGCCCTATATAATGCAGGAATCATGCCAATTTTATGAATATATGATTATATTATTGTTTCTAAAGAAAATAATGATATAAGTGTATACACAGAGACAAATTAAAAAAACAATAGAATATAGTGACAAGCGCAGCACTCAGGGCCAAAAGCAATATATAAAAAAGTATATGTGTGTTAATAACACGCAGGGCACATTTTGGCTAAAAAACCGTATCATTTTGATACAATCTGTGAGTCTTGGTACTTAAGCGTAGCCTTTCTAGCCGTGTTCCTTCTCATAGGGAAGGCGAGTCCTACCGCAACACATCCTGTATGGCAGGCCAGAACCGCAGGAACAACGATCCTCGGGGTTCATAAGCCGCCCGTGATAGAAGTTGACGTCTATGGTTTTGCCAGTAATGATGTCTGGCGTGGCTCTCAATCGTGGGAAGGAAATTCGTGCCTCCCTGAACTGTTTGAGCCTCTCGTTACAGTCAGCCTCTGCAAGGGTAGAAGCAAAGCCCAGTCTAAGCCAGGCGTCGGCTAGTATGGTAAGCACCTGGTCGCTCTCTTCCTGGCTGGAGAACGATCGGTACGGTACCCGCTCCAGATAGCGGCGTATGTGTATGGAGCAGAAGGCGCGATAGTCATCATGTTCAGTACATGATGATCGGGGCATGCCGTACGCATTAGCCAGTCTCTGATACATGGAGCGGGCGTAGCCTCTAGGTGCCAGGCGCTGTGCACTCGACAAGGCCTTGAGGGCCAGGCCGTCCTTGCCTATGCGTCTGAGTGCCAGTGATAGCCAATAGAGTCGCCTGGCCAATGACGCTCGTTCCGTTGCGGGGCAATCATCTACGGCTGTCTTTAGGAGCTTGATGGCGAGTGGTACATCGTGTGTAGATAACGCGCGTCTCCCACGCTGGAACTCCAGCTTTTTTTCTTTGCACCCACGCGACTTCATGCTATGAAAATACGAATTATCCTGAGCAGAATCAAGTTAGCGGCGAGCCAGCAACAGGCCAAGGCTCTTGGACTTGAGTCTATAGGGTAGATGATAGTCAACAAAGGGTTCCTCCCCAGGCATTGTTATATCCAATGGTGAGGCTAACGAGGTGTCTATGGAGCGATGCCATGTCCATCCAGCTTGTGGAGAGGAGATGACAAAGTCCAGGTCCATATCGCTTGCATTGAGCATTATGAAGAAATCGTTGTCGTCCCTGTCGGCCACGATGTCTGCCTTTGATCCGTCAAGCCGCGCCGATATGGCGGGTACATCGCTGTCCCACTCGGCGGCCTTGCCGTCTGGGGAAAACCAGGCTATATCGGGCAGGGAGTTGAAGTTGGCATCCTTGCCGGTGAAGAACTCGGGGCGTCGGAAGGCGGGATGGGACAGCCGCAGAGCTATGACTTCCTTGACGAAGCGGACGAGCGAGCGATTCTTCTCCGCCAGCCCCCAGTCATACCAGCTTATGGCGTTATCCTGGCAGTAGGCATTGTTATTGCCTTTCTGTGTCCGGCCAAACTCGTCTCCTCCAAGCAGCATGGGAGTGCCTATTGAAAGGAGAAGGGTAGCGAGGAAATTCTTCTGCTGTCGTTCTCTCAGGGCGAGAATGGCGGGATCGGTACTTGGGCCTTCGTACCCGTGGTTAAAGCTGAAGTTTGAGTCGTGGCCGTCCATTCCGCGCTCGCCGTTAGCCTCATTATGCTTGCCGTTGAAGCTGACAAGGTCACGCAGGGTAAAACCGTCATGGCTGGTTATGTAGTTTATTGAATGGAACGGTTTTCTTCCGTCGCGCAGGTACAGGTCGCTTGAACCGGTAAGGCGCGTAGCCATGGCGGCTACCGAGCCTGAGTCGCCCCGCCAGAATCGCCGCATGTCATCGCGGTAGCGGTCGTTCCACTCGGCCCATCGTCCCCCCGGGAAGCCTCCTACCTGGTAGGCACCGCCTGCGTCCCAGGCCTCTGCTATTATCTTTGTCTGCCGCAGGAGGGGATCCTCGGCAATCTGTTCTATAACCGGGGGGTTCTCAAGGAGATTGCCCTTCTGGTCACGGCCCAGTATGGAGCCCAGGTCGAAACGGAAACCATCCACGTGCATGTCCTCAACCCAGTAGTGAAGGCAGTCGACGATGAAGCTCCGTACAACAGGATGATTGCAGTTGAGCGTATTTCCGCAACCTGAGAAGTTCTTGTAGTGTCTTGGGTTGTCTTCGAGCATGTACCAGATGGGGTTATCAAGGCCTCTAAAGGATTGGGTGGGGCCGTATTCATTGCCTTCTCCCGTATGGTTAAAGACGATATCCAGTATGAGCTCTATGCCAGCTCTGTGCAGTTCCTTGACCATTGTCTTGAATTCGGA
>JAVEXO010000010.1:0-69151 GCA_034003955.1 Spirochaetia bacterium | reverse complement strand
GTAGATCAGATGACCTATGAAGAGTTCATGGACCCATTGCCTTCCCCCTGCGGACTCTTCGTTGCCTCCATGAAGCCACTCAAGGGCCAGGTAGTCGTACATATCGACGCGGCCGGATCGGACGCCATGCTCGAGCGCAGCTATGGCGCCACCCCGGTGGTAGTGGACAAGCCGCTGGCCTCTGGAAGCATGAGCGACATTGAAGTAACACAGATGGAACTGATTGCCATTGCGCTGTTAGAGGAGCTGGGGGATGCATGGAAGGGTTTGGAAGAGGTACAGCCTAAACTCGAAGGCATAGAGAATGAGGCCCGCTTCTGCAAGGTTGTGCACCCCAATGAGATGATAGTGCTCACCTCGTTTAATCTGAGTATTGGCGCGGTGCAAGGCAAGCTTGACATCGTCTATCCATTCCTGGTGCTGGAACCTGTCATAGGCAAGCTGTCTGCCAAGTACTGGTACGAAGTCAAGCGCGATGGGCTCGAGGCACCGAGCCTCAAGGCGGCCAGGCGGGCGAACATGGACGCAGAAATAATATGCGACGCGGGAACCTTGAGCATAGTCGAGCTCCGCGCACTCCGTACGGGCTCGACGATAGCCATACCAGGCTGGGATGCTGGAGATTCCTGGCTCAGGCTAGGCGGGCAGCGGGTAGCCGAGCTCTCAGAAACCGTTCGTGATGGCACTACCATCAAGGCGACGATACGCGGTGGAGGATCAGCCGGAGCGCCAACGACAGCCCCCGACACGATGGTAAGGCTGTCGGATGAGGTGCGCGGAGCCGTGCAGGCAATAGAGAGCAGCGTCTCAGGCGCACTGAAGGCCATGGCCGGGCGTTTGGACGAACTCAAGGGAGGTCAGGAGGACCTGTCAGACCGCGTGCTATTCGGGCAGGCCGATCAGGCAGGCGCCGGCTCTGTAGCAGGCCATGGAAGGCGGCCTTTCTCATCCTTGTCTGGGGCTCAGCCTGAGGCGCTCGCACTCTTCCTGGCTAGCGAACGGCCCCAGGTCTGTGCCCTCGTGCTTTCTCACCTTGACGACTCCGCCGCGGCCAGGATTCTGTCGCTCCTTCCAGAGACATCTCAAACCGATATAACAAGGCGTATAGCGATCATGGGCGGCATTGCCCCGGAAACCTTGTCTGGCGTCGAGTCGGTGCTGGCCAAGCGCCTTGCATCGGCAGACAGGTCAGGCCCCGCGGCCGGTGGCATACAGAAGGTTGTTGGCATACTCAACTTTGCCCCGCGCGATACCGAGAGGCTCGTCATCAACGCCTTGAGTGACAGTGACCCCGACCTGGCCGAGTCAATAAAGCGCACCATGTTCGTCTTCGAGGACATCATAATACTCGACGACGAGTCTATAGCGGCCGTGCTCGAAGAAGCCGCGGAACAGGACTTCATAGTCGCCATGAAACCTATGAAAGAAGAAGAGCGGCAGCGGCTCCTGGAGCGCATCCCGGAGGGCAAGCGGAAAGCCCTTGGCGCCGCCTATGCGGCCCTGGGCCGCGTGCGCCTGTCTGAGTGCGATGCCGCGGGATTCAGGGTGGTGGAAATTATACGCAGGCTGGAGTCCGAGGGTCGCATAGGAATACTGAGGCAGGGAGAATAGTCTCTCCCCGTCTGCCGGGATTTGCCGGGCCGGGAAACCGGCCTGGCTTTATTACAATTCAAGCGTCATGCCGATGGATAGTGTCCTTTCATTGATGGAAAAGCCACTATGATTGGGCACTCCCGCTTGCGCCAGCCAATCGCAGAAGAAGACTATCACGTCACCCATGGCATGGGCGGCAACCGCCGAACGAAGGCCCCGCCATTCGTAGACATACTGGAACCAGAATGCCCCTGCGACGGTAAAGAGAGAGTTTAAAATCACCTCCTGTGGAGGAGATGAGACTATGTTGTCCCAGTTCTGGGGAAAGTGTGACAGGGTAAAATACACCCCGTCTATTATCTTGGCAGGCCACTGCCCTAATCTATATGAAAGCTCCTCATAGTACACACCGCGATACAGAGCCTCTTCCCCAACGCCTGTAAGGATGAAGTTTGGTACCTGCAAGAGGAGGACAAGCGGTATGCCAGCCCAGACCGGGACACGATTGGCTCCGAGATAGGCTTCCCCTGTTGACCAGACGGCGTTGGGCCTGTCAGTTGCAAGCATAGAAATCACCGAGAAGGCGCTCATGGAGCCTAGGTAACCCAACATGGTCCAATCGTTATAGACACGGTAGTCGAAAGGCGCCAGAGCAAGATCGAAGAAGGAATAGCTCGCCACTGCCCCGTAGTCGTCTGAATAACCGGAGCTGCTCGGTTCTACCCTGGATCGCAATGATACGTATGAGTCGTAGGTGGCAAACATGGAGTATTTGTGCGCCGCATTGAACAGTAGTGGCGTAGCAAAATTGTTTCCAAAAACAAGTTGGGAGCCTGCGTAGGCGGCGTCGAGGCCCAGTTGAATCCCTGTGTTGCCCAAGGCTGGCTCGGCACCCGCAATAATACCCGGAAGGTTCTGGAGGGTGGCCGTTCCCAGCATCAGGTAGGGAAAATAGTCATACTGGTACAGGAACGACTCGAGAACCGTGCCAAGCTGGATGGCGGTGGATGTGGCTGTATACGCCACAACCCTGCTCTCCTTCACTGGCGACGGAACTGGCTGAGCATATGCACCTCTCGTAGACGCCATCAGCACCAGGGCTGCTAGCACAACGATTGCCACAAGACGAGGCCGCAAGAATACGGTAACGCATGGGTACTCAGTTTTAATCATGCTGTATACTCCTCTAACAGGAACACCGACAACAGAAGGCTCACGAGTCGCGCCGCCCGAACGAGCCGGGCTTCATGACAGACCCCGTCTGAACATAGGAATCGCCGGCTAGAGCCGCTAGCTTGGTGCCGTCAAGCACCCTAATACGCCCCCGAGAAGGGTCTAGTATACCCTCCTCTCTGAAGCGGTGCACTACTCGCGCTAACTGTCTGTAACTTGCGCCAATAAAATCAGCCAGCTCTCCCAGGGCATCCGTACCAACCAGGCCCCCTTCAGCGTCGGCAGAGGCGAGCAGATAACTGGCCAAGCGGCTTTCAACGGAATACCTGAGATTGACCGAGTCTGCCGTGAATCTATCGGTAAGCTTAGAGCCTAGCCGTCCGCACAGGTACATGAACAGGCGATAGTTGCGAGGCGCGGCCTTGAGCATCACCTCTACTGACAGACAAAGACAGACAGAGCTAGAGATGGCTTCAACAGTCAGAGCGTAATGCTTGGTGGAGAACAGTTCAGCCTCGCCGAATACATCAAACGGCGTGTAGAACGCCGCCAAAATACTCTGCCCGTTGTCCATGATACCGTAGGCCTTGGCTCTACCCTCGACAAAGAACATCACGTCGCTCACCGGGTCACCTGACCTGATGATATAGTCGCCGGGATCGCTCCGGCGAGGACGGAGTGCGGCCAATAGATCATCCGACAGGAGTCCATCAAGCTCGTATCGACGGATATAGGGATCGGCTTCGGCCATGCATGGCTCCTTTTGCTCCGGGATAGGACATACGTCCTATCCCCGCTCATAGTATAGCGCGATACTCGTGACGCATCCAAGGAGCACCCATGTACGGAACCATAGCCCCCTTGATCGGAGCCCTCGTCACGATCATGAGCGGTATCAACAGTCGTTTCTCGGAGATAGCGGGTCCAGTCGTCGCCGTATTAATAATACATGTTGTAGGCCTCATAGCCATTTTCACTATATCGATACTCAAGGGAGATAGGGCTTTACCCGGATCAGTGGCGCCGTATCTGTACCTTGGCGGCGTCATAGGCGTCGTCACGGTATTCTCCAGCAACTACGCTTTCTCCGCCATGGGAGCCTCCCTGACGGTGGCGCTGGCCCTGCTTGGGCAAACAGTATTCTCGGTCTTAGCCGATGCCACCGGATTCCTGGGCCGCCCCAAGTACCCACTCTCCGCGAGTCGCATTCCTGGTATAACACTAGCCATGGCAGGTGTTGCAATCATGGGCGGCAACTGGCGGCTCGCAGGCATTGCCATGATCGTGGCGTTCACAGCGGGAGCCACATCCGGTTTGGCAACGGTCATCAACTCGGAGCTTGGTCGACGTAAAGGCGTACTCCATAGCGTCAGGGCCAATTATGTTACAGGTCTAACGACGAGCCTGGTCATAGCGCTCTTCGCTCAGCCCTCTATCCCCGTGGCCATAGGCGCCATAGGCCAGGCCGGGCCGCTCCTCGTTCTAGGAGGTGGCCTCATAGGCATAGTCGTCGTCAGCTCAATAAATGTCATCATGCCCCGCCTCTCTGTATTTACCTTTACCATCCTCATGTTTACAGGGCAGACGATAGCCGGTGTCATCATAGACGCGGTAAAAGATGGTCTCATAGACTACAGGAAGGTAGCCGGGACTGCCGTATTGCTGGCAGGCCTGGCCATGGACACGCTATCGGGCAAGGCACGGTTCAAGACAAGCTGAACCTTTTTATCCCTCAAACTCCACAATCGTCTTCGTGCCACCGTCAGCCTCCATGCTCATGGTTCCACCAAGCTGGCTGACCAGCATAGAGACGAGCGTCAGGCCAAAGCCTGATGATGTCGATACATCCATAGTCGCAGGCAGGCCGACGCCGTCATCAGAAACAATCACTCGTATGCGTCCATTGCCGCGCGTGGCCGAGACGTGTATCTGCCCTTCTTCTCTCCCATTGAATGCATGCTTCATGCTGTTTGTCACCAGCTCGTTGACAAGTATGCCAAGAGATTGCAGTTGTTTTGCAGGCAGTGAAAAATCATCAAGATCCTTTCTACTCCGTACTTTGGCAGCATTAGGAAAATTTGATATGACCTCATCAAGCAGGGTAGAGAGGTAGTCTCTAAGCGATGCCTCGAGGAACCCTGTGCTCTCGTACAGCTTCTCATACAGGATTGCCATGCTATGCACTCGACCCGCAGTCGCGCTGAAGGCATTCAGAACCTGTTCTTCCATTCCTGGTCGTATTGAAAGGTTTAAAAGGCTCTGTATGACAGCAAAATTGTTCTTGATTCGATGATGCACTTCCTTGAGTATCATCTCCTTCTCAGAAAGCAGGGTTGAAACCTTCTTCTCTGACTCACGCCTGGCAGAAATGTCCTCAAAGACGCTCCAGATGACTCTTCTTTTATCATCATTTACAAAGGCTGTTGTGTTAACAGAGACAGGGACTAAAGAACCGTCCTTGCGACGGAATTCCTTTGTATACGGTGCTATCCAACCACTCGCCTCATATTCACGGTATATGTCTAACAATGGTCTGAACTGTTCGGGCGGGGTAATATCAACACTACGCATGGTGAGGAGTTCACTCTTGTCGTAGCCAAGCATGCGTACAAAAGCGGGGTTGGCATCGATGTATTTACCGCTCTTCACATCGATGAGGGCTATACCCAGAGTAGATAGGTCAAAGAGTAGCTTGTACCTCCTGACCAACCTCATTCGCTCTGAAATGTCACGCACTATGAATAGTACTTGCTCAGGTTTGCCGCCGGCATCTTTTAGTATTTCTCCATTGATCTCTATGTCAAAGATGTTGCCGTCTTTCTTGAGACCACGGTACTGCTCTGAGCCCAAGCGCTCTCCTTTAAGCATGCGACCCAGATTAGCCATAGCCCTGGGTCTGTCTTCAGGAACGATATATTCACTTATGGAGTGCCCTGACTGAATGTCACTGCGATCATACCCGAACATAGGGAGGGCTTTGGGCAGGAACATGAGGATTTGCCCCTGTATATCGGTGAGTGCGATGGTATCAGGCGAGGCGTCCAGGATGCTTCTATAGCGACTCTCGCTCTGTCTCAGACGTTCCTCGAGTGCTCTGTACTCGCTCACGTCCTCACCCGAACTCATTATGCCTGTAATCCGCTTGTTGTCATCACGCAGTACTGTGTTGTGCCACAGTATGGAGCGTGTTTCCCCATTCTTGAGGCGAACGAGGTTCTCGTGGGGTATGAGGGTGCTCTCCTCACCGCACATTATACCCTCAAGGAAAGTAGCCACATCCAGCCTGTTTTCATCTGTCAGGCAGCAATCAGCCCATTTCTTGCCAAGGAGCTCACCTTGCTCATACCCCAGGAGGCGGTGCCCACTCTCGTTCATGAGCGTTATTTTTCCATTGAGGTCGGTAGCCATGATTATCTCGGCCGATACCCCTAGCAGACGCTCTGCATGCAGCCTGCTTGCATTGAGGGCTTCCTCAGCCCGCACCCCGGCGCTTATATCCCGGCAGATGAGAATGAAGCGTGGATCATCTGGCTCTCCGGCCATCTTGGAGACGAAGACCTCGAACCATCGCAGCCCGGCTAATACGTCAAGGGAATATCGACATCCTCTTGATACACCATCCGCCATAGCCTCCTCTATGGCCGTCATGATGGCCTGGGAAACTAAAGGAGGAAGCTGTTCAGATATGGTGCTGCCCATCAACAGAGAAGGCTTCTTATAGAGCAGGGCCGGATCGTAGGAGTGATAATCCAGGTAACGCCCCTGCCTGTCTACTTCGAAGTACAGATCGGGCAAGGCTTCAAGCGTCGCCTCAAGCTTTCTGTTGATGGCAAGCGTCTTTGCATTGGCATCGAACAGCTTGAATGCCATCTTTATTGAGGCGTCCAGGATAGTCTTATTTGAATTCTTGGTTATATAACCGTAGGAAGTTATACCCTCGGTTTTTTCTACTATGGCAACTTCATCGTGGCTGGACAGGAAGACAATAGGAACATCCCTCGATGCAAGAAGGAGGGCAGCCGCTTGAGTGCCATCCATGCCTTTCCCAAGGTCGATATCCATGAGCACAAGATCTACAGAAGGGTCCGCCGCATACCGAGCCACGGCACTCTCGCCGTCGGAGACCGTTTCAACCAGATAGCCGAAGCCTTCTATCATACGCTTCTCACACAAGGCTATGATCGGGTCATCCTCTACAAGAAGGATCTTTTTTTTCATTGTTGTACCCTTCCCGCTCAACTATCGCCTATTCATGTTTCTATGTCCATCTAACAGGTATACTAGTGCTCAGACTCTGTCTTCTGCCCAAAATTCTCCGGAGAGGCAGTAAGATGGAGCGGCAGCCACGAACACGGGGCCATGCTCCGGCCATTGCGCTACGAGCCTATCTCCTCCCGTGGTGACAACAACTTCACGATCCGCCACATCGACTGCTACTGCTGCAGCCAAGGCCGCGGCCGCGGCCAGGATTGGATCGGAGCGGCCACGCTTGAGGCGAAGCTCCGCTCTTGAGACGACGAGCACCTCTATGGACGATTCGCCTGAGCTACGGGTAGCCTTCAATCTATCGCTATACGACAGGGGTGGCGGGCTATCGAATAGAACAGCATTGATATCGTAGCCTCCGATACTAACAGGCACCAGTATACCAAGCCCTTTACCCACCGATGTGCCGAGCCTAAGCCCACCGAGCGTCTCGAGCAGAGAGCCCCCACCAGGACTCTCTGGCATGCCAATCCCAAGTCCAAAATTTCTAGAATCTATTACAAGCACTTCAGAATCGCGACTGGCACGACCGGCGTCGAAGAGCCAACGAGCGGCACATAGAGCCGCTGTAGGGCTCAGGCTACACTGTGAACCGTTCCTGCTCCAGGCCTCAAGGTGCTGCCCATCACGAGCACTGTCCGCCAGGATTATACCTTCTGCCGACGCACCTCGTGAGCGCCCACAAATAGCCTGAGCGACAGACGCCCAATCAGGTTTCAGCGTCCCAGTATCTTTATTTCTGACCATGGCTGAGGCATCAAACAGTATCCATGGGCAATCGGCGACCCGTAGTTTAAGAAATGACAGGTTCATGGCTAAATCCTATCCCGACCATGGCGACGGCTTCAAGACCTGCGTGCCTGGTCGTATGGACAGTACATTACAGTTTTCTTATACTGGTGGTTTATATTCTACGACATAAGCCGGAGCATCATGAAAGATCTTACACAAGGCGGAGAGACGCGAACAATAATCACATTCGCCCTGCCCATGCTTATAGGCAATATATTCCAGCAGTTTTATACCATGGTAGACAGCATCATAGTAGGCAATTATGTCGGAACCGCGGCACTTGCGGCCGTAGGAACCGCCTTCCCTGTCATATTCCTCATGATATCACTGGTCACAGGGCTTACCATGGGGACAATGGTCCTGGTTGCCCAGTATTTCGGAGCCAAGGACATGGTCAAGGTGCGAGCGGCCGTTGATACCGGGTATATAACCTTGTTCTGGGCCGGACTGTTCATGTCTATAGTAGGTGTTGTTTCGACGAATGGAATATTGACGCTCCTCAAGGTTCCTGCCGATGTATTCCAGGAGGCCTCTGACTACCTGCGTGTCATCTTTGCAGGGCTCCTGGCCATGTTTGGGTATAACGCCATTTCAGCCGTACTTCGCGGCTTAGGTGATTCCAAGACACCGCTCTATCTCCTCATCGCGGCCAGCCTTCTCAATGTAGCCCTGGATTTTTTATTCGTCGTTGGCTTTGGCTGGGGTGTTGTGGGAGCGGCATGGGCAACCGTCATTTCACAGGGAGCATCCTTCGTCGGAGGACTATTCTATATCAACGCCAGGAACAGGCTCATCAGCATTAACATAAGGCAGCTAAAATTCGATAAACCTATATTCAGACAGAGCCTCAGGATAGGGCTGCCAACGAGCGTACAGCAGACAATGGTGTCCCTGGGCATGATGGCGCTGGCCCGTATTGTCAATGGCCATGGCACCGCCACGATAGCCGCCTACGCGGCGGCCTCACGACTGGATAGCTTCGCCTCGATGCCAGCCATGAACCTGAGCCAGGCTATCTCTACCTTCACGGGGCAGAACATGGGCGCAGGCAAGACGGAGCGGGTCAAGCGCGGCCACATGTCCGCCACCCTCGTGGGTGGCGCCATTTCTTTAACGGTAGGAGCTATCGTAATCCTCTTTGGCACGGCCCTCATGGGCATGTTCACCCGTGATACAGAAGTCATGGCCATAGGAGCCCGCTATCTGAGCATAGTCGGGGCCACCTATCTACTCTTCTCGACCATGTTTATTAACAATGGTGTCATGCGTGGGGCAGGTGATGCATTCATACCAATGATAAACACCATCCTGGCCCTGTGGGTCATACGTATACCATGCGCCATATTATTTTCCGGGCCCCTGGGCATGGGAACCGACGGTATATGGTGGAGCATTCCCGCGGGCTGGCTCATGGGCGCCGTGTTCTCAAGCTGGTACTATCTAGGCGGCCGATGGAAGCGCAAGGCCGTTGTCAAGACAGGTGCCGCGCCCCAATAGTCGAGAGCGAGTAACGACACTATACTGTTGCCATGAAGAAGTCGCTCCCCAGCGAAAGAAGGCTTAAGAGTAGGATTGAGCGCTATCGTTCGCGATTCTTAGTCTTCAATATACTCAACTCCCTTTCGTTTATGCTGCTGTCTGGCAACATACCAACGCTATTTGCCCTGGAGATGGGAGCTACGGGTACCTACATAGGTATCCTGGGTTCGCTTAATTTCATGACGTACTTCTTCATGCCCCTGGGCAGGAGAGCCATTCGAAACCAGCCTATAATAAAGATTTTCGGCTGGTCATGGATGCTTAGATACTGGGGCATGATTCCCGCTCTAGCCGCTCCCTTCCTGGCCAAGGCCGGCCATCCGGCCTTGGCCTTAAGCCTGCTCCTGGGTAGTAGCCTGCTCTTCAATATATTCCGCGGCATCGGGCTCATTGGCAATAATCCCGTCCTTGGCATGCTGGCCGGTGAACGCGAGCGGGGAGCCTTTCTATCAAATGTTCAAATAGCAACAAGCATGACAGCCATCGCCACCAGCGCGGCTACCGTCATGGTGCTAGGAGCCTGGTCAGGAAACATACTCTACGCTGCCCTCCTAGGTGCAGGCATTCTAACTGGCTCCATAGCCTCATCAATACTCCTGGGCTTGCCTGAACCCCAGGCCTATAGACCCCCTGCCGGTGCGTCGTTCTTAAAATCCATCAAGGATGCCTGGGCCGATCCACGACTCAGGCGATTCGTCTCCGTATTTGCGCCTCTGTCTTTCTCCGCTGGCACGGCACGTACCTTCATAGTCACCCATGCCCGCGTGCTCTACGAACAGAGCCCCGGTCTCGTCATGACCTATCTTGTCGCCTTCAACCTTGGAAGTGTCACCATAGGCTATCTGTCTCGCAAACTGATGGACAGGCTAGGATCCAAGCCGCTCTATGTCGTTTTTACCGCCGTGGCAGCCATAGCGATGATCCCTGTAGCATGGAGCCCAGAACTATCCACCGGGCTACGCACCGGCCTCTACCTGGCTTTCCTCAACTTCCTCGTCGGCCTGGGCATAGCGGGTGAAGAAAATGCCGGTCAAACCTATTTCTTCTCAATAGTAAAGCCTGAGCACATGATGGACCTGGCCGTCATCTACTACCTGGTGTACGGCCTCGGAGGCGCGCTAGGCTCGGCAGCCGGAGGCATCTTCCTGGACGTCTTGTCTGTTGCGGGGGTGGCTCCTGCCATGTCGTATCGTCTGCTGTATTCAATAACATTCGGCATAACCCTGGTATCCGCGCTCGGAGCCCTTAAACTCAGCTCACCTGACTCCGCCTCGGTACTCGAATCGCTGGGTGTCATGTTCTCGATGCGAGATCTCAAGGCCATCGGCCTTCTGGAACGACTGGAGAGGAGCGGCTCTCCTTCAGACGAGGCACGCCTCATCAAGGAACTGGGAGGCTATGGAGTAGCGGTAGCCGAGCGAGAACTCCTGCCCTACCTGTCGAGCCCGCGTCTAGACGTACGGATAGAGGCTTTATTGGCTCTTGAGAATCTAGAGCAGCTCTCCAACAAGGCGCTCCGCGCCATTTCCCTTGAAATAGTACGCAACCCCTATACCACCGCATACGCAGCTGCCCGCATACTGGGCAAGCGTCGATGGACAGAGGGTCTGCCAATGTTACGAGCGGCACTGAGCGCCGATGATTACATGCTCAAGGGAGCAGCCGTCGTGGCTCTGGCAACGATGAGCGACGAGGAGAGCCTGCCTGTCATCGAGGATCTCCTCACCGCCACCGACAATCCCCGACTCATGATCAGGGCGGCCTCGGCCATAGAGCGCTTCGGAAGGCCATCATCCATCCCAGCCCTGGTGTCGGTTCTCAAGCAGAGTGAACCGCCTCCTTATGCCTTCGACGAGATAGTATTGGCGCTAGCAGGCATACTCGGAGGCTTGAACGGTTTCTATGCCTTATTCTCTACCTTTACCCAAGAAAAGGACGAGGCCGTGCATACCTTGCTCGACTCCATCGACGATTCTGCCTCTCCCCGTGGGTTCGAGACCAGAGGCATTCCGGCATTCCGCAAGGACTTAGAGGCATTCATCGATGACGCTTCACACGGCGATGTGATTGCCAGGACAATAAGCGACTCCACTTTCCTTGATGCAGGACCTGCGGCAATACTATCAGAGGCGGCGATAGACTCCGATCTGGACAGGCATGAAGGTTTCAGGTTCTTCTTGGCGGCATGCGCCGTCGAGGCGGCTAATACTACGAAAATAAAGTCTAAAGGAAGATAAGCATGGGAAAAACCATTGGATTCATAGGTGCCGGCAAGATCGTAGACATCATGTTGGGAGCCCTGGGACCGGCGCTGGTCGATGACGAACTGCTCATCTGGAACCGCACACTCTCCCGCTCAGAAGGGCTCGCCGCCAGGTACCCTGTACATATAATGCCGACCATCAAGGAGCTGGCCGGGCGCTCCGACTGGTTGTTTATAGCGGTCAAACCCCATGCCGTAGGTAAGGTCCTGTCAGAAGCCTGTCTGAGCGTCCGAGCCGATTCTCTTGTCATTTCCATGGCTGCCGGCATCACCATTGATTCAATCAAGGTTCACTTTGCCTCGCCTCCACCTATAATACGCATTATGCCTAACCTGCCTCTGTCGGTAAACTATGGCATGACAGCCATCAGCCCTGACTCATCGGTCAAGCAAGCCGATACCGACGAGCTACTAAGACTCTTCTCGTCGGTTGGCCGGGCCAGAATCATAGAGGAACGCCTCTTCGACATCGTCACGGCCCTATCGGGTTCGGGGCCGGCCTTCGCCTTCCTCTTCATAGAATCTATGGCCGATGGTGCCGTTCTAAACGGGATGGATCGTAGACAAGCCTACGAATTCGCGGCACAGACCGTCATGGGAGCCGCAAAGATAATTCTTGAGTCAAGCAAACACCCTGGAGAACTCAAGGATATAGTCGCCTCTCCTGCCGGAACGACCATGGCTGGCATCCACAGCCTGGAACGCAAGGCCTTCCGTGCCATAGTCATGGACGCCGTAGACGCTGCCGCCAGGCGATCACGGGAGCTTAACACCTAGTTCCAGAGCAAACTAAGCCGGTCAGATATGCACAATTCTTTATTATTCCTCCATAGTGCTATATACTGAATCAAAACGGATCAGGCCCGGCCGCCTCGGCGCCTCGGCGGAATCGACAATGGGAGAAATACATATGTTCGACCTTGGCAACCTGGTGGCCATAGGCATTACGCTTATACTGTTGCTCGCGTACAGAATACTCGATCGCGACAACCGCTCGCTTGAAAAAATAAAGAAATACAGTGAAAAGCTACGCGATGATATGGCCGTGTATGCCGATCTCCGCTCTGAGGATCTCAAGGCCTACGCCATAGATCTTGAGGTACACCAGAAGGCCGCAAAGGAAGTCTTAAGGCGCGTCCAGCTCGCCGAGGATGCTCTCAACGCAAAGGCAGAGCACATAAGCGGCATGGCGTCCCGCATTGCCGAGTATGACAAGGCCCTGGCCGAACTCAAGGACATGAGCACTCGCGTAGACGAGAATCTTGGTATCATTCACGATGAGAGTGCCTTTGTAGACGGCGTAGCCAAGACCCTCAAAGTAAGCAAGGAAGAAATAGAGAGGCTCAAGGCTTCTATACCAGGCATACGCGAAGGCATAGCCATAGACGCCAAGGATATGATGGATGATCTTAGGTCGGCCTTCTCAGACGAAATACGATCTGCCCTCGATGACGCCCAGGCCCAGGTGGAAACCCTACGGGAACGCGCAGAGGAAGGCACAGCCGCGGTGGCCGATACCAATGCAGAGGCTGTACGGGCCGCCGAGGAGCGATTCAGTGCAATAGAGGCTCTCTTGGTAAATGCCTTCAAGAAGGCGCGCGAAGAGGGAGAGCGTCTGGAGGACGCCAGCTTCCAGAAGCTCAAGGAGCAGATTGACGTCAGAGGAGCCAAGCTCTCTGAGGCCATAGATGATAGATTCAACACCCTGCGCGACCAGGCCAAGGAAAAGATAAGCGATACCCAGGGCGTCATCAAGTCTTTCAAGGCAGATTGGAAGAAGGATGCCGAGACCCTTCTAACGGAGGTTAGAACCGAGGCAGAAAAGGCGGTTGAACAGGCCAGTGCCCGTATTGCTGAGGCTGAAAACAAGGTAAGCAAGGCCGAGAACCTCTATGAAGAACGCTTCTCCAAGATAGAGACAAAGGTTCAGGAAACCGCACTTGCACTACAGGCTAAACTCAAGGAACAACTCAAGGCCTATCAGGAAGATACGAGCGCCAAACAAGTCGGCATCAGAGCAAGCATCAAGGAAGGCATAGCCGAGACAAAGGCAGAGGCAGAGATGGCGGCCCGTGACATGGCCGAGACTCTTGCCGCGTTCAGATCCGGCATAGACGAAACGGCTAGCGCACAGTCGGCACGTTTAGCCGCCATGGACGAATTACTGTCGGCCGCAGAGAAGAAGGCCAACGATACCGTATCGGCACTGAGCGACAAATTTACCGACAGAGGAGCCGATCTAGAACAACGCGTCCTTGCAAACTTCGAGATACGTGCCAGCGAGCTACGCGAACTCGTGGAACAGGGGCTATCGCGTCTTGAAGGAGTCAGATTCGACGCGGATCGCATGGAAAAAGCCCTGAGAGACACCATGGGTGGTGTTGAACGTCGTGTCGAGGAAGACTTTGCCCTCTTTGGCAAGGATCTCGCCTCTCGCCAAGCCTCTTTTGAGGAAGAATTCAGGGGTGAATCGGCAAGGGTCAAGGCAGCCGTCAAGAGCCTCGACAGCGACCTCAATGCACTCAAGAGCAAGGCCTACGCCGATGTGTCTGAAAAGCTAAAGATATTCGAGGATGAGTTCTTCGCCGATCTGCGCGCCCGAAGCGATGATGCAAACGAGAAATTTGCCGTATGGCGCGCCGAGATGGACGAAAGACTATCAAATTCAATTAGAGAAGCGGATGTATCCCGCGCAGAGACAGACAAGGCCTGGTCGGAAGATGCTCGCTCCAGACTAGCCGAGACACAGAACAGAATACAGGAACAACTCGATAAACTAGCGGCTCAGGTGGACGCACACCGCGGAGCCATAAGCGAACGCATGGGTGAGGCCGACGATGCCCTGTCGTCGCTTAAATCAGCCGTGAAGGCCGACCTTGATGACGCCCGGGCGGCTGCCGATGCATACCTGAACACGGAACTGGATAGATGGAAGCATGAACTGGGAGAACGTGTCAGGAACGCCGAGCGTCAAGCTGAAACAGACACAAAATCCCTCTCCGATGCATCCAATGTCGCCAGATCACGCTTCGAAGAGGCAAGAGCCGTCATACTATCAGAGACCAGTGCATGGAAAAAAGATTTTGTGTCGACGATGAAGGCGGCAGAAGCAGAACGAATTGCGGCTATAGCAACACTCGCAGAGTCATTCAAGACGGATGTGGCATCGATTTCAGACGACTGGGAAAAAGAGAGGCGCAAGGTTCTAGAGGCGGCAAAGGTGGAACGCGAGTCTCTTTCCAGGGATGTAAGATCCCTGTCAGACGACGTTGGACGTTTCCGTCAGGAACTGGCTCAGAAAACGGCCCAGGCTCTCGACGACTTTACGCGATCCTACGATGGCCTGGCTCAGGATGCCATGCACAAGGCACGGGAATCGACGGCCACGATGAGTGCTGCCATAGATGAATACAAGCGTTATTCACGCAGTATGCAGGATGGGTTCGAGAAAATCAGGGACCAGATGGGATCCTCACTGGAAGAGGAAAAGAAGAACCGGGAAAAGGCCTTTGAGGAAATTGACAAGCAAGTCAAGGCCTTTCAGGCTCAAACCAGACTCTTCGAACGAGCCGATGAGCTTAAGGCCAATCTGTCTGACGCCATGGAGGCGATGAAGGCAGACCTGTCACGCGTAGAATCCAGGCGGGCAGAGATGGTAGAGCTTGAGACGCAATACGGGAGGGTAAAGCGTCTGGAGGACGAACTGAGCCAGAAGATAGCCCGCTTCCTGGCTGAGAAGCGACGACTCGATGCGATGGAAGAAGATTTCAAGCGACTCATAAGCCTGTCCCAGGCGGTTGACCAGAAGCTGGCTTCTGTAACATCGAGCAATGACCAACTCACCCAGATTCAGGCCGAGGTTCGCAGACTGAGCGATATTGCCGATGAAGCGGCGGAAAAATACGACAGGGTAGAGAAGAAATCAAACATACTCGACGCCACGGCAGACGCCGTAGACAAGAACTTCCAGGCCATAAGCGACATAGAACGCAATGTCAGAACGATAGATGCCGAGGTTAGGGAAATACCAGACAAGGTCATAGACTTGAAGCGCTCCATTGACGAGGTCATGGCCTGGAAACCCAGGCTCGATGCCGCCGTCGTGAAGCTGGACGAGATGGATGGCGCCCTTGTAGACGCAGAGAAGCGCGTCACTGATCTTCAGAAGGCCCGGGAGTGGTTGGCCAGAGCCGAGACACGCTTTGATGAACTCAACAAGAAGACCCAGGATCATCTTAAGCTCCTCAACGACATACTCAAGGATGAACCAGCATCGGGTCGCAAGGATAAGGGTGCGCCTCCCATATCAGTACAGGAGACGGTTAGAAAACTAGCTCACCAGGGATGGAAGGTGGAAGAGATAGCCAGGGCCGTCAAGCTTTCACGCGGAGAGGTTGAACTCATCCTGGAACTGGGTGGTCAGGACTAAAAGACAGTTCTTATGGACTGGGAGCCTGAGGGTCGGCAGGAGGCTGCTGTGCCGGTTCGGTAAGCAGGCCGGCCTTATCCAAGGCTTCCTTGACCGCCTCGGGCACCACCAGCTTAGGATCATCCAGGAGTGCACGCACTCGATCGCGATCCTTAAACCCATTTGTAATGGCACTACCTAGGGCATCGAGTCCGGCTTGCCCATCCTCTATAACCGTCAAGTTGAGCCGCGCCATGGCAAACCAGGCATCCGCGTCCTTATCATCGTTTTCAAGCATTGTCCGGTATGACCCCAGGGCTTCCTGGTAACGGCCCGCACGCTCCTGTGCCAAGGCAAGGGCGCTTCGCGCCTCCTTTGACTTAGGGTTGGCCTCTACGTATCGTAGCAAGAGTGGCAAGGCAGAATCGCTTTCTCCCTGGCTGGACAGGATGAGACCCTTCCTATACGAGGCGCCGACATGATCGGCCTGTATGAGCAGTATCTGCTCGTAGCGCTGCATTGCATCATCGATCCTGCCGAGTGCCTCCATGAGAAGGGCCAGGTTGTAGACACTTGCTAGATCGCCGCCATTGAGTCTCTCGACCTTCTGGTATACGGCTAGAGCCTCTTCGTCTCGGCCCGCCTTGTGTAGGGCGTAGGCCTTGACGGCCATGACGGCGGCGTTTTCTGGATCGAAGGCCAGGAACTCGTCACTCTTGGCTATTGATTCGTCGTACTTGCCTGCCTCGGCCAAGGCACGGGCAAGATTGTAGCTGGCGACCAACTGGCCAGGATCGAGACCCATGGCACGAGACCAGGCCTCCCCTGCCTTGTCCCATCGCTCCAGCTCGGCCCATGCATTGCCTAGTTCTGTCCAGGAGACGGCTTGTGCCCTTGACTGTTGAGAGACACAGGAGACAGAAAGAAGCGTGGCAAATACCGCAAGCAGCAGCGATCGGCCTGTCCGCTGTATCATCGCCTGAGTACCGTCTCTTCTATGGTGCGTATCTGTGCACGGTACAGATTTGATATGGTCGAGCCGTAATCCGCTATAAGCTGTATCATATCGCGGGGTGTCTCGTCGAAGTCCTTACCGTTGATGCGGTCGCCCGCGTCACCGAGCCCAGGCATGATATAGGCTAGCTCGTTAAGCGCCGGATCCATCCACAGGGTATAGACCGTCATGTTATCTACGGCTCGAACGGCGCGCAGGGCTCCCTTGAGCGCCGATATGATGGTTAGGAACTTGACAGAGCGTGGCTTGACCCCAAGATCGAGGATGTACTTGACGACGGTAACGAGGCTTCCTCCGGTGGCATTCATGGGATCAGCAAAGATAAGATCCTTGCCATCAAGCTCCTCGGGGCGGAAGTAGGAGCGGTCAAGGTCAAGGATGTACTCCATATTAGACTCATGCTTCGTGTCGTCACGTTTTATCTTAAAGAGTGCAAACGGCGTCACATAGCCCCTTGATGAAAACTCCTGTATCTCCTTGGAGAGTATCATAGACGGCAGGAGGGCGCCTCTAAGCATGACACACATGACAGAATTTTCTATACGATCATCAATATTTGGTATCTTGTGGACGGCATAGTTCTGAACAGGTACCGTAACGGGGGTACGGGGAATCAGGTAGTTCTTATTCTCGCTCTTGGCTCCACCGAAGGCCAGCCCAAAGAGCAGTTCGTAGGCACGCTGGGTGTAATAGGTAAATTCCTGGTGCTGTGTATTGATGTCGCGAAGCTTCGCTATGAGCCTGGAGGCCTCGCCGTGATGCTCAGGAGCCGTCTCGAAGGAGTAAACCTGTATGCGTGGTTCAGCCTTGCAAATCTGCTGCATGAGGCCGCCCATCTCGTTATACAAGGAAATGAGATTGGCTTCCGCTTTTTTGATCTCCGTTTTGTCTCGGGCGGCAGACAGAATACTGAATGACTGCATCGCCTTAGCGTACAAGCCGTCCATCTTGTCAATAGTTACCCTGTCTTCGTCGTTCAGGTATCCATCCAGATCCTGAGCCTTGAGCACTACCTTGTTCATCGGGTTCCTCCATGGACGATCGCCAATAGATGTGGTGGCCGCCGCGATGGAGGCCCCTCGCGACTCTATATCAAAATGCTATACTCGGCGTATGACCTCGCCTATGGCTCCATTGCCTATTCCTACCGCGTTGCCTTCATCAAAATCAAGGTGGCATTCGAGTGCATACGCCGCATTGACCCTGCATACCACGTTGAGGAAGATGGCTCCACGTTCTCCAGGCACCTTAAGATCGACTATCTCCGTGTCCTTGACGCCGTAGCGTTCACCCGAGGCCAGGTCGAAGTGAATATGCCGCTTTGCGACGATGAGGCCTTTGTCCTTCTTGACCGTGCCTGCCGGCCCTTCTATCTCGAAGGGAGTGGAGCCATCCAGCTTCCCCGATTCGCGGGTCTGGCAGTCTGGCACGCCAAGCTTGAACATCTCACTGGCCAGTATCTCGCACTGTGTTTCCTTACGCTCGGGCCCTAGCACTCGGACCTTGGCTATGGAGCCCTTGGGCCCCTTTATGGTCACAAGCTCTTCGCAGGCAAACTGGCCGGGTTGCATCAGATCCTTTGTCTTGGTCAATGCATGACCCTTTCCAAAGAGGGCCTCGACGTCGGCGGCGCAGAGGTGTATGTGATGGTTTGAAAGATTGATGAGGACCCTTGTCTCTGGCATGAAATCTCCTTTAGTAATGCCGGCTGGCGGCTCATTGCAATGGTGGGACTAGCTACCGGTCGGCCACTAGTCGCTACAGTATAGCAAAGCGCGCGAAGATTGTCACGGTAGAATCAGCATACGCAAAGTTATACTAAAGGCTCGGCCTTCCTGGCGTCTATGATGACAAGCTGTGGCGTTTCCTGGCCGTTCCAGTAATTCCTCTGTAGTCTGAAGGCAACATCGAGTCTGTCCTCTTGGCTAAAGTCTTTCTTGTAGCGATCGGCGGCGTTCCACCAGAGCGCAGGCCAGCGGTTGGCACCAAAGTCAAGGAGCAGCTTAAGATGGCTCTTTTCCTGTTTGCCAACGATGTCTATCTGTGCTATGGGCACGGCTCGAGCCATGAAAACCAAGGGAGCATTACCCTCTCCATACGGTTCAAGCCTCTCTACCATGTCTGCCAGGGAAGGCGTCATGTACTCGTGTGGAAGCTCGGCGTCTATGTCTATGCTCTCCTCGGTTTCGTCAAGATCAACACCAGATAGATACTCCTTGGCCAGCCTTTCAAACTCGGGCCACTTGTCGGCGCTCATGCTAAAACCCGCCGCGGCGTCGTGGCCACCATAGTCATAGAAGAGAGCCTGGCAATGTTCGAGGAGTCCCTTGACGTTGAAGCCGCGGGCGCTCCGTAGCGATGCCACGGCACTGCCATCGGCCATGAAGGTAGCCGCAACGGCTGGTACCTTGAAGGTGTCTGCGAGCCTCGAGGCTACGATACCTGTTATGCCGCGAAAGATGTCTGGCCTGCCGAGTATGACGTACTTGCCGCCAGAGGCCTCTGCAGCCTCTCTGGCAGCGGGGTAGACGGCTTCCCAGCACTCCGCCCCAAGACGCCGTCGTTCCTGGTTAAGCTCCATGAGCGCGTCGGCCTGGGCTCCACGCTGAGATGGATCATCATCGAGGAGCATTCGTACCGCTACCTCGGGTTTACCCATCCTCCCGGCCGCGTTAAGAACCGGCGTCAATTGCCATGCCGCGTCGTTGGATCCTATCCGCTTACCGATGAGGTTTTGTCTCGCCACTAGCTCGGCTAGACCCTTGCGTGGTTTCCTGTTGAGGGCGGCCAGCCCCTGGCGTACGAGTATGCGGTTCTCGTCGTGCAGGGGCATCAGGTCGGCAATGGTCGATAAGGCAACGAGCTGCAGGGCGTCTCCGTCCGACTCACCGTGGCTTCCAGCCTTGCGGAGGGAAAATGATGTAAACAGGTTGTAGAAGGCGTCAAGTTCTCCTGAAGGCTTCTCCGAGTACTTGCCAACCTTTGACATCTCGGCAAGGCGCAGAAGACTGACACCGGCGGCCTGGGAAATGACCGTCCCAACATCGGGGCGAACATCGTAGAAGTTTACCTCCGCTGCCTTGCCTAGAGCCTTTGACAGTAGACGCCTTTGGATGTCACCGTCCCATACGAATATCTGCTTGTCCTTGAGGAAGGGGACGAGCCTGGTACGTTCAAGCTCTACCATACCCGGCACTATTGTCTCGCTTATCCTGGCAGTTTCTACCAGGTTTGAAAGACTCATCGCCTCTATGACATAGGCATCCTTGACCGGCCTGACGTTGAGGAGGGCTATCTGCTGTTTATACAAACCGCTCTTGGCAAACTTGAGGGCACGTGCCACCTTGTATGCCACACCACAACCGGATAGATCACGGAAGGGATAGCCTGAATCTTCAAGCTTTGGATTGATGACGGCGAGGGCAGGCGGGGGAGAGTCTGACTGCAACAGGTGATGATCGAGCACTATGACGTCTATGCCCTTCTCCTTGGCATAGACAATCTCGGCATGGTTTGAGATACCGCAGTCAACGGTGACGATGAGGCTGCCATACTCGACGGCAAACTCGTCGATGGCAGCGATAGAAAGCCCGTATTTCTCGTCGTCGTTGGGCAGGCGGTAGCGAACATCAAGGCCCAGATCCGACAGAGCCTCCACCATCAGCGTTGTGGAGGTGACGCCATCGGCATCACGGTCGCCAAAGACCATCACCTTCTCTTCCTCGTCGGCCGCCAGCAGAATCCTGTCTACGGCATCTTCCATAGACGAGAACAGAAAGGGGTTGCGCAGGAATCGAACATCGTCCTCAAGGTAGAAGAGTGCATCTTCAGGCGATAGAACGCCACGACGCGCCAGGATCGATGCGCTTAATAGATCGAGACCGAAGCGTTCCGCAAGCTCTCGTACACTCGACGGGGAGACGTCGCGCTTCTTCCATCTCATAATGCGCTTATTTCCTTGATTATAAGCGATGGCAAGCTCGGTGCCGCCTCTCCTATACAGAGAGAACCTGTTATTAGATCCCAGGCGGCGTCTATCGACGCGTCATCCTTGCCATAGACCAAGGCTATGAGATCACCCTTTTTAACCTTGTCGCCCTTCTTGCGCTCGAATATGTAACCAACATCAGGAGCCACAGGATCACTCGTCTTGTTCCTACCCACACCAAGGTATACGCCAGCCAGGCCAATCTTGAATGCGTCTATCGATTGTATAAAGCCATCAGAGGGAGCGCGTAGTTCGCGCAGATGCTTTGAACGATAGGTTCCGTACAGCGACAGCATCTTTTCTACGTCACCACCCTGGGTCTTGATGTTTCGTATGAACAGTTCGTATGCCTTGCCCGAAGTAACAGCCTCATGGCAGAGCACGAGCGCGGCTTCTACACCGGAAGCGATGCCGGCTGCGACGAGCATCCATGCTGTCAGACGGTAGGTCACCTCCATCAGGTCAGCGGGTCCCTTGCCCTTAAGGCAGTCTATAGACTCCTCCACCTCGAGGAAGTTGCCAACCTTGGCTCCCAGGGGCTCGGTCATATCGGTGATGACGCCGACTATGCGTTTGCCCATGGCCTTTCCCGTATTCACCAGGCTGGTAGCCAGGCGCTCGGCGTCTTCGACTGTCTTCATGAAGGCCCCGGGGCCGCTCTTGACATCGAAGACCAAGGCGTCTGCGCCTTCTGCTACCTTCTTGGACAGTATGCTGGCCGTTATGAGCGGAACCGACTCGACGGTGGCAGTCACATCCCTCAGTGAGTACAGTTTCTTGTCGGCAGGGACGATTTCGTCAGTCTGCCCGGTCATGGCGAATCCGTCACGCTCTAAATACTCTCGAAACCGCTTTTGATCGAGCCGCGTGGTATAACCGGGAATGCTCTCAAGCTTGTCGAGCGTGCCGCCGGTATGGCCGAGCGCCCTACCCGACATCATAGGCACCTTGACGCCGCAGGCCGCGGCTATAGGGGCGAGGATGAGCGAGACCTTGTCGCCGACGCCTCCTGTGGAATGCTTGTCTACGAAGGGGCCGGCTATGCCCGACAGGTCCATCGTCGTTCCGGAGCGTAGCATCAGGTCTGTTAGGTCTGCCGTCTCTCTGGCACTCATGCCACGGAAGAACACTGACATAAGCCAGGCGCTTACCTGGTATTCCGGCACCTCGCCCGAGACGTACCCATTGACTATCATCGCTATTTCTTCACGTGACAGCTCTCCACCATCACGCTTCTTCATTATAGAATCTACGGCCCTCATGGCGGCCTCCTCATATCAAACCTGAATCGAGCGTCCTGAGCGGAACGTCGGCCGCCTTCCTCGCGAGATCGATGGCGATGGCCTTGAGCGCAGCACTAGCCTCATACGCCAGGCCGACTATAACGGCCTCGCCAAAGCTCTTGCGCCCGGCTGATTCCAGCCAGACAATGGCTTCTGGCGGCACCGGCATCATGTCCGTCTCTGCACAATGAGAGCAGACAAATCCTCCCGAACGGCGGGAGTAGGAGTGTAGCGCATCGCGGCGTATTACGCCAGCACAGGAGCTACACTCGTTCCTGTCTGGCAAAAGTCCCATCGCCTCCAGGGCCGTCAATATAAACAAGACCAGGGATCTGTCGAGCATTTGATGATCGTCATGCAAAGCAGCCGCTTCGAAGGACGCAAGAGCGACGAGTGACAGCTCGAGGGCATCCGACCAGTCTCCCCCGAGGCCGCTCGTGGCTGCCATGAATTCACTGACAAATGAAGCCGAGCTTATGGCCCCAAGGTTGCCACGTATACCGGCATGCTCCCGCAGAGGATCAAAATCATTTAGTTTTATGAGGCCTTTGGACAGGTCACGGTATATCCATGCACGCCCGTAATGCCAGGGAGAAGCCAAGGAGCGCAGCTTGCTCTTGCCACCCCCAAAGACGAAGGCTTCTATGAGACCTTCCTCTGCAGACAACAGTGTGACGACACGAGCGCCGGATGGCACTTCCTTTGAGCGCAGTAAGAGGGCGTCTAACGAGGCGGATCGGGAAGCCATGGCTCAGAGCAGTATCGGTTCCTCATGCCAAGACTGTCAAGCATTGAGGCACCATGACATGGAACAGGCTTGAAGGGTACACTAGGGTTTCAATGGCTTGCCTCATCCTGCAGGAAGCACTATCGCAGTAGTACGGAGTCTCCAGGTGCTCAGTTATAGACACGGCTTTCATGCCGCCAACCACGCAGACGTCCTCAAGCATTGCACGCTTGTAAGCATGCTATCCCTCCTGCGCACTAAGGATACAGCACTGCTCTACATAGACACCCATGCCGGCGCCGGCGCATACGCCTTGCATGAAGGCTACTCCGCGATGAACGAGGAATGGTCTGGTGGATTAGAGCGGCTCTGTTCCTATTGCTCAAAACAGGGAAGCGAGAGCATTCCAGAATCAATAGCCTCCTACCTTGCAGCCCTGGAAGCCTACGGCTCTATCCGGCGCGGAGATGATGGCATGGCGACCATTCCGGGGAATGCCATATACCCAGGCTCTCCAGGCATTGCGGCAATGCTTCTGAGGCCAATCGATCGCTTGGCTCTCTTTGAGCTACACCCAAGCGACTTTGCTCCGCTCTCGGTACTTGTATCAGCCGATCGTCGAATTACCAGCCATAATTCCGACGGACTAGCCGGGCTCCGTGCCCTCCTCCCACCACCCTCCCGAAGGGCGCTTATACTCATGGATCCCTCATATGAGCTGGTTCAAGACTATGAAACACTAGTCTTGGCACTGAAAGAGGCGCTTCGCCGCTTCTCCACCGGTGCATACGCCATCTGGTACCCCCTCCTGGAGAGGGAGGAAGCCAGAACCCTGCCCTCTCGTCTCGCCACCCTGGCTAAGAAATCCCTGGACATCCGTCTCCGTGTCCGTGGAAGCTTCCCCGGGGAACGAGGCATGTCAGGCTCTGGCATGCTTGTCTTGAACCCGCCCTGGCTCCTTAAGGAGGCCATGGAAGACGCCCTTCCCTATCTAGCAAAGGCTCTGGGAGAGGATGGTGGAGCCAGCTTTGGTATCGTTGAGCGGGGTTTGAGCTGAAGTCTTGAGACATCGCTTTTGACATGTCTGGCACAGAGGTATAGTATAGACTCGTTCAAATTTATTCACAGGAGTCATATATGGAATTAAAGGGATTAGTCGCTGTCGTCACCGGAGGAGCCAGTGGCATAGGCGAGACGGTAGCACGCAGATTTGCAAAAGAAGGCGCAAGCGTCGTTCTTGGTGACATGAATCAGGAGGGCCTCGACAGGGTCGTAGCCGACATCAAAAAGACCGGCGGCAAGGCAGCGGGCAAGGTTCTCAACGTTACCGACGACGCTTCCACGGCAGCGTTCATGGACTTCGCCGTTTCGGAGTTCGGTGCAATCAATATAGTCGCGCCATGCGCAGGCATCATACGAGACGGCATGTTCGTGTCTACCGACAAGGAGACAGGCAAGGTAAAGCGCTCTATGAGCACGGCTGATTTCCGGGCCGTCATGGAAGTCAATCTCGTCGGCCCATTCATAACGCTCAGAGAAGCGTCAATCCGCATGGTCAACAACGCTTGGAAGGGTGTGCTGTTCACCATTTCTTCTATCCAGAAGGAAGGCGGCGTAGGCCAGCTCAACTACTCGTCGACCAAGGCCGCCATGGCGCTCTGGCCCAAGATCCTTGTAGGCGAGTTCCAGATGAAGGGAATCACCGATATTCGCGTCGTCTCCATAGCTCCCGGCTACGTAGGTACGCCGATGGTCAAGGGCATGGATCAGGGAGCCCTCGCCAAGATAGTTTCAGGTGTCCACCTTGGTCGGCTCATAGAACCCGAGGAGATAGCCGACACGATGACCTGGGTCGCCAGGAACGAGGCTGTAAACGCAACGTGTATAGAGGTCACAGGCGGCATGATATCGGGGCTGATAGCAAAGTAAGAATAAGCCCGGCTTTGCAGGGTGCCGCCCGCTAGCCTACGACGTCTTCTATGACGCGTAGCCAGTTCTGTCCCATTATCTTGGCAACATCCTGGGCGCCGTATCCCCGCGCCAGGAGGGCAGCACTCAGACCGCCAAGGCCGGTGCAATCGGGCATGACGAGGCCATAGGGCGCGGTAAAGCCGTCGAAATCGGTGCCAAGACCAACATGGTCTATGCCTGCTACCGACACGATATGATCAACGTGATCAACGACTCGCTCCACGGTGACGCGGGCAGGGTCAGGATCGACGAAGACGCCTGCAAAGGTTACGCCTATGAGGCCGCCGGTAGCCGCTATGGCTTTAAGATGGGTGTCGTCTAGATTACGTCTATGGTCGCATACCGCCTTGGCATTGGAATGAGACGCCACGAGTGGCCTATGAGCCACGGCCAGCAGCTCGTCCAGTGCCTGGTCGCAGAGATGTGATGCGTCGACTATCATACCGAGGCGCTCCATCTCGGCTATAATCTCGAGGCCAAACGGTGTCAGCCCATCGGGGCCGGGGTGCTCGGCGCCACGGCCTATGGCGTTTATCCTGTTCCATGTCAGGGTCATGAGCCGCACTCCACGTGCATAGAAGTCCTGGAGTGTTTGGAAGCTATCCCCTATAGCCTCTCCGCCTTCTATGGTAAGGACGACGGCAAGCTTTCCTGCGGTCTTGGCTTCGCGTATATCGCGGGCAGAGAGAGCCAGCCGGGCTTGCCCTCCCGAGCGGCTTATGGCCGATTCTACGGCAGACAAGAGTCTCAGTGTATGCTCTGTAGCATTGTCTATAAACGCGGTGTCGGTAAACAGGGCAAAGAACTGTGCTCCTACGCCGCCTTCCTTGAGCCGAGGGAAATCTATCTGCCACTCTGTATTGCGGACACACAGGTCCAGGGGAGGGATGGGCTCGTTTTTGAAGTTGAATCCTGCGGCAGGGATGGCCGTGTCGCAATGGCCGTCTATGACAAGCAGGCTATCGTGCAGCGCCTTGGCATCCATGCTAGAGCTCCCTTGCGACGAGATCTTCAAATGTCTCACGGCGTACCGACAAGCGGTGTTCGCCGGCATTGGTCAGCACCATCGCGGGCCGGGGCAGGCGGTTGTAGTTGCTGGCCATTGAATGGTTATAGGCTCCTGTCGTGAACACGGCCAAGGTGTCGCCGGGCTCGGGTGACTGCAGTGCTATGTCGCGTATCAGTATGTCGCCTGTCTCGCAGCACTTGCCGGCCACGGTTACGAGCTCATCACGCTTGGAGTCATCACGATCGGCTATAGTCGCCTCGTAGACGGCACCATACAGGGCGGGCCGTGGATTGTCGGGCAATCCTCCGTCAACGCCAACGTAGGTGCGTACGTCGGGGATTACCTTTTTTGAGCCTATAGTATAGAGGGTGATTCCTGCAGTGCCGACTATCCATCGACCCGGTTCTATGATGATGCGAGGAAACGGCAACCTTGCGGCGGCACAGGCAGAACCAACGTTGGCCATCAATGCATCTACGAAGTACGAAAGAGGCTTTGTCTGCTCGTCTCCGCTATAGTGCACGCCATACCCACCACCCAGGTTAAGCTCCTTCGTCTCAAAGCCGTAGGCATCGCGAACCTCGCTCATCAGCTTGGTTACTATGGTAGCCGCCTTGAGATGAGACTCGTTAGACAGGAGCTGGGAGCCAACATGGAAATGGAAGCCCATCAGTTCAACACCCTCTAGCTTGAGCGCGGCACCTATATAGTGGTCACGCACACGTTGGTCGAGGGGTATGCCAAATTTGGAGTCTAGTTTTCCTGTGGACACATAATCATGCGTATGGCTGTCTACTCCCGGCGTTATCCTGAATAAAATTTTTACACGGCGATTCAAGGTGCGTGCAGCCTCGTCTAAGACGGCCAGTTCATGCAGGTTGTCTACGACCATCCTGCCCACCCCGTATTCAACGGCCATACGAATCTCTGATTCTGTCTTGGAGTTGCCGTGGAACCAGATACGGTCCATGGGAAAGCCTGCCTTGCTTGCTGCATAGAGTTCGCCACCGGACACCACGTCCAGGCCTATGCCTTCAGATGCCACGATGCGGCAGATGTCTATGGTCTGCAAAGCCTTGCTGGCATAGAGGGCCTCAGTATTGGGATAGCGCTCAAGGAAATCCTTGCGTATCTCGTGAAGCCGCTCTCGTATAATCCTCTCTGAAACGACATACAAGGGCGTGCCATAATCCCTGGCGAGCGTTACAGCGTCGCAACCATCGAACTGTAGATGTGCCATTGTCTGATACCTCTTAAGCTTCTCTTTGTTTAAACAATACCACGCCAGTATCTATAGTGCCATAGAGAGGCATGACCTTCATCGAGGGTATCGCTACTAACACAATGCCGGCTCCACTATTTCTAGTGTCCCTGCATCGGCGTCAAGCACAGCCTCAACACCAAAAGGCAGGCTGTGGGTAGGCGTCGAGTGACCGGCGGAGAACCCTGTCATTGTCGGCTTGCCGGCTGGCGCTATGATATCTGAGAACACCTGTTCAAGGCTTAACGAACGCCCGGGTTCCTTGGCATCGCATCGAGTCCAATGGCCTAAGACTATACCGGCGCAGCGCTCAAATACGCCAGCCAGCCTGAGTTGCGTCAGCATGCGGTCAATTCGATATGGTTCCTCGGCTATATCCTCGAGGAAGAGGATGGCGCCGTCAGGCACGAATGCGTAGGGGGTGCCAACCAGCCCTGCTACGAGGGACAGATTGCCACCTATGAGCGGCCCGCGCGCCTTGCCCCGGACGAGGGCTTCCGTGCTGCAGCCGGGCGGAGGCACAAGCATGCCTAAGGGCGTCGTCGATGTCAGCGTCTTCATCCAGGATGCGGCGGAGAAATCATCGAAGCCACCTTCCATGCTTATGGCCATGGGCGTATGAAAGGTAGGATAGGCGGCTAGTCGCCTAAAGGCCAGGTGGAGGCCTGTTATATCGCTGTAGCCGGCAAACACCTTGGGATTTGACGCGACTATGTCGTAATCGATCTTGTCCAGGATGCGTGGCGTTCCGTAACCGCCTTTCAGGCAGACTATACCGTCTATGCTAGAATCGGCGAAGAATGTGTTGAGGTCTGCAGCTCGCAGTTCGTCTGATGCGGCCAGATACCCGTACGCGGATCGGCAGCTATCTCCTACGGCTATCTTGAACCCCATAGCCTCTATTGCAGAGGCGCCCACCATCACCGAAGATGGGTCCTTCAGAGATCCAGAAGGGGCTATGATGCCTATCGTGTCACCTCGCTTGAGGGCCTTGGGAAGTATACGGCTCATAGCACGAAGAAGAGGAAGGCCAGGACGTCGGCCCAATTCTTTGATTTAAAACCAACCTCATGTGCACTGAGCCTCGTAGCACCAGGATAATAGGAGCCTCTGTTGGCAAGGAAGTGCTTTTTAAAGTATATGGATACCTTAAACGAGCCAGGCATCTGCACGAGCATGCTCTTGGGGTCGGCGGACAAGGCATCCCTGGCAGCGGCCGCTATGCGCTCTTGCGCAAGCGCAGGGTGTATCGATATAGAGGCGTTGCCATGTCCTTCAGAGACGGCGACGGTACGTATGTTGGGATTGATGCTCGCAGCCGTGGCACAAAGAGCGGCGTCTCCCGTGAGCATCATGACTGGTACACCGATGTGGCCTGCTATATAGGAGTTGATCATAAACTCGGAGGCTAGTACACCATTTATCATGACGGCCACGTTGTCACCATTCATGGTATGAGCCAGAGGGTTGCCGTCGGTGCCCGCCGCAGAATGGTAGCCTATGAAGAAAACGCCACCAAAACTGGCATCGAGCCCTGCCATCATGACCAAGGGGTCCTTGGTCCATGAACGCAGTATCCTGGCTTCCCTCGGCAATGCCGAGGGGTCTATCGACCTGCCCGAACCATGGGCATCCTTGACGAGTATGTCTGAAACGCCATGCTTGACGGCGGCCTCACAGGCTGAGACCACTTCCTTGGTCATCTCTTTTCTGAAATAGGCTCCCTGCGCCTCGCCAATCTCTGTTTCTGTCCAATCCGCTATGCCGCAGACACCTTCTATGTCGGCGCTTACATACAGTTTATTCATCAACGTTCTCCTTGTGTTATCATTAAGCATTAGGTGGGAGGGCAAGAAGCTTCTGGGTACAGGCTACCTGCATGGCCACGCCAAGGGGCAGGCAATCCTCGTCTATATCAAAGGTAGAAGAGTGTATGGGTGCAAGCACACCCTTGTCTTCGTTGCCGCAGCCAAGATGGTAGAAGGCACCGGGACGCTCCTTGCAGAAGAAGGAGAAGTCCTCGACGCCCATGCTGGGAGCTTCCTTCCATACCAGTGATTCTGGCCCTAGTACATCGAGTGCCGTCTCGGCGATACAATCGACAATACCGGAATCGTTTATGAGAGCCGCGTAGCCATAGCGCACGGCTACCTCTCCTGAGCCCCCGAAGGCAGCCGTGATGTTTTCCACCACCGACTTTGCCCTGACTATGAGCATGTCTCGCGTCAACTCGCTGGTAGTACGCAGGGTAGCTTTCATTGTCACCTCGTCGGCCACGATATTTGAGACAGTACCGCCATGTATGGTGCCAATGGTAAGCACCGCCGTCTCCAAAGGAGACACATAGCGTGACACGAGTGTATGCAAGGCGGCGACGACGTGGGCGGCCATCATGATGGCGTCTACGCCGCGTTCAGGATAGGCGGCATGACAGCTCGTGCCATGCACGGTAAAGGTGAGCCCAGTACTGGAACCGTTCAATGCGCCTTTCTTTGTCTCTATCCGCCCGACAGGAAGATATGGCATGACGTGCAGGCCAAGAACATAGTCAACAGAGGGATTCTCCAGGCAGCCGTTCTGTATCATTATCTCGGCCCCGCCATCAGATTCCTCGGCTGGCTGGAACAGCAGTTTGACGTTACCAGTCATATCATCTCGACGCTCGGTAAACCAGCGCGCCGCGCCAAGGAGAATTGTCGTATGCGCATCATGCCCGCAAGCATGCATGACACCGTCATGGATGGAGGCGTATTCGGCTCCTGTTTCTTCCTGTATGGGCAGGGCATCTATGTCGGCGCGAAGGGCGACGGTCTTGCCCGGCTTCGATCCTCGTATGAGACCGACTATGGCTGTACCTGTCCTCACATACTCCACATCCATCTCCCCAAGAAGGGACTCGATGAAGTCGGCCGTTTGAAACTCCTTATTGCCTAATTCTGGCTTGCGGTGCAGGGTTCGCCGAGTCTTCACGAGCCAGGGACGTATATCCCAGGCGTCGATGCGAATTTTAGGAGCCGTTTCCATTACATACCTCCAAGGACATACTCTGATACGGAGACTATCCTACCACCCTCACTATAGACTCTGGGTACCCGTCTACCTATAGCGCAAATCACATCGTTACGATTGGTTGACTCCCATGTTGCCATTTCAAGCACCGGGATGCCCTCCTCTGGATTGTCCTTGGCCCAGCCACCGAGGAGCAGGACCTCGTCGCCCTCGGAAACACCGCTGATAGCGCTCACGTCTACATTACACTGATCCATGCAGATGAGCCCCACGACAGGAGCCCTCTGCCCCCGTACGATGACGCTGGCTACATTAGACAGGCAGCGCTTGTAACCGTCGGCATAGCCCACCGGCAGAGTAGCCACCAATGCACCGTCAACAGACGCCTTCCACGTGTAGTCGTAACCCACACCTTCTCCGGCAGACAATGACCTCAGGCGTGAGATGCGCGTAGAGAAACGGAAGGGGGTTCGAATATCAATAGATTGACTCAAGGGAGTGTTCATGGGCACGACGCCGTACATGACGGCTCCTGGACGTACCAGGTCAAGCCTGTACTCTGGATAGCGCATCAGCCCTATGGAGTCGCAGACGTGGCGCATATTAAAATGGACACCACATTTGGCTGCCTCTTCCATCAAGGTCATGAACATGTCGAACTGAGCCGCATCTGAGGCCCTGTTGTTGAGGGCCAGATGAGTAAAGGCGCCCTCAAGATCCAAACCAGGCAGTTCTGCCATACGGGCCAGGAGACTTGCGGCAGAATTAAAACCTGAGTCAGCACCGAAAGAACCAGGCTTGAGGCCTAAGCGGTTCATCCCGGTATCGACTTTGACATGGGCCTTGACCACGGTACCCTGAGCCTTAGCCGCTGCCGCCAAGGAGACTGCCTGCTCATAATCAAAAATGGTACAGGTAATGCGCTTGCTGACAGCCTCGGCAAAGTACTCGCTCGGGGTATGCCCCATGATGAGGATGGGAACTCCGTCGTAGGCCTGCCTGAGCTGGATAGCCTCGGGGAGACAGGCGACGGCCAGCATGTCAGCGCCTTCTCTGATGAGCACCCTCGCCACGGGGAGGGCTCCAAGACCGTATGCATCTGCCTTGAGTACGACGGCCGTCTTTGGGGATGGCCCTGAAGGAGCATGGATACAGGCCTTGACCTGCCTGAAATTATGAGCAATGGCGTCAAGGTCAATGTCATAACGGGTATGCCTCAACATAGCGTGTCTATCTATCATTGAAAAGCCTCTCTGTATACAATGCCTCCAGGGCTCAAAGAAGGGCCTCAAAGGAGCGGCCCGTGCTACCCATAATAGGCATTACCTCATACGACGAACACAAACCTCGATCAACCTATCAAACACTCAACATCAACTATACCTATTCAGTCTCGGCCGCGGGTGGCCTTGCACTGACGCTACCGGGAGCAAGCGCCCTGTCCGGGTTTAACAGCGCCGATACGACATCGATAGACGACAATGCCCGGACCTACATACAAGGTTTAGACGCCCTCATACTGTCGGGAGGCGGGGACGTTTCTGCCACCATGTACGGCGAGCAGCCCTCCCGCGCCATGTCCAGGATGGACTCGGATAGGGACCGTTGGGAATTGGCTCTATTCTCCGCCGCAATGGAGAAAGACATGCCCGTACTGGGTATATGCCGCGGTTGCCAAGTCATAAACGTCGCCATGGGGGGCACCCTCCACCAGGATATAGCCAGCGAGATTCCTTCAGCCAGTGGTCACTCCTTCGATGTTCCCATGGACGAACCCGCCCATCATATAGACATAATCCCAGGCACCAGGCTAGAACCCATGTTCACCCTGGCTCGCCCCCTCGTCAACAGCTTCCACCACCAGGCCATCAAGAAGATAGCCTCTGGCTTGCTCGTTTCAGCTCGCTCACCCGACGGCATCATAGAAGCAGTTGAATCAGACGATCCCGATAGATTCATAGTCGCCGTACAGTTCCATCCTGAAGGCATGACCCGGCGCTTTCCCGCATTCCTTGGTTTGTTCCGGGCTTTGGTAAAGGCTGCCGGCGACTATCGCGTCATTCGCCTCTCTTAGAAGAAGCTATCTGGGCACGGTAGGCATCTGCCTCCTTGCCATTTGCCAACACGAAATGGCCGGGGCCCACCTCTTGCCAGCTTGGCCCCTCAGTGGCATAGTCGTGATCCTCCGGATGATAGACGATTACCACCTTCTTACGTTCCTCTATGGGGTCGGGTTGAGGAATTGCCGAGATGAGGGCCTTGGTATAGGGATGCAAGGGATTCTTGAAGAGCTCTTCAGTCTCGGCTAATTCAACTATCCTGCCCTTGTGGATGACGGCTATCCTGTCTGTTATAAATCGAACAACAGAAAGATCATGGGCTATGAACAGATAGGTAAGCCCCCTGGCCTTCTGTATTGACGACAGGAGATTGAGCACCTGAGCGCGGATCGACACATCGAGGGCCGATATGGGTTCGTCGGCCACCACCAGGTCTGGCTCCATGATCAGCGCCCTTGCTATGCCTATGCGCTGACGCTGCCCACCCGAGAATTCGTGGGGAAAGCGGGATGCGAACTCAGGGAGGAGGCCAACTTCCAGGAGAGCCTTGGCTACAAGATCCATACGATCCGCTTCGCTACGCTTGACACCTATGTTGTACAGGCCCTCTGATACAATATAGTCTACCTTGGCCCGTTCGTTGAGACTGGCCATGGGGTCCTGGAATATCATCTGTATCTTGCGGACAACTTCCAGATCAAGTTCCTTGGGTATGTTGCCATTGATCTTCCTGCCCTTATAGAGGATGGAACCGGCGCTTGCATCGTTTATCCTTACGATTGCGCGGCCAATGCTTGTCTTCCCTGAACCAGACTCACCTACCAGACCGAAGGTTTCTCCTTGGTAAATAGAGAAACTGACGCCTCTGACAGCCTTGAATGTACCGCCACCCTTAACCTTGAAGCTGACCTCCAGGTCCTTTAGCTCCAGGACAACATTGCCCGTATCCTTGCTCATCGCGTGCCCCCGTTCGTAGCGCCGAGCTTGGCGCCGCCGAGCTTGGCGCCGCCGAGCTTGGCGCCGCCGAGCTTGGCGCGCATCGCAAGAATAGCCGGCGGCGGGTCCATGGCGGGCGCTCGTGGATCGAGCAACCAGGTGGCAGCCCTATGCGTTGGGCTCACATCAAACATCGGTGGCTGGCTTACAAAATCCACCTTGAGCGCCTTGGGGTTGCGCGGGGCAAAGGCGTCCCCCTCAATCTTGTTGAAAAGATTAGGCGGCGTTCCCGATATTGAGTACAAGGGTTCTCCCTTTACACCAAGCTGAGGCAATGACGACAACAAGGCCCAGGTGTAGGGATGTCTTGAATCGTAGAAGACTTCCTCCGCCATACCCGTTTCAACTATCTGGCCTGAGTACATCACCGCGACCCTATCGGCCACGTTTGCAACGACGCCCAGGTCATGGGTGATGTAGACGGTCGTAAACGACAGGTCTCGTTGCAGAGCCTTGATAAGGTTGAGTATCTGGGCCTGTATTGTAACATCGAGGGCCGTCGTCGGTTCGTCGCATATAAGTATGCGTGGCTTGCATGCCATGGCGATGGCTATGACCACACGCTGCCTCATGCCCCCGGAAAACTCATGGGGATACTGCTTGTGCCTGGACCCGGGGTCCTCTATACCGACGCGATCAAGCATCTCTATGACGGCTCTATCAAGTTGTTTGCCAGAAAGTTTATGATGAAGTTCAAAAACTTCCTTTATCTGGGTGCCAACGGTTAAAAGAGGGTTTAATGCCGTCATGGGATCCTGAAACACCATCGATATCTTCTTGCCCCTGATGGTGAGCCAATCCTTTTCGTTCTTGAAGGCCGCCAGGTTTTGTCCTTCGAAGGTAGTAGCACCTGAGTCCACCCAGCCATTCTGATCGAGCATGCCTATGAATGATTTAGTAAACACAGACTTTCCTGAGCCTGATTCTCCAACTATGGCCAGTGTCTCGCCCTCGCGCAGCTCCAGACTGGCTCCGCGTATGGCCGTGAGTGTCTTGCCACGCAGGTTAAACTTTATGACTATGTCTTTAGCATCCAGTATCGTATCGCCTTTTGCCATGATTCCCCTCCTTACACGTGGTTGCGCGGATCGGAGGCGTCAGAGAACGCATTGCCGAGCACATAGAATGAGATGGTTATAAGAGATAGTATTATGGTAGGAAAGAGTAGTTGATAACGAAGCTCAGGGGACATCATTATCTGGCGGCCTTCGTTTACCAGGTTGCCAAGAGAGGGAATGCTCACCGGCAACCCAAGGCCTATGTAGGTAAGGAATACTTCCCAGCCTATGGTTCCTGGAATGGACAGAGCGGTCTGCAGCATGATGACCGATACGAGGTATGGTAGCAAATTCTTGAAAATGATGCGCCGGGTCGGGGTTCCAAGGCAGCGAGAGGCGAGGTTGTACTCCCTATCGCGAATTATCACTATCTGGTTGCGCACGAAGCGTGCCAGACCAAGCCAGCCGGTGGCACACATGGCAATGACCATGGTCTTGAAGCTCGGTCTCAATATATACGCTAGAAGCATGAGGACTATGGTCGTAGGAATATTGTTAATGACGTTGTATATCTCCGTTATAACACCGTCGAGCCTGCGGACATAGCCCCAGAGGGCTCCAAAGGTGATGCCTATCAGCATCTCGGCTATGCCTACCAGAAGACCTATGAGTAGTGAGGTCCTCGTTCCGCTCCATATCCTCGACCAGAGATCCTGGCCAATGGTGTTGGTGCCAAACCAGAATTCCTTGCCAGGAGACACATTGCGGTACTGCATGCTCGTGGCGGGATCGATATGAATCTTGGTAGGATTCTTCTGTCCTGGGATCATGGGTTGGATGAATGTAAAAGCGATAAGGGTGAGTAAGAGTATGAGGAAGCCAAGAGCTACCTTGTTCTTCAGGAAACCCCTCATCGTCGATCGCCAGTATGAGTAGTTTGAGTATCCGCCTCGTTCAGCGGCGTTTGCATCGAACTCAGCCGGCACAAACAATGACGCATCTACATCAGGCATCGATGATTCTTGACTCGATGAACCAGGAATAACTGTGTCGCGAATCATCGTGATGCCCCGCTCTTGGATAGTTTTATCCTGGGGTCGAACAGTGCCATCAGAAGGTCTCCCAGGAATAGCCCGATGATACCGATAGAAGAGAATATAAGAACAAGAGCCTGCACCATCTGGTTGTCCTGACGCTGGATGACATCTACGAGCAGGCCTCCCATGCCAGGGATTGAATACAAGGATTCAATATAAATCGAGCCTGATATAGTCATCAATATTGAGGCAGGGAGGTATTGAGCCATAGGTACGTAGGCGTTACGCATTACGTGCTTTACCATGATAGTCGATTGAGACAGTCCCTTGGCCTTTGCCAGCTTTATGTAGTCCTTGTTGAGCTCATCTACCATGTATCGCCGCATCCACATGGCATAGCCTGCTATGCCACCCAAGGACATCGACAAGGCGGGGAGAATCCAGCTAGACGGCCTGAATTTGTCAAAGAGGAGCGGAAAATTAAGAAGACTGGTTCCATAGAGCTGTATGAATAGCAGATACACGGCCAAGGGCACCGCATTGACGAAGACGACGTAACCCGTCCATATCTTGTCGAGCGTCTTACCCTTGCGCTTGGCCATGGAAACGCCCATAGCCAAGCCGGCTACAAGAGCCAGGCCAGTAGCGACTAAACCGAATTTCATTGAATATGGCACCCGAGGCGCAATAACCTCCAGGACAGGCACATCCTTACGGTAGATGGTGGATACACCCATATCCCCGTGCAGTAGTCCATTGTAGAATTTGCCCATCTGCATATACCAGGGGTCGAGCAGCCCCATCTTCTGGAGTACGGCTTCCCGTTGGCTATCCGACAACTTGTCGTATCCGTCTCCAAAGTATCCCTCTACGGGCAGCAGCCTCATGAGCAGGAATACAACAGAGACTACTATGAACAGAGTGATGAGCGACTGCAATAGTCGCCTTATAGTATATTTAAGCATCGAATAATGGCCGGGGTCGACGCGGGCTCTAAGGCCGTCCGCACAATCCGGCTCTCCTCCTCATCGGCTGATCGTACCGTCTCATCGTAACATGATATTTTTAAAAATAAACAAAAAACTTATATATTTTAAATACCGATGGTTATAGAATGGGTGTTTATTTGTACTAACAATTTGACAGTACGCACAAACGATGGAATACTCCATGTAGAGACGGTGTTACCGTCATTCGACGTCCTCAAGTGCAAGGAAACGACAGATGAAAAACAAGAAGGCATTGGCCTTAGCAGTGATAGCCCTCCTCGCTGTCACCCATGTTTGGTCACAGCGCAGATCCGGAGACTATTACGAAGTCTACTCGGGTGAAATAACGACGCTCAACTACCTAATCTCTGGCTCAGAAAACGAACACTTCATGTTCGCCAATATGATAGACAACCTCATTGAATATGATGAGTATGGTATCGTAAAGCCCGCCTTGGCAGAATCATGGACAACCTCAGCCGATGGTACCGTCTGGACATTCAAGATTCGCAGAGGAGTGCAATGGTATGACTATAAGGCCAAGCCATATGCGGCCGTAGGTGCACAGGACTGGGTAGACGCAGCCAAGTACATACTGACCAAGGCCAACGCTTCAACAACGTCGTCACTACTTTCAGATTTCGTTCTCAATGCCGACGAATACTATGAAGGCAAAATAAGCGACTTCTCTCAGGTAGGCGTGAAGGCCATCGATGCCTACACCCTCCAGTATACACTCAAGGCTCCTGTGCCTTACTTCCTGTCTATGCTTAGCTACGTCACCTTCCTGCCAGTGAATGGCAAGTTCCTGGCAGAGCAAGGCAGCACCTTCGGCCGTGACCATAGGAACATCCTGTCTAACGGTGCGTATATAATGACGGAGTTTGAGCCTCAGGTTACCAGAGTTCTCACAAAGAACAAGAAGTACTGGGATCAGAGAAACGTCAACATCCCAAGGCTCATATACCGCTATAACAAGGAATCGGCTACCCTCGCGCCAGAACTCTTCCTTCGCGGAGAGATTGGGTACGCCCCAATACCGTCTACAATACTTGACACATGGATGAAGGACCCGGCCAAGAAGGCCCAGATTCACCCAGCTCGTGTCAGCTCCTACACCTACTTCTATGGCTTCAACTTCAAACCGAAGTTTGCGGCAGAATATGAGCCAGAGAACTGGGCCGTAGTCGTCAACAACAAGAATTTCCGCAAGGCCATCTATCACGCCTTCGACCGCAAGGCTGCCATGCTTACGGCCGAGCCATATGCTCCGGCTCGACGTCTGCAATCAACAGTCACTCCTCGCGGCTTCGTCAACGCGGGTGGACTCGATTATGTAGCCACCGGCCCTCTCATCACCATTGCCAATTCAGACTCATTCAACAAGGCAAAGGCTCTGGAGTTCAAGGCTATAGCAATGAAGGAACTGGCCGGTAAGGCTACCTTCCCTGTCAAGATAATGATGCCGTATAACGCCGGTGGTTCTGAATGGACAAACCGCGTCCAGGTCGTAGAGCAGCAGCTCGAGGCTCTCTTGGGCAAAGACTTCATAGACGTCATCCCCGTATCCTATCCTCCTACTGGATTCCTCAATGCCACGCGCCGAGCCGGCAACTATGCCATGGAGGAACTCAACTGGGGCCCCGATTATGCAGACCCCCAGACCTATACTGATCCCTTCGTGTCTGGTGCCAACTACATCTTCCTTGACAGCTCTCCTGTATACACAGAAGCAGATGGCAAGACCAGCTATGACAAGCTGGTTGCTACGGCCATGGCCGAGGTCAATGATCTTAAGAAACGCTATGAGCTTTTTGCCAAGGCAGAAGCCTTCCTCATTGAGGAAGCACTGATCATACCGTATGCCATGGGCGGCGGTGGATTCGAAGCTTCAAAGTTAGAACCCTTTACCTACCCCTACGCACCGTTCGGTCTTTCCAACCTCAAGTACAAGGGTCAGGTCGTCATGTCCAAGGCTCTCGACACCGAGGCCTACAATAATCTTGAGTCCAAGTGGAAGCAGGCCCGTGAGGCAGCCCTCAGGAAGGCCAAGTAAGCAATAGCCTTAAGCATGTCTTAAGGTGACGCCTAAAGCGCGCCACAAGGCGGGTTCCGAGCAATCGGGATCCGCCTTTTTTTATAATCACCCTAGTGATAGAAACTAGCGCCTAAACCCATGCCTGAATACAACAGGGCAGCTAGAAAACCCAGCTCGATGGCAGCCCACAACAGGACGGCTCGCCCGTTAGTTCCAGAGCGCGCGGTACTGGCTTTGGATTGTCTTGCTGCACTAGAACCCGTCTCTCCTGCCCTTGGGACAAGAATAGAGTCTCGTGGTGCGAACATGGAGTGATCAAGCCTACCCCTAGAAGACTCAAGCAAGGTAGCTGGCTCGTCAACGCTCTTCATGCCCAGGCCTGAAACGAGGGTGGGTTCAGCCGGATGAGGCTCAGGCACCACACTTCCCGGCTCGCTGCCCGCGGCGGCCCTGCGACCCAAACCATCGCTCTTTAGGAAAGAAAACCATGCCACCGAAAGAAAAGAGAGCATGGCGACAGGAAGGAAGACGGAGGCATAGTAGATATTTTTAAAGGCATAGATGGCTAAGACAAACGCCAGAGCCGTTGCAAGAATAGCTGTAGCCGAGCCGATAGCAATGTTCTTAATGCTAAAAAATGCTTTCACAAACGCTCCCATGGCAGGAATGGTTCCGGCGGCACAGTATGTGTGCGTACTTTTCACTTGTCAAGAACGTCAAGCAGGAGGCATGATGCTCTGCATGACAGCATCAAACGAATCAAAAGCCATAGCCGGCAGGCTCCTCTCAGAGAGACTCGAGCGAATATGCGCTACTGCCGGAGCGGAGTTATCAGGTCTAGCCTTTGTTGCCCTGGAAGATGGCAAGCCCTCATTTGAGCACTATGCAGGCCGTCGCTTCATACATCCCAGCGATGCCTCATTGGATCTTCCTATAGACGCATGCACCAAATTCCGTGTTGCATCAATATCAAAGACATTCGTAGGGCTAGCCTGCATGATGCTCGTAGAGGAAGGCCTCCTTGATCTAGAGGCAGATGTATCCACATACCTCGCCAAGGCGCTCAGAAACCCCGCATTCCCTGAAAAGGCCATAACAGCCGCCATGCTCTTGTCACACACATCGTCACTCAGGGACGGCGAACTATACAGCTTGCCTCTGTCGTATCCACTGAGCGCCTTCTTTGAGCCCGGCACGAAAGGCTGGGAAGATGGTGCACATTTCGCGACACCACGACCTGGTGAACCCCATCCTGAAAAGCTGGCTCCAGGAAAGTACTACTGCTATTGCAACTTAGGGTTTGGGGTACTGGGCACCGTAATCGAGCGCCTGAGCGGCCAGAGATTCGATCTCTTCATGCGCGACAGGGTGCTTAAGCCTATGGGCATAGGCGGCTCCTTCAATGTACGTCTCATGTCTGACCACGACCTACACAATCTTGCCGCCCTCTATCGCAAGGGAGAGGGAGAAGGCTCCTGGAATCCTAAGGGCCCATGGAGGGCTCAGGTTGATGACCTTAGGGGCAGGCGTCCCGACACAAACCCCAGCGACAAAGAGCTTGCCGCATATGTGCCCGGGGGCAATGCCAGCTGGTTCTCACCTCAGGGCGGGCTACGGGCCTCGGCACCCGAAATTGCACGCATGGCAGCCCTCCTCATAGGACGAGGCGAGCTTGAAGGCAAAACCATACTATCAAGGGCCAGCATAGAGGCGATGCGTAGCCCACGTTGGAACTTCGACAGATCTACTATGAATGGCGATCTAGACAGTGGAAAGAGCCGATGCTCGGCTCTGGCCCTGTTCAAGACGAGCGATACACATGATGAATTTGGTGGCGACCGCTTACGAGCATCGGGCGGAATCTGTATGGAAGGCCACCACGCCGACGCCTACGGCCTCCTGGGGGGCATGCTCGTCGATATTGATAGGCGTAAGGGTTTTGTGTATCTGATCGGCGGCACAGGAGCCGACCCCGAGACAAAGCCTGGCCGTTTCTCATCGTATTGCTACTGGCAGGAGGAGATACAGGCGGCGGCCGTAGAATTTTTGTACGGCTCAGGCGAGTAGGCACACCCATGCAGGCGTACTAAAAAAGCGAGCGCCTTAAGCGCTCGCTCATGATCATAAAACGTCGGGGGTACTAGAGCTTGAACAGGATTCCAACATAGGAAGACCGGATGCCAGTTTCAAGATTGATGGCCAGGTGCTCGTTCAAGAAGTAGTTAAAGCCGCCAATAGAGTTGAACCAGATGCCAGGCATGAACGTAAGACCCAAGCCTAGGTAGGAGTCAAGATTGCTAAGCCAGGGAAAATCCTCTACCAAACCCAAGGCATCCCAGCAGAAGTGAAGCGTACCAAAGGCTCCAAGCGACAGGGGATTGGCATAGCCAATGGCAAAACCAACGCGAGCGGCAAGGCCATAGGTAAACGGCAGGGTCTCGCCTATCATGAATTTTCCAATCGCAAACTCGGCTCCACCGCCAATATCCAGTGCTAGGCTGTAGTATCCATAGCCAATACCGGCATTGACGTTGATTGAGCCTGGCTGAATGAGCATGCCGTCATTGGCATAGGATTGGCCGAAAGCCAAGCCAGAAACAAGGATAAGAGCGGCTAGTGCCAGCACTGCTTTCTTATTCACCATGTACCTCCAATAAAACCGATCCATTTGACTTCGAACATCCAGTATATTACATGCTTAAACTGCTGACAAGCAAAATGGCTCAAAACACGCTTTTGGCAAAGTTTTCGGCCAGGTCAGATTTACCCGATCCCGAAGGAAAGATTATGTAGGCGGTGCCACCAGACGCGCACAGCCACCTTGTCTCAAGCTCGCGCCTATCATAGACGCGCCTGACTGTCTCATTAGAAGGAGAGGCAGGCTCGTTCATCACCGCGTTGCCTTGCTCATCGAAACCAACCAGGGTTGTCAGATGCCCGGCGCTCTTGACGACCGGCGCGGCTGAAAGAAGGCGGCCTTCTTCGTTGTTCCAGGAGACGCTCAGGACGATGGGTACGCCGGCGGCTATCCATGGCTCCAGCCTGTCGAGCCCGGTGAACCGTGCCACGTAGGCCTCCATGCCAACAACAGAACCGGCATAGGCCACATTAAAAGACCAGTTGCCATGCCCGTCAAAGACATGGTCATACACCCCGGCAACCGCCGCGCGAACACGGCTCTCACAGGGGCCTTCGTCACCGCGCCAATAACCCAAGACCATAGACACAGAGGTTGGACTACACCAGACATTGCCACCGTTAGGATAGACCATCTGGGAGCACTGAGGCACCTTTCCTATGACACAACCAGAAGGAAGGGTGCTACCGGCCTGCGAGACGGACTGTAGGCTATCGACTGTAGGTTTAGGGTCGGAACAGGCAAGCGAGAAGGCACGAATGCTTGCATGGCCTGAGCACGGCTCGTTCTTCGATGTGTCACAATCCGCATGGAGCATGAACTTGGCCTGGAAGGCATCGGCTGGCAGCTTGGTTTCAAGTGTATCGGTAACCACTCTAAGTTCTTCATGTTCTTGGCCGGCAACAGAATGACGCTTGAAGTTGCCATCTAAAGGAGCCCACTGCCCCATGGAAACCCATGGGCTCCAGTGCTCGCCTGAGCGTACGCGCAGGAATAGTTCAAGATAGCATCCGGGTGAAAGCTCGGCATTCCATGAAGGGACGCAGGCAGAAAACGGAAACTCGGCTGGAATAACGGGGCTGAGAGCCTCGCTTGTAGTCACTAACTCGATGCGACCATCAAGCAAGGTGCAGGAATCGAGCGACCATGATGAAAAGGCTCCGTCCGATGCTCGGTGTAAAGAAAGACTGGTTCTATACTTCATGCGCTACTCCAAGAGGATCCTACATGATGCTAAAGCGGGCATTCTGGCTTTAGACTGTCGCCGTGGCGAATTGTCCCGAGTGTAACGCATAGGGCTTGTTTACGATAGACGGCATGGGCTTAAGAATCATTACTCACATACTCTCGTTGCGTTGATGGAGAACAGGGGCCTGCTATATACTCAGAAAATGCTTACCAACTACCACACACACTGTGATTTCTGTGACGGCAAGACCAGCGCCCGCATCATGGCCCAGGCCGCCAGAGCGACAGGTTATACAACACTTGGATTCTCGTCCCACGCTCCTCTACCGTTTAAGACGGAATGGAATATGGATATAGAAAGATTACCAGAATACATCGAGACGATTCGGAGCCTGGCTCGTGAGCATGCCCCGGAAATGGAAATTCTAGTCGGCCTGGAGCTAGATTATATAGAGGGCCTCTGCGGTCCCAGAGATGGCAGATTCAGCGCTGCAGGACTAGACTACACCATGGCCTCTGTTCATTACGTGACTCCGGCCGGTGCGCCAAAGCCATCGGAGGCCATACCAGAGCCTGGATACGAGCCAACATTTGGCTTCACCGTAGACGAACCTGAAGATGACTTTGGCTCTCACCTCGGCTCATTCTATGCAGGGGATGCCGAGGCGATGGTAGACGACTACTACAGGCTGCTCACGAGTTGCATCGGTGAGGGCGGCTTCGATATCCTGGGGCACTTTGACCTGATACGAAAGAACAATGCAGGGCAGCGCTATTTTAGGGAGGATACGGAGCGCTATCGCAATGCCGTCATGAAGGCGGTCGATGCCATCGCCGGATCGGACATACTAGTCGAGATAAACACCGGAGGCATGGCGAGGGGCAAGACTGACGCCCCGTATCCGGCACCATGGATACTCAAGGAGCTTTCTAGCCGCGGCGTAGCTGTGTGCATAAATGCCGATGCCCACCGTCCAGAACACCTGAGCGCCAATCGACAAGACGGTGTCAGGGCAGCCATAGAGGCTGGATATAAAAATCTCGTGGCGATAGGAAGAACCGGCCGCCACGAGATACCAATCAACTGAACAGCATGCAGGGATTAACGGTTTCGTCGCTCCTCGCTCTTCTGACAATCTATACAGAGCACCGCATAGGGCAAGGCGACCAGGCGTTCATGGGGGATGCGTTTTGAACATAGCATGCATGAACCGTAGCGGCCCTGCTGTATCCTTACGAGTGCCGCCTCTATTGAGCGCAACCTCTTCAGGTCTTGAGAGCCAAGAGCCTCTATCATCTTCCTGTCTACATCATCGGAGGCTACATCGGCAAAATCCTTGGGGTCCATCTCTTCTACAATGGCCCTGAAGTCGGCGTTTGTGGCGACCAATTTATCCAGGATTTCCTGCTTCATGGTGGTAAGCGATGTTCGCATGTTCTCGGTAAAATCCTTATCCATAGGATCCTCCTCGCTATTTTTCGTCCCCGTAGAGGCTGGGCAAGACCATACGTGCCCCGACACAGTACCCAAAGCCCACGGGCGCATCACTATTCATGGTTCCGTCATTCATGTCAACCCGGTCACATGCTAGGTTGACACGTAGACGCGCCGTCCGTAGAATTATATAGCTCATGGCGCTCCGATCAATGGAGACGTCGCATTTTTTTTGTAGGAGGCATCGTGGCCAAGGAAGAAGCCATTGAGGTAGAGGGTATCGTTCGAGAAGCCCTACCCAACACCATGTTCAGGGTCGAATTGAAGAATGGCGGTCACTTGATCCTCGCCCACCTTTCGGGAAAAATGCGCAAGCACTATATACGTATAGTCCCCGGCGATACCGTGCGGGTAGCCTTGTCCCCATACGATCTATCCAGAGGCCGCATCATCTACCGAGAGCGCTGATCATCCCCCTCGTTTCAGCAGCACCCATGTAGCGCCATTGCCACCATTAGCAGCGTCGGCGTAACCAGACCTTCCTGCCGATGATCTGCGCTCCAACCAGTGGCGCACCAGCTTGGCAAGGACGGGTTCAGACGCGGAATGCAGCCCTCTACCGTGAACAACGAGTAACTTCCGGCAGCCTGATCTTTCGGCTGTCGTGAAGAAGGCCGCCAGCGCCGACTCGGCCTCCCGGCTCGTCAAGCCGTGTAGATCGAGTCTGGCGTCTATTGGCATGGCGTCAATATCACGTCTTGAAAGTCTGCGAATAGGCCCTGTGTCCTTGGCATCGGCTACAAAATCTTCTGTACCATGGCGATCAAGCCACGCGGACTGAGCCTCTGCTATATGATTCTTAGGCTGTAGGCCGCCGGCCTTTTTCACCTTTTGGCTTTTTTGCAGAGGCTTTGCATCGGGCCTATCGTGTACATCCCACAGTTTTAATATATCGCCAAAATCCACCGTCATCTCCTCAGTACAGCACGACATCGCTGGCAGACAACCAATAAGCCTCGCCTGCATCGATTTCAACGAATATCCAGGCCCCGGCTGATTCCAGGACACGCCCCGATCTTCCAGCCGGTACAAACTTGCCCTCGGCAGCCAGGAGGGAGGGCACCGACCGTGCCTTAGCTCCAAGCGATACACAGTGAGGACTGGCACGTTCAATGGCAGAAGCGGCTGCCAGTAAAGACACGAGTACCAACACAAGAGCCACCGTCGCCAACAAGCCCTTGGACAGGCCTCGGCTATTCCTAGTCGCTTTCCAACGATGCATCACTACCATCATCAGGAGCACGATGAGGCATGCAAGGGCTGCAAGTCCCATGTATCCTGGCGGCGGTATAACAAAATGGGACCGGTCAAGGTTACCAAATGACGCGCTGACGGCATCGAGGGTGCCAGAAATATTCCGGGCAGGGAAGGCTAGGGTCTCATCGTGCAGCAAGAGGGCGTAGGCCTCGGCCCTTTCATCTTCATCGTTAGTGTCGACTAATAGACGAAGCGAGGCTAGTACCAGAATCCCGGCTTCTGTTCTGTATCCAGCCATGGATGCGTTAAGCATTGATCCTCGTTCGTGCCCTATACCCGTCAGTTCATCGGCTAGCTTACCCGCGCTTATCCAATCGTCGAGCTCAAAGGCGGAGAGCACAGGTTTCCACTCGCCAAGAGAAGCCTCCAGGCTATGGAGTCTGGCTAGAGTGAAGTCTAGCAGCTGTTCTGCGGGTTCCCATGGCTCCTTCTCAGGAGATAGCACCATGATACGGACAGGCTGGGCAAGAGTCTGTCTTAGGGTGCCAGATTCAGTATCCAGCCAATGATAGGCAAGAGGACGCAACACATACTCACCAGGCTCCCGCAGCACCACCGTGCCTCGCCGGCCAGAAAAGCTAAAGGATCCTGCAGCCTGTTGGCCAGCGTACGCCAAACCATCGAGGATCATCCTTGTAGAATCGTCTGGCCCCTCTATCTGCAAGTCTGGCGGCATAGCCAAGCCTGGCCAGGCCTGGCCAGTGGCGCGCAGATCCCACGAAATTGCCTCTCCACTCTTTATAGCCTTGTTGGCATCAATGAGGGACAGCTCTATGCTAAAATCGGATCCAAGCGCCCGAGCCTCGGAGGCTCTTGATGGCAGTGGCTTCACCTCTATGCTGTGTTCTGCCAGTTCACAGTCACTATCTACCGACTTCAGGGCCGGTAACCTCATCGTTCCGGGCTCCAGAGCCACGACGTAGAAGGCTCCCGGAGAGCCTTGAATGGGCTCGAACAGGGCACTCGCTACCGAAAAGGTAGGACAGGCTATAGCCAGGCCATCAGTATCCCTGGCCGAGATAACGAATCGTTGTCGTTCTAGTACGGAGACGGGAGCCTTCCAGTAACCCAATCGCTTGGGAGCCGGCGTAGACCCAGGCACGGCCTCTAGTATCCAGCTTCCAAAATGAAGCCTGCGTCCCCTGGAGAGAGCCGATAAGTCGACAATATCAATCCTGCCTGGACCACTCGTCATGAAACGATATTCTATGATGCTTGCTACGCCGACTCCTGCAAGTGCCTGGGGTTTGACGTCGGCACCGGTATAGCGAGCAGGACCAAGCATCCCCGGCTCGATGGCCTCGATATCCTGGGCCGACTCACCTGGTATCGTCACCGACACCACAAAGCCTGAGCCTGCCTGTGGTCTTTCCGGTACTATGCTTACATGCCTCTCTGTTTGGCCATAGGCCGACATTGTCAGACAGAGAAGTAACATTGACGGTATCAGTCGAGCCCTGCTCATTGATCCTCCACAAGAGTGGAAGTAGCTTCACCCGGGGCAAACAAGGTTTTTTCATCGGTCCTGGACAGGGAAAAAGGCTGTAGCTCACCAGAAGCCGAGCCAGAGCCATATCGACCACGTTCCGTGGCTCCTGCATCTCTTCGCTCTTCTTGTGCCCGTATGGCAAGCTCGTAGGCCCTGGCCATCTCGCGCCTCTGTTTATCATCCGGGGATCTTGAGTGTTTTTGATTCGCTATTCCTGAATCGACGTAGGCTAACAAGGCCTTCTTGAATGAGGTGGCAGCATCCGCATAGTCTCCATCAACATACGAGGAAAGCCCGATATTATACCAGGAACGCGCTACAATCTCGCCTTGTCCAGAGGCTATGGCCACCTCGAACATCGCCATGGCCGCGTCTCCCTCTCCCTGCAAAAGAAAGAAGTTAGCCATGTTATAGGAGGCAATGGGATTGTCGCCGGCACCTACCTTGAGGTAGGTAGCGGCGGCCTCATGGGTGAAGCCTGATCGATAGAGCCTGTTTGCCCTTATTATAGAGAATGAGCCAGGCTCGACACAGGATGAAAGAAGAAGAGAGACAGAGATAAACACCATGATGGCACGTGTCGATTCTGGGTGTTTAGACATAGCGGCCTCCTCTGCCTCGCTTGATTGTGCCTGGAGGCAGGGAGAGGAGCAGGGCAAGACCGAGGGATGCAAGGGCGATGATGGCGAGCGCCGGCGACACATCTGTCTCCACCCTGACATCGCGCCGCAAGCCCTTTGATAGGGCCGCCCCTGTACAGATGGAAGCTATCCTGGTATAGGCGTTTGATTCATCAAAACCGACATAGAGTCCCTTGCCGGCCCTAGCCCAGGCACGCATGGTCGCCCCGTCAAGTCTAGTCTCAATGACCTGCCCATCGGCACCCCGCACCAGGAGACCGTCAGGATCACGCACGGGAACAGGTTTCTGTGAGCCAAAGCCGACGAAGGCCAGGACAGCACCGGATGCCGCGGCCCGCTCGGCTGCGGCCTGTGCATTGCCACCCGTATCATTGCCGTCGCTCAGCACCACGATGACCCTGGAAATTCCTGGCTGGAGTGATGGTCTGGCCGCCTCGTCTATTGCGGCGCCTATGTCTGAACCGGCGGCGCTTGTTACAGATGGGCCAGCCCAGAGCAGGGCATCGTTAAAGGCTCTCATATCACGGGTCATGGGGCAGAGCGTCACCGGGCTTCCCCTGAATGCCACGACAGAAAGGCCTGCCCCGTCGACAGAAGCCGCAAGGCGCGATACGAGGGTCTTGGCAGACTCAAGCCTCTGCCCACCGGCGTCATCGCTCAGCATTGAATTGGATACATCTATGACAAAGCCTATTTCTGCGCCTGTTACAAGCTCGGAGACATAGCGAGGTATGCTCAGGGCATTGGTTGCAGCCAGGGCACAAGCGCTCCAGAAGACGCAGCCAGACAGGGTTGCAATGCTTCTTTTAAGCATAGAGCGCTTCATGAAGACCTTACTTCCAATGATGGCGGGCATGCTGCCAAGACGCGCTATGAAACGGATCTGGAGATAGAGATAGGGAATGAGAGGCAGGAACAGCAGATGCGCCAGGCCAAGGTTTGATGTCATGCCACACCTCCCATCACCAGGCGCCGTAGTGCCCACCCTGCCGCAGCCAAAGCCATGGCAATATAGAAGAGGCTGCCTCCAAACGCATGTCTCGTAGAGACGCCTTGAGCGCTGGAAATTCTGGACGGGGCATTGCCACTGGAGCTAGAGCCAGCCATGTCACGGGCAATGCTTTCTAGTTCATCAGAAAGAGAACCCAGTGCGCTTAGATCGGTGGCGGTCCTATACTCCCCACCACCCGAGGCGGCTATGGCAGACATGGACAGGTCGTCGAAGCCTGAGCGGTATGCTCCACTCATCCTCTGGCCTGTCTTGGGATTTATGTAATCAATGGGTATGTCTCCGCGCGAGCCTATTCCTATGACGAGGAGACCGGCTCCATGGCGACCCAAGGAACGAGCGGCATCCTCAGGGTGAATGAGACCTACATTATCCTCGCCGTCGCTTAGGAGCACGGCAATGGATCTATCGGAACCAGCTGCGCTTATCTGCCTGAATGCGCTTGCCAGTCCCTGCCCAAGAGCCGTCCCGTCTCCCAGTATGCCTGGCTCTATGGTCTCAAGCCTTTGTAGTACGGTTGCGTAGTCAGTCGTCGGAGGGCAAGCAAGGGCAGCCTCCGCGCCAAAAGCGACGAGTCCTATCGATGCTCCTATTGCGCCATCTGGAGATTCTACAAAGGCACGTACGAAAGACTTCGCTGCCTCCAGGCGGGTTGGTTCAAGATCCTTGGCTGCCATGCTAGGAGAGGCGTCTATTGCAAAGACTATATTCAAGCCAGTATTAGCTGTGGCTTGTGTATCGGACTGATGGCCTGGACCGGCTGCTGCCAGTGACAGGGACAACCAGGCAAGTGCGAATAGTATTGATGATGCCACGTAGGCTAGGCGCCATGGTAATGGCGCATCCTCGGAAGCCGGGCCGGCCCATATATCGAGGGGCAGGCGTATGGCTCTACCCCGCGACCCTTTTCGCAGCCGTCCCATGATGGCAGCCACGGCTGGTAACAGGCAGAGGACGAGTGCGGCCGGATATTCGAATGATATCATGATGCACTCCGCGCAGACTCGTCTGCGCCTGCGTCTTTTGGTCGGTCCTTCTGCTTTTTTGATGCATCCAGCCTGTCGGCTATTGAGGCTGCCAGAACCAGAGCATCCTTGAGACTCGGCTTCCTGTCTCCTGCAAACCTCACAGCGTCTCCTGCAGCAAATAGCCTGGCAAGGTCGGGCCGGACGCCGCCGGGGGCGGCGTCGTCAGGCAATGCCTCTACCTCCGAGCTGGTCAAGGCACCCCAATCAGTACCAGAGCGCAAACCCGTGAATTGCCTGACGGCGGAGCATAGCTCCGCCCAGGCCGCCGCATCGCTGTCTGCACCGACGCTTGCACCCCTGCCCCGCTCAGCGAGCCTGCGTAGTGTCTCATCAAAGACCCGTCTTGATCTGGCTAAGGCGAGACGCGCCCTGAGCTCTCTCATATAAGGCCCAATCCTGGCAAGCATGGTCACACCAAGCAGGCAGGCTACTATCAGGGCTCCTCCCACGATGTACAGCCTTGAATAGATGCCGGGATACTCCATCTGAGCCATTGCCTGGAGTGGCTTTGCTTCCCCAGGAACCAGGGCGGTTTCACAGTCAAAACGAATCCTTGGAATACGGAGCCCGGCTATCGATAGTTCAGGAATATACGATGGCCCTGCCTTCCATGGCACGAAACGTAGTATCAAGAGCGGCTCGCCTGATCGTTTCTCTATAGAAACCGAGAGCACTTGCGGCCCCATGGCACCGGTATCGGGAAAACCATCGCTCCGCGTGGCTTCTGACCACTCGACGTCACCCGGTTCGAGTCTCGCATAGATGGTGACCACGTCTCCAGGCAGGAAGGATGCTGGCTTAAACTCAAGGGAAACCAGGCTTGCCTCGTCACCGTAGGCCTGAGCGCCCAGTGCAGGTAATCCACACAAACCCGGCATGCCGCTGCAGACGAGCGAGGCGGCCAGTGCAAGCCATCGAACCGGACTCATCAGGATTGCCTCCTGCGTCCAAAGAAGCTTACGAGCGTCTCTACAGGATCGCTCTGGGCATCCATCTCCAGGTATGGCACCTTGGAGGCCGACAGGGCTACGAGCCATTCCAGCCTGGCCGCCTTGGCGGAACGCAGTCGCCCTTCCTTGTATGCGGCCGAGCGCGGCACGACTAGCCTGGGAGCACCTGATTCGGCGTCAGCCACCCTGAGTGAAAATCCGAGCGCTGGAGGGGCCGAGTCAAGTTTATCGTAAACACGGATGGCCACAACATCGTGTCTGCGGGCGAGCATAGCCAGGGGCAGGGCGTATCCCGCCGTCATGAAGTCACTGACGACCAAGACGAGGCTCCTGCGTTTCAGTATTGAAGCGGCGGCCGTCAAGGCTGAACCCAGATCAGAACCGTGCGATACGAGTGGTCTAGGCGATCTGTCTGAACGATCCGAACCAGACGGGCTTGCCGAGCCTGATGCTAGCCGTTCCATCAGGGCCCTCGCGGCTCCCTGACCCGATGCTGGAACACGGCCATCCATCTCCGCTCCACCAAAAAACAAGGCGCCTACACGAACTCCGTTGAGTGAGCAGGCGTAGGCCAGAAGTGACGATGCGAGGGCTGCCGTCTCTCGCTTACTGCGGAGTTGCCCAAAGTCCATGGAATCAGACTCATCGAGTATGAGGTAGAGGGTAAGGTCCCTATCGTCTTTGTAAGTCTTTACGTATGGTCTGCCGAATCGAGCCGTTGCGTTCCAGTCCATACGAAGGGCATCATCGCTGGCCTCGTATTCACGCAAGGCCTCGAAGTCCATGCCGCGACCCTTGAAGACAGAGCGGAAATTACCCGACGCCAACGCCTCTGATAGCGTCGGTGCCGCAAACACGAGCCGGCGTATACGCTCGCGTAGCGACGCCTCGTCCATCAGGGCACCGGAACGGCCGAGAGGACAGCCTTGACTATGGCGTCGGCACCGACGCGGTCGGCTTCCGCCTCATAGGAGGGTATTACCCGATGCCTGAGTACGGCCAGGGCGGAGCGTTTTACATCATCGGGTAATACGTAGTCTCTGCCAGACAGGAGGGCCGACGCCTTGGATGCGCGGTACAATGCTATGGAGGCACGGGGGCTGGCTCCGTATTCTATGTATCGAGAAAGCTCACGCAGAGCCTGTGGCAAGCCCTTTGTGTCGGCTCCTGGCCTCGTCGCCCTGACGACGGCTATGGCGTAGGCCACGGCATCCTTCTCGAAGCGTACCGAGGCCGCCGCGGCTCGTAGCGAGGCAACATCGCCTTGAGAGACGACGGCTTGCATCGTTCTTGAGCTAAAGGCAGGCTGACGCGGGTCAGCATAGCGCAACACCACGTCTAGTTCTTCGGTGTCGTTTGGATAGTCAACGAGCACCTTGAGCATGAACCTGTCGAGCTGAGCCTCTGGCAGACGAAAGGTTCCTTCGTGTTCTATGGGATTCTGCGTCGCCAGTACGAAGAAGGGAGAGGGTAAGGGCAAGCTGTGATCGCCCATCGTTACCTGGCGTTCCTCCATCGCTTCAAGCAGGGCCGACTGCACCTTGGCAGGAGCCCTGTTTATCTCGTCGGCCAGTACAATATTGGCGAATATTGGCCCTTGCCTCGGCACAAAATTGCCAGAACTGGATTCATAAAACAGCGTACCGGTGACGTCTCCTGGTAGCAGGTCAGGGGTAAACTGTATGCGTTTATAGGAAAGACCCGCCACCGCGGCGAAGGTTCTAACGGCCAATGTCTTGGCAAGGCCGGGCACGCCTTCAAGAAGCACATGGCCGTCTGACATCAATGCCGTCAGGATGGCATCGACTATATCGTCCTTGCCTACGAGCCGCTCTGCCATGGCCGATCTGACCCGAGTGATAAGGGCATGAGCCTCGGTGCATGCCAGGCTTTGTTCTCGCTCCATGTACGACTCCGTTCTATGCCTTGCCCAGGCTGGCTCTCGTAGCCCACAGTCCCAGGGCCGGATCCCTCACAAAGTATATCTCTTCCCCGTCAACTTCGTTGAAACCATCCTTGAGAAGCTCGGGATCGTAGCGGCGGGTAGCATCCTGACAATCCGCCCAGTCGTAGCCTACATCCTCTATGTCTGTTCTAGAGAGGCCCCCTGCTGCGTAGCTCACAGAGAAGCGGCCTTCGGTCGATCCGTTGGCCAGATGGGACGCACCAGCCAGCTCTCCTGCCAGCTCTCCTGACTCGACGAGTTCCCGTGCCATTGCCACGCCACAGTACCCATAATCACGTATTGTTTCGTCTATAGTCTTGTCTTCGCCAAAGCTGTCTATGCCTGGTGCCACTATGAGGAGTTCACCACCATCCGCTATCGCCAACCTGGTGCGGTAGATGGCCCTGTTGCCCACCCATGTTGACTTGTACCGTTCTGGATCAAGAAAGACGACAATCTTTTTGGCTGCCTTGGGCAGGTACTCTACATTGACCTCAGATGACAGCGCTCCCGCCTTGGCAAAAGAATCCCGCCCGGAACCTACAAACAAGCCCTTCGTCTGGCCTCTTCCAACAACGGTCAGGGCATAGAGCATGGGAATGGATGAGGCAAAGAGTTCCTGGGCATGGTCCAAGACGGCACGGACAGGCGTCTCTATGCGCCCCATGATGTTCTCGATGCCATAGGCGGCACCGATCCAATGAGCCCTATCTATGCCTTCCTTGCCCCCTACACCAATAAAAAGGTTGTCGCTGTAGTTAGCCATGCCCACCGACTCATGAGGGACCACCTGGCCAATCGACATTATAAGATCGAAGCCGCCATTGACTGCTAGCCTGTTGGCCTGAGCCGGCCAGTCGAAGGTACAGCGATTGTCTGAGACCTCACGGACAAAACTATCAGGCACCCTGCCAAGCTCTATGACGTCACGTTTCCAGTCGTGGGGCCTGAATAGGCCAAGCGGAACACCTGGATACATGGCCTGGATTGCGGCATCCCCCATGGGTCTATGCCTGCCCAGTGCCGGCATGACGGCGGCTAGCGAGTCTCCATAATAGTCATAGGCTGCCTTGAGCAACACATCGGCACGCCCCTGGCTACGTAGGCCATCAGGCGGAATGGCCAGCACGCGGTGTCTGGGGCCAATGCTCTCGAGCGCTTCGATGAAATCCCTGGCGAGCGCCTTGTCCGATATGGAGGCGGTTGCAGATCCGCTCGCATGTACGCATTCGTCGATATCCATCGTCGATCCTTACGGTTTTATTTAAGTCGGCACTCGTTAGAGTGCCTGTATGACACGATGATTAAATACTGAGACTCGTCGATCATAGCATGAAATGCACTTCTGTTTGTAGTCGTCCGCGCCAACAAAGGAAGGCACCCGCTCAGGGTGCCTTCCTTAGATATGATAGTCATATAGTATCCTGTCCAAAGAGACAGACCTGTCTTATGCCTCTGCTATTAAAAGCGTCTTTGAGTCCAGTTTTATGTTGAGATCCTCGGGATTCATCCGGTTGTGGTCCTTTACAACGACGAAGTGGATGTATTCAACCTTTGGCTCCAAGACTATAAGCACGGTGATTTCATCCAGGAAGGAGCGGAGGATAACAGGAATATTCTTCTTGTCAAGCAAGGGCTCCTCGCCGGACATGGTGCATGAGTACCAGAACTCCAGCTTCATCTCGGAGGCAAAGGCTCGAACCTTTGCAAAATGCGATGGGTCTGCCCTGGCAAAGTCAAAACCGTCTGCTATGACGGCATCGGCCTCGAAGCCACCATCTACTATCATGGCACGGAGAGACTTGAGTATCTGCTCTGTACTCACGCCTTCCTGATTGAAATTCATGATGACGCGGTTCTTCATGAGATCATCATGAATGAGGGACAAATCTTCAAGGTTCTTGCGTTTTGCCACCTCGGCAAAGATATTCTCATACCAGGATATGACATAACTCGTGTGGGTAGTAAATGACACGTGAATAATCTTCTTGCCCTGCATAAGCTTATCCAGAGCCAGTTGGACGAGCACACTCGTCTTGCCTATACCCTTGCGACTCGCTATGACGCCTATATTGCCGGCCTTGAGCCCGCCTTCTATCCCTCTTTCGAGGATGCGAACGGGGCTCTTCTTGATCAGCTCCTCTTTAACCATAGGAACTCCTTACAATGTCTATTGTGTGTTTGTGAAGTATACATACCGTTTTCTGTAGCGGCCGCGCAGGACCGCGCCATATGTATCACGAAATCAAGTATACGGCTGTTAACCATAAAACGCAAACGGGCCAGAATATATCCAGCCCGTATGCCCAGCATGGCTATCGGCCTTGTTCCTTGCGTCGCTTCTCTTCGTATTCCTTGCGGAGTTGTTCAGAGACGCTGGTTGGAACCTTGCCATACTTGAGGAATTCCATCGAGAACTCGGCCTTGCCCTGAGTCATGGAGCGAAGCACCGTAGAGTAACCAAACATCTCGGAGAGCGGAACTTCGGCCTCTACCCGGCAGAACGACGCTTCCTCGGTGCTGGCTGTTATGACGCCGCGACGCTGATTGACCGAGGCATAGATATTGCCCTGGAATTCGGCTGGCCCCTCGGCAACAACCTTCATGATGGGTTCGAGGATGACTGGCTTGGCCTTCTCGTAGGCTTCCCTGAAACAACCGATAGACGCCAACTGGAAGGCTATATCTGATGAGTCTACCGGATGGCTTGCACCGTCATTTATGACGCATCTGATGTTTACAACGGGGAACCCTATGAGAGATCCCTTCTTGGTTGCTTCCTTGAAGCCCTTGTCGCAGGAGACGATATACTCGTTTGGTATGGCTCCACCCTTGACCGAGTCTACAAACTCATAGACGGCGTCGGCATTAGGCTCCATGTATCCGGCCACACGGCCATACTGTCCGGAACCGCCCGTCTGCTTCTTGTGCGTGTAGTTAAACTCGGCACGCTGGCTTATGGCCTCGCGGTACGCCACCTGGGGCATGCCTGTCGTCACATCACACTTGTATTCGCGACGCATGCGCTCTATGTACACCTCAAGGTGCAATTCACCCATACCCTTGATGATTGTCTGGTTGCTTTCTGGGTCTACGAATGTCTGGAAGGTAGGATCTTCCTTGGTAAAGCGGTTGAGCGCCTTCGACATCTGATCTGAACTCTTCTTGTCAGAAGGGGTTATAGCCAGCGATATGACGGGGTCGGGTACGAACATGGATGTCATGGCAAAGTTGATTGAAGGGTCGCAGAAGGTGTCACCAGAGGCACAATCTATGCCAAACAGGGCCACTATATCGCCAGGACCACCTTCTGTGATGTCTTCCATAGACGCAGAGTGCATACGCACGAGCCGGCCCACCTTAAACTTCTTGCGGGCCCGCGTGTTGAAGAGCTCGCTACCCTTCCTCAGCTCACCCTGATAGATGCGTACGTATGTCAACTGACCGTATTGTCCATCTTCCAGCTTGAACGCCAGCGCGACGACGGGAAGCTTGGGGTCTGATAGAACAACGTTTTCCTTTTCTCCGTCATCGAGGTCCAGGGCTATGTTCTTGACTTCTGTAGGATCCGGCAGGTAATCGACGACGCCGTTGAGCAGGAGCTGAACGCCCTTGTTCTTGTAGGCGGAGCCAATGAAAACCGGTACAAATTGTCCGGTGATCGTTCCCTTGCGGATGGCGGCCTTTACCATCTCGACGGTTTCCGTGCCTTCAAGATATGCCTCGGCCAGTTCGTCTGAGAACATGGAAGCGCTGTCCAGTAGCTCCTCACGATGCTTGGCGGCATCTTCCTGGAGATGAGCAGGGATTTCTGCGTAGCGTATATCCACACCGCCCTCGCCATCGAAGTAGACGGCCTTCATCAATACAAGGTCGATCAGGCCCTCCAGCTTGTCTTCAAGACCGATGGGCAGGGTGATGAAGGCGGCGTTGAGACCGAGCTTCTCCACTATTTGCTTCTTGACGCGGTATGGATTGGCTCCAGTACGGTCGGCCTTGTTGATGAAGGCCAGGCGGGGTACATGGTAGCGCTTGAGCTGACGGTCAACGGTAAGCGTCTGGGATTGTACTCCACCGACGGAGCATAGAACCAGGACGGCTCCGTCGAGTACACGGAGGGCTCGTTCAACCTCTATGGTAAAATCCACGTGACCGGGGGTATCTATAAGATTGATGGGGGAATCTTTCCACTGCACGTTCGTGGCGGCCGACTGTATGGTAATGCCACGCTCACGCTCCAACTCCATGGAGTCCATCGTAGCGCCAACGCCATCCTTGCCGCGAACCTCATGGATTGCGTGTATCTTATTGCAATAAAACAGGATACGCTCGGATAGCGTCGTCTTGCCCGAGTCGATGTGGGCGCTGATACCGATATTGCGCATCTTCGTGATGTCGAAAGCCATGTCTTGCCTCTACCTTAGTAACAGGGTATGGTCCGGCGCCCTAGGCACGCCGTCCTTGAGTAACGTCGATCTGTTAGTTGGATCGCGAGCCAGCTCCCACGGGCTTAAAGGCCCTAAACCTCCGCGTTCTTCGCAGCCGCTTCGTTTAAGCATCGGTATTGCGCGGGAAGCGCGGTTGATTGAAAGAAACGTACTCTCGTCGCAGTATAGTGATAGAGGCAGACAGAATCAAGGGGTACAGCAGTGTTCAGCTTAGCTCATGAGGTAAGAGCCGGCGCCGTGGCCTGAAGTATGTCTTGGCAGAATATTCGTACAGATCGGAGACCTTCGTCATGTAAATGCAGGCATAGCCGTCTATCTGCCCGGCGTAGCGGCTTTCCTCCTGGCCGGCACGCAAGACCTCTCCCCAATGGGGATTAAAGAATCGGCGGTGCTCTGTCAACTTCTCTGATATTGCAAGATTGATGCTATCAGACTCCTCAAAAAGGGCGTCCAAGGCCTTTCTGTCTGTCGCCTGCCCTTCATAACGCTCCAGTTCCATGTGGTTGACCTGGTTTTCTATATGTTCCTTACGCTCCATCAGCAGGTCTATGTCTCTTTGCAGGCCTTCTGCCGCCTTGAGGCTCGACAACTCCCTGGTAAGGTCATCGAGCACAAGACCGGTCCTCCAGTCGCACTTCATCTTTATAGACACCACATCGCCGTAGATATGATCGCCTAGATACAGTATCTCGCGGCCATCCAGCCCCATGTCCCGTTGCAGTGGCTGGAACCAGCCGCCCTGAAACAGGCCGGTAGCCACGGAACCGTCGTGATTGCTCATGAGCCCTGAATCGGGGTCTATGGCCAGGAAGCGGTTTGGGAATTCAAAGAAACGAGGCTTGTCGGCCAGGGTTATGACCAGGTCAAAGACATCCCGCCAACTGCTATGGTTCTTCCAGAATGGATCGAGCGCGTATTCCAGCAAGGCTTTTGTGTAGGCATAGTCTGAGTTGGTTATTATCATCAGCTTCTTGCCGTAGTCCTTGTATCGTTCCAGGAGACCCGGCACGAGTGGATCCTGGATGACGAAGCGTGCAAAATCATTCCTGACAACGCTCTTTATGGAGCCATTCCTGTGCACCGTATCAACGGCCTCCGCCACATCCTCTGCTATCCTGGCAAAGCTAGGCAGGTCCACTCCCTTGCTTTTCAGGTCTATCACCTGGGAGTACAGAACCCCTGTCGATATGGCAAAGAGGGTATCGAGGGGCAGAAAGGCGGGATCAGACAACTCTATGGCAGAATTCTGGTAGACGCTCTTCATCAACCTGAAGTCAAGAGGCTCTAGCCCATGGCATGCCATCTTTACCTTGCCGTAGCGGCTTAGCTTGAGCAGATTGCCGTTGCGTTTGTCTATGACAAGCCCGACCAGTGCACGCTCCGCGTCATAGACCAAGTCTTCTACTGCCTTGGGATAGCCATGCTCAGACACTAGCAGCTTGGCGGCACAACCATGGGTCAGCGACTCAAAGGCCTCTGAATCGTAGCGGACAAGGGTGTAGTCCATGTCAAAACCAATGAGGGATATCTGCTTCAAGTTGAGGGAACGGTTAACATAGACACTCATGAGGCGATGGCTCCTTACACTATCTACGATGAAGGGTATGGAATTGGGCAAGGGGCGTCAAGGGAAGGGGATCGTTTGCCCAGGCCTTACTTTTTTGTATCTTATACATGATGAAAACACTTGGCAAAATGTCCCTTATCATGGCGGCAGCGGCTCTCACCCTAGGCTTGTTTTCGGCGGCGGCATTCCCCTTTCTGCCTGGAGAACGGGAGGTCCGCGCCCTGGCGGAAGCGTATCCCGATCGCATCCAGGCCAGGGAGCCACGTGAGGGCCAATGGGCGCTGCGAATAGGCGAGCACTGGTATTCCTGGGCAGAGGGCAGGATGCTTCCAGAGGAAGAGCGGGATCGCTGGGAAGAGTTTGTCCCCATACGATTCTACACCTATAAACGCGGCCCCTGGAGCCGGCCTGAGCCAAGCCCGCAGCAGCTCGAAGCGCTGAAAGCGCGGAACCAGGCAGGAAACACTGACAGCCGCCCCCGCTCCGACGCCTTTCTTGACAAGCTGTACGGCATCTCCTCGGCCGCCGAAGCCGAAAAACGTATGGTTGAACGTAGCTTCCTCGGGAAACGGGTCCGGGTTCACTCCCTGCTCACGGAGCCACTTGGGCGTGTCGAAGGGCGCATCCGGGCGGCAGAAGCCCAAGACTCCGATTTACGGACCTTCGTGGCCACTCTAGCCCAAATCCAGGGTTTCCACTGGCGCGAGATAGCCGGAACGGCTCGGCGTAGCTACCACAGCTACGGAAGCGCTATAGACATCATCCCAAGATCCTACCTGGGAAGGTACGCCTACTGGCGCTGGGCCTTTGACGCAGGCGTGGAGGAGTGGTGGAGCCTGCCGGAGAACAAGATATGGCAGGTGCCAGCTGCCTTCATCGATGCCTTCGAATCCGAGGGCTTTGTATGGGGCGGCAAGTGGCTTTGGTTCGACAGAATCCATTTCGAATACCGGCCAGAGGTGCTCCGCCTGGCGGACTAGAGGATGCAAGCGCCTTTTATAGCAGGTGGAAGGATCGTGTAAGGCAGTTTTTTTCTTCCCATATTTCCTCCAATTGAGCCTCTGTGACATCCGTTCTAAACGAGGTACAAAAGGCTCATACCGATAACTATGCTTTTTGGGCGGTAGTTTTCGTTTTTGGGTTGGAAATGTGGAGAAAAGCTCAATTACTCAGGTTACTGGTCTGTTTTACGGTCTGCGGCTTTGAAAACGGGGGTGACATTTTGGTGCCACCCCCGTATTTCGTTTCCCTGAAAGGATTTACTTCAGGTTAATTCAAGCCGAGACCGAGAATCGAACTCGGTACCTGCGCATTACGAGTGCGCCGCTCTGCCAAGTGAGCTATCTCGGCGATTCGTGCGAGACTATACAGGAAACCATCATTGGAGGCAAGAGCCGCTATTTCTTACGCTTAGAATTGACGAATCGTATGAAGTCGTTGATGTTCTTGACGACGATACGATCTGGGTATAATTCTACACGACGCTGATTAGCAAAATGACCCAGGAGCGTCTGAACCTCGGGGGGGTTCATGCCTGCCCAGTGGGCTACATCGTCAACCGTCACCTTGAATTCCCGCTTATCACCCGTATCTTCGCCGCTCTGGTTCATCGAGCCCTGGGTCTCGTCAAGCATCAAGAACACGTCTGCTATCTTGGCCTGAGGGTCATCCAGGGTAAGTATCATGAAACGACGTTTCTGGTCGTATATGCGCTTTGTAAAAACCTTTAGCAGCCTGAGTGCTATCTGGGGGTTGCCCATCATCAGTATCTCGAAGTTGGCGCGGTTAAACTCCAGCACCTTGGCCGTTTCCAGGGCTATGGCCGTGGCTGAGCGTGGAGCTCCTTCCAGTATGGCCATCTCTCCGAATATTTCTGGAGCCTGCAGGATGTCTATATTCTTCTCGATGTCTCCGACTATCTTTGTTATTCGGACTCGACCGGTCTGTATCAGGTAGAAACTGTCTCCCGGCTCATATTCCGAGAATATGATTTCACCTGATTGATAGGTGCGCGCAAAGCGGCTGAATCCGGCTAAGTCTGCCATGGCTTACGCGCCTCCCAACGCATTAAGCGTTTTTTTTGCCTTGATGCGCGCGCTCGAGTCCTCGTCTCCCGGCATCGACAGAACCTTTTTAAAGAAGGCTTTGGCTTTCTCCCTGTCGCCCTTCTTATCCCATGACTGGCCCATGATGTACAGGATGTCTGCCATGTCGGGATGCTTGGGCGCACTCTGGACTATGCTGGTGAAATGCTTGATGGCAAGATCCCACTGACTGAGGGCAAAAAGGCAGCGGCCCATATCAAATTGAGCCTTGCCAACATATTCAGAATCCTCTGCCGCATCTACAATGGTCTTAAGAGCCTTGAGAGCATCCTGGTACCTCTCCTGAGAGAACAGGCTGACGGCATTGTAGTAGTCTTTAGCAACATCAGAAAGGCCAGCACCTTCTGATGGTCTGGCCGTCTGCACCGGCGAGGCCGACGGTATCGGGGCATCATGAGGCGCCTGTGTATGGGAACTAGATGGGGAGGCGAGACTCGCACCTGCAAGTGGGGCGGGACCCTTGCCGTCACCATACCTGGCCAACGAAGCCTCGGCGGTTTCCAGGTAATGTCCTGCCTGTTCAGTCATCTTGCCGGCAGGGTAGTAGGTAAGGTAACGACCCAGGACATAGCGTGCCTGTGAGTACATCCTACTCCGAAGGTAATATTCTCCTGTTTTAAAAAGGCCCATCTCGGAATTGACGGCGCTGGGGTTCTCCATCAGGTTCTCTACCTGCTTGTGGATGTGCCTAAGCTGGTTGGAGAACACCTTGAGCATCTTTATAATTATCCTGGTATTGGACATGGAGAAGGCTTCAAACTCGGCTACGGTAAAGGCCAATACGTTGGCATCTTCAAGCACTACGGCGTTTTCTTCTCGTGGATAGCGTCCCAGGGCGCTTTTAACACCGAAAAACTCCCCGGTCTGGATTATTTCCCGGATCAGTTTGCCTGTCTCGATGTCGTTGTAGTTAAGGCTCACCTTGCCGCGTTGGAGAACGAAGATCCTGTCTCCCTGATCTCCCTGGAAGTAAATAACTGAGTTAGCGCGGTATGTCCCTACCTTGGGCATCGTTTCCTCATTACTCCTGGATTACAGCCAAATCTCATTACCACAGGCTGCGTGCCAATTATAGTATATAAAAAGCTATCAAGCCATGCCGATCGTCAACAATCGAACGGAAGATAATCAAGGCGCTTTTTGAAGCCAAGCGCATCCCTGATTCCCCTGTACAGACTAAGCGGAGCGCCCTTGACGAACAGAGACCGCCCGGCCACGACCACCTCTTCGTATTCTGTCTTTTTTGGGAGCAGTTCTACGAATCGCTCATCGGCTAGCACCGGCATACCGTCAACAGACAGGAATTCTATGTCTTCCATGGATGCAGCCGCCAAATTCTCGTACGGCTCATCCTTCCTAGCCTTCATGATGAGTATATCGGCATTCATGCCAGGTTCCAGTTCTCCGATGCGCTTCTCCATACGGAAAGCCTTGGCCGGATTCCTGGTCACCATGTCGAAAAGAAGCTTAGCCGACAGATCCTCGCCATACATGTCACGGTATACAGAACGGGCATATTTCATCTCGGCCAGGAGATTAACAGAACCGGTAGCCGAAGAATCGGTACCAATGGCCACGTTTATACCGGCCTTGAGCATCTTTCTAATCTTGCAGGTGACGTTGAACATGAAGTAGTTTGAAGCGGGACACCATGAAATAGACGCTCCGGCCTTAGCCGTCTTCTTGATATCATCTTCAGAGAATCCTATGCAATGGATAAATACGCAATGTGAATCGAGGCACTTGAGTCGCTCCAGAATACCGATACCATCCTGTGATTCGGGATCGAAACCCTCCTCAAGATGGGTAATATACGGCCAGTTGTTTTCAACTGCCAAGGCATGCTCTATCTCTATGCCGTCTCCCCATTGGAGATCGAATGATGAACACTCATGGGAAAGTGAATACTCTTCTATGGCTCTGATGGGGAGCCGCTTAAGGTAGGCACCATTTATCTCATGGGGAAAATGGTCGTTAGCCGTAGCCACACCTGAAAACAGATTCTTATACGCGGACAGAAAATACATCTGTTCTACATTTATATTAGATCGCTCTTCGTAGACTGGAGACGACTTGAGATCTGCATCCCAAGGCGCCCAGTTAAGATAGAATTTATCATCCTTAGGACCAACCCGAGGAAGGTAGTTCCCTCTAAAGTGATCATGGATGTTTATAAGAGCCGGATAGATGAAGGATGCGCCCTTTAAATCAAAGACCGGTCCCACCACCTTGTCACTCGTCAGATTTTTTCCGAGCACTGATACGGCGCCACCTCTGTGTATGCTGTCACCGCTCGCGAGGTCGGCATTCTTGATCGAATAACTCGTCATGCTAATCCATCCTTGCCTTGGGGCTTCCACCGTATGCACGACAGAAGCTTCCACAGCCATTTTATTTTTGGCTCTTATTATATTTCGGCCTAAAACATAAATACATTGACATGTAATGTCTCCCTGGCCCTGAACATCACTACCCAAAGGCAAGCCTAAGAGCCACAGGATTACCATAGTATACACCGTATGTTTCAACAATTTCGACAATGAACCAACTTCCAGGGCCGATCCTCAGTAAAAAAGGCTCTCTTGTGTACAATTACAAGATCATAGGCTAGAATAAAAGTGTAGTCGATTTCAAAAGATATAGCTTTTGAGATTGGTTTTGCATATTAAAAAAGCCAAGCCCTGAACTACGCTTACCATGTATGCGGTGGATTCTCATTAAAAATGCCTGGTATTGCGGGCTTGCTTAAGGAATAACAAGATGATAAATATTCGTGAATATGAGCTGCTTTCACTTGAAACAGGCGCATACCGAGACATAGAACTGGATATTCTAAGGGAAGCCTTAGCCACATGGAAAGAGAACCCAGGTGCACCATTTGAATTGATTGAGCTCAGAGACGGCGCCCTGCTAGCCGGCTTCTGTCTATACTACAGATCCCCCAATACAGATTTTACATACGATGTTCGTGCCTTCGTGGTAGGTCGAGATTACCGCAACAAGGCGGTGGGGCCCAGGCTCATAGAGTTGCTTGAAGAAAGGCTACTCGAGAAGGGAAGCTATTCTGTCATACGTATAGAAACATCCCAAGTCAAGGAGGAGGCTGTCGGAGACAACTTCTTCCTGTCCACAGGCTTTCAGACAATAGGCCATATTCCAGACTTCTACGCTCCTGAAAACGATTACTACATCTACGTCAAGTCTGTTTCCCTCGCCATGCCAAAGGCTCCCGAACACAAGCAGCATGGTGCATCCGACGTATCAAAAGAGTAGCAACCATGAAAATAGCGGCAATCGAGGCAGGAGGCACCAAGTTTGTGCTCGGCATCCTCGAGGACTCAGCCGGTGAAGCCAAACCTGTCATCCTGGAGAAGACCCGCATTCCCACGGGCGACCCAAAAACTACGATAGCAGCGATAGCCTCATGGTTTAAGCTGGCCTTCCAGAGGCATGGACAGGCCGATGCTCTTGGCGTCGCCTCGTTCGGTCCTCTGGCAGGAAGGTACGGCCATGGAGCCTGGGGCAGGATTGGCCCGACTCCAAAACCAGGCTGGGCAGGCTTCGATCTTCCTTTAGAACTAAAGAAGGCTTTGGGTCTCCACGCGTGCATAGATACAGACGTCAACGCAGCAGCCCTGGCGGAGGGCCTATGGGGAGCATCCATGGGTCTTACAGACCATGTATACGTCACGGTTGGCACCGGCATCGGGGGCGGTATCGTATCCAACGGCAGCCTGTTGCACGGTGCGGGGCATCCGGAGACTGGCCATGTGCCGGTGCCACGAGAGCCGGATGACGACTATGCTGGCCGCTGCCCCTTCCACGGTGCCTGTCTGGAAGGCATGGCCTCGGGTCCCGCCATGGCAGAACGCTGGGGCGTGCCGGCGGAGAACCTCCCCGTGGAGCACCGGGCATGGGATCTTGAGGCTCGCTACCTTGCCTCTGGCTTCCTACCCTTTATCCATGTGCTGGCAACAGAGCGCATAGTCCTGGGCGGAGGCATAGGCTCCGCGCCAGGACTTGCACCATTGGTCAGGAAACATCTGTTAGCCAGACTCTCAGGGTACACGCCCCGCCTCGACTCACCCGCTTCCATGACAGACTTCCTCGTGGCTCCTGGCTTGGGCGGAGACTCTGGCCTCCTAGGCGCAGCCGCCCTGGCACGCTACTACCCCAAGAACGGATAGCGCCAATCGCTGACCGGGGCAAATGTTTCCTTTATAGTACGAGGGCTTGTCCATCTGACGAGGTTGAGGAATGACCCTGCCTTGTCATTGGTACCCGATCCACGTGATCCACCGAATGGCTGTCTACCCACGACTGCGCCCGTAGGCTTGTCGTTAATGTAGAAATTTCCTGCCGCATTCCGGAGGGCTCGGGTGGCCTCGATGATGTCGGCCCTGTCTCTGGCAAAGATGGCTCCCGTCAGAGCGTAGGGAGATGTCGTGTCTACGAGTTCGTAGGCGGCAGCCATGTTTGAATCATCATAGGCATAGAGGGTGAGCACCGGGCCGAATATCTCCTCTGCCATTGTTTCTGAACGAGGATCGTCGCTCTCTATAAGCGTCGGAGTTATGAAGAAACCTTCAGTCTTGTCATATGTTCCTCCGGATACTATCCTGCATGACGGATTCTTGCGGGCTCGCTCTATGAAGCCAACTATGGTATCGAATGCGGCCTCATCTATGACGGCATTGACGAAGTTTGTGTAATCGTCAGGAGCTCCAACACGTATAGCCGCCATCTCCGTGGCCAGCCTTTCTATGAAGGCCCTGGAGGATGAACGCGGCACATAGACACGTGATGCGGCAGAGCATTTCTGACCCTGGTACTCGAACGCACCCCTGACGCAGGCGGCTATTGCCGCGTCCATATCAGCGTCGGGATGCACGAATATAAAATCCTTGCCACCGGTCTCTCCTACCAGGCGTGGATAGCTACGATACAGGCTAAGATTATCGGCCACTCCTTTCCAGAGACTCCTGAACACCTCGGTAGATCCTGTGAAATGGAGCCCGGCAAGGTCGGGCCTGGACAGCATGCCGGCGCTTATAGAACGCGCCGATCCGGGCAGGAAGTTGATGACACCAGGAGGCAGGCCTGCTGCCTCGAACAGGCGATAGACATACCAGTTGGATAGGACCGAGGAAGAAGCCGGTTTCCAGACGACGGTATTGCCCATCAAGGCCGGGGCAGAGGGGAGATTGGCCGCAATGGCCGTAAAATTGAATGGGGTAACGGCGTACACGATGCCGTCGAGAGGACGGTAGTCTGTTATATTGCGCTCTCCTAGGCCGGAGCGGGGCTGTTCTGCATAGAGTCGCTCTGCCAGGGCAGGGTTTATCCTCAAGAAATCGGCCGTCTCGCAGGTCGCATCTATCTCAGCCTGATAGGTATTCTTGGATTGGGCAAGCATGGTCGAGGCGTTGAGCTTCTTCCACCAGCCACGTGTTATGAGCTCGGCAGCCTTGCGGAATACGGCGGCTCGTTCCTGGAACGGTGTTTCAGACCAGGCGAGTGCCGCCTTGGCAGCGGCATCTGCGGCCAACTGAGCCTCTGCTTCTCCCGCTTCGTGATATCGTCCCAGAACCAGCGAACGCGTATGCGGAGAGCGTATCTCCTTGAGCCTACCGGTACGCACTTCCTTACCGCCTATAAGCAGGGGGATTTCAATGGGAGACGCGGCCATGGCCCGTAGCTCAGAATCGAGGGCTACCCGCTCGGGAGACCCCGGTTCGTAAGAACGAACTGGTTCATTGGCAGGAAGCGTCGGACTTGGCTCCTGTCCATAGAGCATAGAATCGTACATGTCATACTCCTTTCCAAGGTAGCGGGAGGTCGCGCTCTTTCGGGTGCGGCCCATCGGCTCCTCTCCATGGCTAACCCGCCTGTTACGGGTGATAGCTGTAGGAAGGCAGGAGCTCGAAGTATGATGGCTTTAGTAAACCATCTGATATATCAGTATACCAATTTTACCTTTTATTGTTTAGTGTTTCTTTTTCTGTATCACTATTCTACAGGCACTTTGTGTACCGTTTAGCACGGCGCTGGATACGCTCGCCCTATTGCTCTATCCTAGGTGGCATTGAACATCTCCAGGATAGCTTAAACGAGGAGACTACCATGTTGCGCGTACCACGAAGATACATGCTCTTGGCTACCATCGTCCTATCATCAATGCTTCTGCTAGGAGCCACACCCGAGCCACCCCTCGATGCCTTGGCTCTGGTTCCTACAGGAGCCCTAGCCGTCATGACCGTAGGAAATCCCGAGCTGCTTATTGGCAACACTATGGGATTTTTAAGGAATGCCGGACTAGAAAAGCAGGCAAACTCGTTATCAGACGCTCTTGAATCTATGCTCAAGCCCGCAAACGATGGCTCCAGTCAGGGCATCAGCGCCTTAAAAAAATATATACAGCTTTCTCGTCGATTCCTGGTCGCACTTTTTCCCGGTGCCGACACGGAGCCTCGTGCCCTCGTGTTCATCCCCCTTCTGCCAGGTCTCTCCCCGACAGACTTGTCCCGTCTTCACGTTGCTTTAGCCGATATGGCTGGAGACTCGGTAGTTGACTTGAGCATTGCTAGTGATTATCCCGGCTACCTTGTTCTAGGCACAGAAGGCCTGGTCGCCCCAGAATATGGATCCGTACCTACCATTGACCTTGCAGCATTGGCCGGCTATGACCCAGCGAGCCTGGTACTATGGGCCGACGCCCACGATGAAGAGAGCTACCTTAAAAAACTTGCTCCGTTCCTGTATGGATCGGGCGGCAATGTTGGCCTTAGTGGGGACGAATATGAGCCAAACCTACTGGACAACTCGAGACGAGCACACAGCGATGACAGTGGAGATACTTCTGAAGAGAAACTGGAAGGACTGGTAGAGGATGCCATTACAAATGGTCTTTCTGAGTTAAAGACACTGCGTTTTTCTCTGACCGTCCAGGCGGAGCACGCCTGGATACGGCTAGTGGCCGACCTGAAGCATGGCAGCACGCTGGCCGATCTTGCCGCTTCTGCTTCGAGCGGTGACAAGACCCTACCCTATCTGCAGTATTGCGAAGCCGACTCGATGCTCTCAGCCGCGTGGTCGCTGCCTCAGGATTGGTCTGCACCACTTCTTAAGACGTTCTATACCAAGTTATTCTCAGACTCAAGCCTGTCTAGCAGCATTACGACCTCTTTTAATGCCTTTGCCGCCTCGTCTGGAATGAATGGCGGCTTCTCGATCGACTTCGATCCATCCAAGGAGCTCTTTAAAAAGCTTACCTCAGAGTTTGAATCAGGCGAGGAGGAGGCTCTAGCCCAAGTTATCAAAAGTCTTGGTTTTAGTTTTTCTGGTACTCTTCAATTAAAGGACAGACAGGCGTTCCGTGAGGCCGGGGATTCTGTGATGGCATTATTAGACGACCCAGGATTTGCAGAACTTCTGTCTGACTCCGATATGTCGTTAAGCATCGACAGGGTCAAGGGTCTCGTAGAGAGACTTCCCTATGATAGGTACAGCTATGTATTGAAACGGGGAGACGGTTCAAAGATCGACAAGCTACCACCACTAGTCTACGTCTATAAGGACGATAAGGTCTACCTCGGCTTTGACTCCCCACAAGTCGTGGCTAAGACCGCCATCCGTGATGGGGCGCGCAAGAGCCTGCGTCAGGATGCTGCATTCATGGCGCTCAACTCTGGCGCACCAGCGGATGCCATAGCCCTGCAGTATCTGTCCACTAAGGCACTGGCCAGAATACTGCTCAAGGTACTACCAGCCGAGAAGCTTCCCCTTCCTTTCAATAGCAAGGACCTGACAGGAATTCTGTCATGGTTGGAAGCAACACCGGGTACTATGGGTATGGGGCTTGGACTAGGAGCCAATGACATACGAGCCGTAGTCGATTTGATGCCATGGATTGAAGGCACTCAAGAAGGGAGCCTCCAATGAGCCTTAATCCTGTTATTGCAATGCTCGGCAGGCGCCTGAGGCTAGCCCTTATAGGAGGCGGAGAAGGTTCATTCATAGGGCCTGTACATCGCATGGCTGCCCGCCTTGATGATAGATACGAGGTAGTAACAGGCGTTCTTTCATCCAACGATGAAAAAGCCAGGGCAAGCGGCCAAGACTTAGGCTTTGCGCCTGACCGGCTCTATGGCAGCGTCGAGGAGATGCTTACCAAGGAGGCCGACCGCGCTGACGGGCTCGACGCCGTCGCTATCATGACACCTAACGACACCCACTTCAGCTATGCCATGGCCGCTCTTGACGCTGGCATGGACGTTATATGTGATAAACCAATGACAAATACGCTAGAACAGGCAGAAGCCCTCTATGCCAAGGTCACAGAAAGCGGGTTGATATTCTGTCTTACCCATAATTACACAGGCTATCCCATGGTCAGACAGGCCCGTGCCATGGTCCAGGAAGGCCAGCTGGGCGACATACGGCTGGTACAGGTTGAGTACGTCCAGGGAGGAAGAGCGTCCGATTCGGGGCCTGGCGCAGGAGGCTCTTCTATAGACTTCTCAAAGCCACGCATGTGGAAATACGATCCCCAGCGGAGTGGCCCTTCTTTGGTGATGGGTGACATAGGCACCCATGCCCACAACCTTCTCAGGTTTGTCTCTGGGCTTGAAGTGGCCTCCGTAGCCGCCGACATAGGCCACATCGTGCCCAATCGATTAGTAGATGACTACGCAGGGGCAATGTTACGGTTTTCAAACGGCGCAAGGGGAAGCTTCTGGGTTACCCAGGCGGCGGCTGGAGTTGAGAATTGCCTTAGAATACGAGTGAGCGGCTCCAAGGGCAGCATAGAATGGATGCAGGAGACGCCCCAGAGGCTAGAATACAAGCCTCTAGGCGCGCCGGCCGAGACAAGGACGCCGCGCGGCCCAGGCACACTGCCCTTGGCGTTTCGCTCGTCGCGCATAGTAGCCGGCCATCCAGAAGGCTTTCCAGAGGCCTTCGCCAATCTCTATGTAG
>JAVEXO010000055.1:0-16407 GCA_034003955.1 Spirochaetia bacterium | reverse complement strand
ACGAATCCACAATCACGCAGGTACTCGGCCAGCTCTATGGCATCGGACAACTCGGCACCCGGGTGGGAGGCTATGAAGTACGGCTCGATGTACTGCTTAAGACCGAGCTCGGTATTTATAGCCGACCAGTCCCTGGCAAAGGCGTCATAGACCCTGCGAGGGGGTTTTCCCATCAGCCTGAGCACCCTGTCGGATACGTGTTCAGGGGCAACTTTAAGTTGGCCGGACACATGGTGGAGGGCCAATTCACGTATGAAGCCAGGGTTTTTATCGGCCATCACATAGTCGAAGCGTATGCCTGAACGTATGAATGCCTTCTTGACCCCGGGCAAGGTCCTCACCGCCCTCAGTATTCCTATGTACTCACGGTGATCAACCTCAAGGGACGGGCAGGGCTCGGGCACAAGGCAGCGCCTGTCCACGCAGGCAGAGCCTCCCTCCTGCTTCTTGCAGGCAGGGCCGCGGAAGTTGGCTGTAGGGCCGCCTATGTCGTGTATATAACCCTTGAAGCCCTTGAGCCCTGTCAGGGTCCTTGCCTCGGCGACTATAGACTCTTTGGATCTACCCGATACAATCCGGCCCTGGTGGAATGCCAGCGCGCAGAAGGCGCAGGCACCGTAGCAGCCGCGGCATGATGTGATGCTGAATTGCACCTCGGCCAGGGCCGGCACACCCTTAAAGGCGGTATAAACCGGATGCCAGGCGCGCTCGAAGTGCAGGGCATACACGGCGTCCAGCTCGGCTCTAGATAATGGTGGCTGTGGCTTCTCCTGAACGACGAACTGGCCGGCGGCCTCTTCTATTAAGGGTACGGCGGTACCGGGATCCGTGTTGCGGTACTGGATGGCAAATGACTCGGCAAAGACTCGTGTGTCGCCAGCCGCCGCCTCGTGTGCAGGCAGTCGTATCGCCTCTGTGGGCAGGTCGATTGCCTTGGAGCAGCGCCATACGGTGCCCCGTATACCGCGTAGCAAGGCCGGGTCGAAGGACGGCTCAGAGCCTCCCGCCGGATCGCCGAGGCAGACACCACCCAAGGCATCCGAGCGTTCCGCCAGGCGCGAGGCTATCTCTGTGATGGCCCGCTCACCCATGCCGTACACGACCAGGTCTGCCTTGGCGTCTACCACCATTGGTTTTCGTACGGTATCGGAGAGGTAATCGTAGTGGGACAGTCTCCTTAACGAGGCCTCCAAGCCGCCGGCTATGAGAGGAACACCCTTATACGCCTCTCTACACTTTACCGAGTAGGCTATGACCGTCTTGTCTGGCCTCGCGTTTGCCTTCTTGCCGTTTACCATGAATTCATGGATGGAGCCGTCGGGGCCACGGCACAGGCTCGGGTCTGCGCCAGGAGCGTACTCATCCTCTGAGCGCGGCTTTCTGTTTGCCGTATACTTGCATACCATGGCGTCTATGGCGCCGCCCGCCACGAGGAATGCCAAGCGCGGGCGCCCCAGGGCACGGAACGTCTCAACGTCTGACGGATCGGGCCTGGCTATGATCCCGACCGTATAGCCTTGGCTCTCAAGATGGCGAGCTATGATAGCCGCACCGAAGGAAGGGTGATCGACATAGGCGTCTCCGCTTATCACTATAAAGTCGAGGCGTTTAATACGCCGCGCATTAAGCTCGGCTCTCGTTGTGGGCAGGAAACTAGGCATGGTACCAGTATAACAATAGCAAGGCCCTTACGCTAAGTGCCTTTAACGGTATTGACTATTAATTTAGGCACACTTATATTTAGGTTCGCTAACAATTAGCATACCTAAGCTATGGAGACACATGGACCCCAAAGACAACAATCTATCGACAAAACTCGTCGCGCACAGGCTTTTCGAGGCGTTTCGCTCAATAGCCCCGCTAAAACGCCGCCCGGGATTTGGCCACGCCGGCCGTCCAGGAGAATTTCATCTTATACATAGACTATCCCATGAGGCAGCAGATTCAGGGATTCGTATAGGAGACCTGGCAACATGTCTCGGCGTAAAGCCGCCGACTGTCAGCCAGATGGTAGACGCCCTCGTTTCGAGGGGACTGGTAGAGCGATACAACGATCAGAGCGACCGCAGGGTAATACGCGTTCGACTGTCTCCAAGTGGCCGTTCCATGGCCGAATCATTTCACAAGCAGGCACTGGATGAAGCCATGGCACTGGTCGATTTTCTCGGAGCAAAGGATGGGGCCCAACTGGCAGCATTACTTACCAAGGCATCTGAGTTTTTTCTGTCGCGCCATGGATCGGATTGTCCCGAACATGGCTGCGGCGATGCAATGAAGGAGTAGATTAGACAATGCTAAAACTTTTCAGGCATCTGCGGCCATACACGGTCGCGATACTCATAACCCTGACCCTCGTCTTTGCCAACTCGCTGGCCGAGCTCAGCCTGCCAAAGATGATGTCCCGTATTGTAGACGAGGGTATAGCACAGGGAGACATAGAGCTTATTTGGCGCATAGGCGGAACGATGCTGCTGCTGGCTCTTGCCGGTGTCATCGCCAATGTCACGGCAGGCTTCCTTGCAGCCCGCTCGGCGATGGGATTCGGACGAGACCTTCGTTCCAGGGTATTCGCCCGCGTCTCGTCGTTCTCTCTGCGTGAGATGGACCGCTTCGGTGCCTCGTCGCTCATAACGAGGACTACAAACGACATAACGCAGGTCCAGCAGCTGGTATTCATGATGCAGCGCATGATGGCGGCCGCGCCGATGATGGCCATTGGCGGCATCGTGATGGCCCTCAACACCGAGCCAAAACTGTCATGGATACTGCTTGTCATAATACCAATCATGACAATAGCCATCATACTGTTGGCGCTCAAAGGCGTGCCCCTCTTCAAGTCTATTCAGAAGAAGCTAGACTCGCTCAACCGTGTGATGAGGGAGAATCTTTCAGGCATTCGAGTGGTACGTGCCTTTGACAGGGTGGAATACGAGAAGAAGCGATTCGACCATGCAAACTCAGACCTCACGGCCACGACACTCAAGGTCAACAAACTGATGGCCTTCCTCTTTCCTTTCATAATGCTGATGATGAATATAACGACCATCATGATAGTATGGTTCGGAGGTCTTGCCATCGGTGATGGCAGCGTCAAGATTGGCTCCCTCATGGCCTTCATACAATATACCATGCAGATAATGTTTTCTGTGATTATGCTGTCCGTCATATTCATCATGGTTCCCAGGGCATCGGCTTCGGCTACACGCATAAATGAGGTGCTTGATGTTGACCCGGAGATACAGGATCCCGCTTCACCAAAAAAACCAGGCACCATGACAGGAACCCTTGAATTCAGGAACGTCTCCTTTAGCTACGACGGCGCGGCGGAGCCTGTCATAAAGGACCTATCGTTCATAGCCAGGCCAGGAACGACGACGGCCATAATTGGCGGCACGGGCTCCGGCAAGAGCACCATCATAAACCTCATAGCGCGTTTCTATGACGTAGGCTCTGGAAGCATAACGGTAGACGGCATAGATGTACGGGAGCTGTCACAACATGATCTGCGTTCAGCCCTCGGCCTGGCCACACAGCGGCCAATACTATTCTCCGGTACCGTGGCAGACAACCTGCGCTTTGGCCAACAGGACGCAAGCGATGAGGCACTTGCAAAAGCCGCCGAGACCGCCCAGGCGAGCACCTTCATAGCCGAGAAGGAAGGCGGCATGGACGCAACCATAGCACAGGGAGGCGTCAACGTTTCAGGTGGCCAGAAGCAGCGGCTTGCCATTGCCAGAGCCCTGGCCAGAAAGCCAAAGATATTCCTCTTCGACGACAGCTTCTCTGCCCTGGATTTCAAGACAGACGCCAGGCTACGCTCGGCCCTGCGCAAGGAAACGAAAGACGCAACGGTAATAATCGTGGCCCAACGTGTAGGAACGATACGCGATGCCGATCAAATCATAGTGATAGACGAAGGCCGCATGGTAGGCAAGGGAACCCATAAGGAATTAATGCAAGGATGCACGGTGTATAAAGAGATAGTAGCGTCGCAGCTATCAGCGGAGGAGGCTGTATGAGCGACCACGACAGACAAAAAGACGGCAGCACTTCCGTAGCCAAACCAGGAAGGCCAGGGGGCATGGGACACGGCCCGGGCAGGGGACTAGGCATGCCCGTTGAAAAGGCCAAGGACTTCAAGAACGCCATGAAGCGGCTTGTACAATATCTGGCTCCGTATCGCGCCGCAATACTCCTGGTATTCGGCATGGCCATTCTGAGCACGGGCTTCTCGGTGGCTGGACCCAAGATACTGGGCTCGTCCGTCACCATACTCTTCGAGGGCGTGATGGCCGTGGCCAGGGGCATACCAGGGGCGGCCATAGACTTTACCCGCATAGGCACCATACTGCTTTCATTGCTTGGCCTGTACCTGGTAGCGGCTGGATTCAGCTACGCCACACAGCTGGTCATGGCCGGCGTCTCCCAGAAGACTGTCTATTCGTTCCGCAAGGCAATAGACGACAAACTGGCCCGTCTACCGCTCAGATACTACGACGAACATACGCATGGCGACATACTGTCACGTGTAACAAACGACGTAGACGTCATAGCCAATACGCTGCAGCAGAGCCTCGTACAGATAATCACCTCTGTAGTCACCCTGATAGGCAGCATCGCTATGATGTTCTCTATAAGCTGGAAGCTAAGCCTGGTGGCCCTGGCCACCCTTCCCTTCTACATACTGACGACGATGTTTGTAGCCAAACGCTCTCAAGGCTACTACAAGAATCAGCAGAAATTCTTAGGCGAGCTCAACGGCCATGTCGAGGAGATGTATTCCGGTCATCCTGTCGTCAAGGCATTTGGCTACGAGGAACGGTCGGTCCAGCGTTTCGATGAGGTCAATGGCAGGCTCTACGGCGTGGCGTGGAAGGCCCAGTTCATATCGGGCGTCATCATGCCCGTGATGAACTTCATAAACAACATTGGCTACGTGCTCATAGCCGTGGTCGGCGGTGCCATGGCCGCAAGGCGCGCCATTACTCTTGGCGATATACAGGCCTTCATCCAGTACGCCAGGCAGTTCACCCAGCCAATAATCCAGACGGCCAATATAGCCAATATCCTGCAGTCTACGATGGCGGCTTCCGAGCGTGTCTTTGAGCTGCTCGACGAGGAAGAAGAAGCGGCCGACGCTCCAGCCGACTCGGCCTCGGTGACTCGATTCGAGTCGGCCTGCGGCGACATGTCGTTTGACAACATTTCCTTTGGGTATGCAAAAGACAAGTTGCTGATGCACGAGCTTTCAATAATGGCTCGCTGCGGCGAGACTATAGCCATAGTAGGCCCTACCGGCGCAGGCAAGACGACGCTTGTTAACCTGCTCATGCGTTTCTATGAACTAGACTATGGCCGAATCCTCAGTAACGGCGTAGACATACGGGACATTCCTCGGGGCCTCCTACGCAGGTCCTTTGGCATGGTTCTGCAGGACGCGTGGCTCTTTGGCGGTACCATACGGGAGAACATAGCCTATGGTCGGGACGGCGCTACAGAAGATGCAATTAAGGCGGCAGCCGTTGCGGCCCATGCAGACCACTTCATCCAGGTCCTCCCCGACGGCTACGACACCATGCTCAACGAAGAAGCATCCAACCTGTCACAGGGGCAGAGGCAGCTTTTGACCATTGCCAGAGCCTTCCTGGCAGACCCACGCGTACTGATACTCGACGAGGCGACAAGCTCCGTAGATACAAGGACGGAAATGGTCGTTCGCAAGGCCATGGAGAGGCTCATGGAGGGACGTACAAGCTTCGTCATAGCCCACAGGCTTTCGACAATACGCGATGCTCATACTATCCTTGTCATGAACGAAGGAAGCATAGTGGAAAAGGGCTCCCACGAGCAGCTCCTGGCAGCCAAGGGTTTCTATGCCGATCTGTACAGGAGCCAGTTCCTGGGTATAGCGGAGACGGTGCCAGCCTGATCACAGTCGCGGCACAGTAGCGTATCTATGAGGAGGTGAGGATATGGAAGGAACTATGAAGTCAATACTGGCCAAGGGTGGAAGCAGCGCCATGGACGCTGGGGCCTTCTCTATCCTGGAGCAGCCAATCCCAAGACCCGGTGATAAGGACGTACTCGTCAGGATACTTGCCATAGGTATGAATCCAGTCGATACGAAGATTCGCAAACGATCGGAACAAGACAAGGTCCTTGGCTGGGACGCCTATGGGATTGTCGAGGAGACGGGAATGGCTGTAACTGGCTTTAAAGAGGGGGACAGGGTCTTCTATGCCGGCTCCATGACCAGGCCTGGGTGCAACAGCGAATACCAGGTGGTAGACCACAGGCTGGCGGCCATCGCTCCACAGAATCTATCTCCTGCCGACGCCGTCGCCATGCCTTTAACGGCAATTACAGCATGGGAAGGCCTGTTTGACAGACTTGGCTTTATCCCCAATACCCATGCCAATACAGGCAAATCAATACTGATTATTGGCGCTGCGGGCGGGGTAGGTTCCATTGCAATACAACTGGCCCATTGGGCCGGATTAACAGTGTATGCTACAGCCTCTAGACCGGAGACAGCGCAGTGGTGCACGACACTGGGTGCGGATCATGTCATTGATCACAAGGCCTCGCTGAGCCAGGAACTAGAAGCCAGCGGCATAAAGACAGTAGACGCCATCTTCTGTACCACCCAGATAGAGATGCACTGGAATGCGATGGCCGAGTGCATAGGCCCCCAGGGCTCCATAGTCTTCATAGATGACCCCGCCAGTCCCCTTGACATTAGAATATTCAAACAAAAGAGCGTCAGGCTTTCATGGGAGTTCATGTTCTGCCGTTCCTTGTTCGAGACAGACGACATGGCCGCTCAAGGAGCCGCTCTTGCCAGGGTGGCAGGACTCCTCGATGCGGGCATACTCGTCACGACACAACAACGGATCTTGCAGGGCCTAAGCCCCGACAACATTCGATCTATGCACATCTACCAGGAAAAAGGAACGATGATAGGCAAGCAGGTGCTCGTGCTGTAGTCGGAGGCTTAAGCCTCCATCATCGCGAGCCTCCGTTCGGCAAAGCGGGTGTACAGAGGCAACAGCGACACGAAGACCAGGAGCGGCAGAAGGCCTATCCATAGTGCAATGTCTCCTGTGCTCATCGACCGTTTGAAGGCCAGATATCCAAGGACGCCAAGGAACCCCATGCTACCCAGCATCGCCAGTATGGCGTTGGGGTTCTGCTTCATGGCGGCTATGGGGTTGTCCCAGCTCAGCCTTGGGTTGGCCGTATCAAGCCAGAGGCCAGCAAGGTTGAGAAGAGACGACAGGGCCAGGGCGATGAGGAGAGCAGCCAGCATATCCACGGTGCCGAGTTTGAGGATGAATCCCAAGAGGCCAACACCCACCAGGCTTCCTACGAGTGCAAAGATGAGGCCATGGGCTAACTTGGCCAGCATGTATGTACCGCCCTTCACTGGCAGGCTCTTTATGAACGGCAGGGCCTTGGCATCACGAGAAACAGAGGTGCAGGCTATGCTGGTGCCTGAGCCCAGGAATGCACCGGCAAGCCCTGCAAGAAGGGCCCCGAGGCCAGAGTTAAGGAGAGCCTGTATGGCTGCAAAGTCAGGATCGGACATCAAGGCATCCTTCTGAACGACCATCATGATGCCTATGATTATAGGCATGAGCACAACGATGAAGGGGCCATTCAATAGATACATTGGCTCGCGGTTCATGAGATTGAATTCCCTGGCGACCATGGCCAGGAAGGGGCTACGATACCGTAGTCGCTTTGCTATGAAGGCATCGGCCGCCTGGCCATTGAGCTTCTTCATGTGCTGCTCGTTGAAGCCTACAATGCTCCTGGCGTACAAGCCAGCCAAAGCAAATACGATTAGAAGCGAAACACCTATGCAGACGGCCGCCAACTCAAGCATGGAGACTAATGCCTTCAGTGACGCAGGTTCGCTCATGGCACGCCAGGCGAACAGGGCAGGCGGATAGCCCCGTCCCATGGTGGCGACAAGAGACCCGGGACCCGCAAAGGCGGCAGCACGCACGGAGGGGTCTGCCATTGGAGGCATGAGTTTCTGAAAATAGATGTTGATGCCTAGGCCCATTACGAGCCCGAGTACGCCCACGAGCATCATTATTGTCTTCTTGTTGCGCAGGAACCTTGCAAATGACAGGATTGGCACCAGTATGAGATACGACAAAGCCATCGCGGGTAGCGGCAGGAGCAGTCCTGCCATTGTACCCCAGAGATAGAAGATGGGGTTTGGATGCTCATTGAAACCAAAGATGACCATGGTCGTCACCATGAAGAAGAGTGAAAGAACGGCATCAGAAGCATAGACTGCCGTAAACTTTGCCCCCAAAAGGGCACGCGGCCGTATGGGCATGGACAGGAGCTGCAGCTCCATGTCATTGAGATAATAGGTAGACAAGGCCGTCATGAAACCAACTACACGGGTAAGCAGCGTGGCCATCACAACGGCATTGAGCAACAGGAGATCCTGCATTCCAGCCATGGCCAAACCCTGGTAGAGGTTAAGATTCATCATGACGAATATGAAGCCAAAATTCCCGACGACAAGAACGAACAGGAGCGCTATGCCTATTCCCTTCAGGATATCCTTCCAGCTGGCCCTGGCTCCCGCAGTTTTCTTGCCCGGCAGATTATAAAAGCTCTTCAAGTAGAGGGCGACGAGACTCCTATAGACGCTCATACCTCGTCCTTGTCTTGCACCACCTCAAGGAAGAGGCTCTCAAGGGTTCCGTCTTCTCCCTTGGCTTGTTTGAGTTCAGCAAGAGTGCCCATAAACACTATCCTGCCCTTGTTGACAATGGCGAGGCGATCACAGAGCTTCTCGGCTACTTCCATCACATGGGTGGAGAAGAACACCGTCTTTCCTGCCGCCACCCGCGAGCGCATGACCTCCTTGAGCACGAAGGCCGCCTTGGGGTCCAGGCCCGTCATAGGCTCATCGAGAACCCAGTTCTGGGGATCGGCCAAGAGGCTCGCGGTGACGAGAAGCTTCTGCTTCATGCCGTGGGAGAAGCTGCCAATGCTGCCACCGAGTGCGTCCTTTATTTCAAACTTAGCCGCGTACTCGGCGACACGCGCCTGCCTGGTGGCGCTGTCGACACCGTAGATATCGGCTACAAAATTAAGGTATTCATCGGCCTTGAGGCGGGAGAATAGTTCAGGATTGTCGGTGACATAGCCTATGCGCCGTTTGGCCTCCATCGGGTCGAGCGCTACATCGATACCGTCTATCAGTGCCACCCCGGCATCTGGCCTAATGATGCCTGTCAGTATCTTTATAGTCGTCGTCTTGCCGGCGCCGTTGGGGCCAAGGAAGCCAAATATCTCTCCGTCACGCACCCTTATTGAAAGATCATCGACCGCCTTGAGGGCGCTCTTGGCATAGGTCTTTGAAACACCCGATAGTTCTATCATTGTTTGCCTTTCTTGCGCTGTCTGACACTCTCTGTCAAAAGGAATTCTATCTGCCCGTTAATCGATCTAAAATCATCCTCGGCCCAGGCGGCCAGCTCCCGCCACAGCGTTGGAGAGAGCCGTAGCAGGAGCTGTTTCTTGTCTTTTTCCTTGTCGCCGCTCATAGGTCCTACACTATCCTTATCAATAAATAGACCCGGAGTTGACTATCGGCGATACATCCTTGTTGGAGCACAGGACGACCAGGAGGTTGCTGACCATGGCCGCCTTGCGCTCCTCGTCAAGCTCGACTATGCCGTTGGTCTTTAACTTGTCCAGGGCCATCTCGACCATGCCTACGGCACCCTCTACTATCATCTGCCTGGCGGCAATGATGGCAGAAGCCTGCTGTCGCTGCAGCATCGCGGCCGCTATTTCTGGTGCGTATGAAAGGTGTGTGATACGAGCCTCGAGTATCTCGATTCCCGCAACCTCTGCCTTTGCCTGTATCTCTTCCTTGAGACGCTCTGCTACTTCCTTGCTGGAGCCACGCAGGGATGTCTCACCTTCTTCATCGGGAAGGTCGTAGGGATAGAGACGGACAATATTTCTAAGGGCAGAGTCACACTGTATTGACAGGTATTCACCGAAGTTGTCTACATTGAAGACGGCCTTGGTAGGATTTATAACCTTCCAGATTACAACGATGCCAATTATTATAGGATTTCCCAGGGCGTCGTTTATCTTCTGCTTCTCGTTATTGAGCGTCATGGCCTTGAGCGAGATGGTCCTCGGGGCGGCCTTCCCACCCATGCCAGCCGACCGTGCAACGGCTGCGAACTTCTCGGGTTGGGATGACGAGGATGGATCCTTAGTCGAGTTAGGGTTAACAGCAGATACGAATGGATTAACGAAGAAGAAACCTGGCTTGCGTAGACAGCCGTGGTACTTACCAAAGAGGGTAAACACCAAGGCCTCGTTTGGCTTTAGAACCTTGAGCCCTGCAAAGAGGAGTGGCCCAACCAGGCATAGATATGTGAGCCCGACCACGGCTCCAGTTATACGCACTGGTGTCTCACCGCCTCCATCCATCGCCGCGACGCATAGTATGAATACCACCGTAGAGGCTATCATCACGAGGATATTGAGTACAAGGAAGGCCAGTCCGTTGCCATGCCACGGCGTTCGCTCAGGTTCTCCCAATGAACCTCTAGTGACTATCGTATCGCTTGCCATATACAGCTCCTTATAAAGCACCGGCTATATGATATCAATATGATATCATATAGATATTGATAGCTTCTAATGCTGCTGTCAAGCCCCATCTCTACATAACTTGTCGTTAACCATGAATTGCTATACAAAGAGCTGTGAATAAAACGATAGAGCAGGTGGTAGACGGCCTTATAGTCAAGGCACTCAAGACATGGGACATGGTCCGCCCAGGTGACAGAATACTCGTAGCTGCCTCTGGAGGCAAGGATTCTGCCATCATGGCGCGAGACCTGGCCCTCAAGCGCAGGCAGGGTCGACTAGAAGCCGAGATAGTAGGACTCCATATACGCAACGATTTCTCTCCGCATGAGCTCTCGGAGCGGCTTGCGGAGGAATACGCATCCTGGGGCATTCCCCTTGTCATCAAGGACGTTGCCGTGGAGGGGCGTCTCAAGGCGGGGCGCAGCATGAACTGCTATTGGTGCAGCACGCAGAGGCGGACAGAATTAATTCGCTACGCCATATCGGAGGGCTTCAACACCATAGCCCTAGGCCATCATCTTGACGATGTACTCGAGACGCTTTTTATGAACATGATGCGCAAGAGCGAGCTTTCTACGATGCCCCCTGTTGTTGGCTACAACAAGTACCCGATTCGTATGATACGGCCGCTCTACCTCGTAGAAGAGAAGCAGATTATAGAGCTGGCTACAGAGCTGGATCTTGTATCGTCAACCTGTAGCTGCGGCTACAACGACCACTCGGCGCGCGGCCACACACGGGAACGGGTGGAGGCGCTTACAGGCGGCTCCTATGACATGAAGAGAAACATCATAGAGTCGCTACGGCACGTCAACGCCGAGTATCTTCCCGCTTGATTTCGGCAAAGGCCGCGTCTATCAGGCGCCGTGACAGGCTGCCATGCCTGGGCAGGGGAGGATGGTCGTCAGCCCCGAACCAGCCAGCCTCGGCTATCTCCACGCCATCTGGTCTCAACTCTCCAGATAGCCATGCCGCCTTGAAACCTATCATCAACTGATCGGGGAAGGGCCAGGGCTGTGATCCCAGATATCCTTGCACCGCCACCTCCACGGAGACTTCTTCCATCAACTCGCGACGAACGCATGCCTCGAATGTCTCGCCAGGCTCTACGAAACCCGCCAGGACGCTCCACATGCCCGTCGTGTTGGCCGCATTACGGCCTAAGAGGAGCCTATCATCCTTACGTACAACTGCCAAAATGGCCGGCGACAAGCGAGGAAAGGACAGGGCGCCGCAGGCAGGGCAGAGCCTGGCTATCTCATCGGGCTTATCAGCGTTGAGAGCACCGCAACGGCCGCAATACTTGGTAGATGCATGCCAATTAAGGTAGGCCATCGATCTGGCTGCCAGAGTCCACGCCTCCTCCGTTGCCTCACCTATGATGGAACGGAACGGCTTCCACTCCCAGCCCGAAGGGACATCCACATCGTGAGCATGGAGTTCACAGGCGCAGCCTATGCTCAGGAACGACAGGCGGTCGCCTGGTTCCGGTAAGGATACTTCTGAACAATCGAGCAGGCTGGGGTCAAAGAGGGATTCTGGATCAGGTCGTGCACGCACGAGTATTTCGGATCCCCTGAAGGCGTATCTGGACGATTTCATTCTGATTGCTTAGCCTCACCATAGAATTTGATGTATGCATTTGGTTTGCCGGCGAATTTTGTGCAGACCCTGAGCAGGCGTTCGCATTCTGCACGCTCGTTTGAGTCTAGCTGACCGCCAGAAAGTTTCTCAAGCTCTGCGAGTAGGATGGGACTCTGAAGATGATTAAAGGATGTGTCTGCGCTCTCATCCACGAATCGAAGGCAGAAGCCTGAATCCTTTTGAAATTTCTTGAAAACCCTGTCTATCTCGAATACATCGCCAAGCTGCTCACCCTCGGGGTCCTCAACTGAAACGAATACGCTCATCGCTATCCTCCACTGTCGCGACAGTATACGACCCCGGTGGTCTGTGCGTAAAGCGTTGGGTCGATAGCCTGCGTTGATTGACAGGCAAGGAGCATTATGGTATTGTAATACCACAATGCCTAATAATGGGATAGTACATTTTTCAGATGCCGCACTCATAGCCGTGCATGCTCTCTCTGGCCTGGCCGCGTCTCCTGACCATCTGGTACAGAGCAAGGATCTGGCGGCAATGCTCGACGCCAGCGAGCATCACCTTGCCAAGGTCATGCAGCGCCTGGTCAGATCGGGCATAGTGCGTTCTGCAAAAGGACCCAGTGGCGGGTTTGCCCTTGACAAGCCAGCCGATACCATCAGCTTCCGTGATGCCATAGAGGCAGTTGATGGCCCCATCAGCGGCGACTTCTGTCCGTTTAGAACGGACAAGTGCCATCCAGACAATTGTATCTTCGGGGAGGATATTTCAAGACACGCCTCCGAGCTTATAGAGTACCTGAGCCAGCGCACCATAGCCGATGTAGCCGCCGAGAAGGCCACGAGCGTTCCTGCCTCCTATGCGGTAAACAGTGCACAAACCCTGTAAACATGAACACCAAACCAAAAAGCTACTAGTTAGCGGGTTTTACCTTTCACCCAATACCCTAACAACGTCTGGAGGACGAGATGGCCACAAGAGCCGTAATAGAGATAGACGAAGAGAAATGTGACGGATGCGGGCTGTGCGCCAATGGTTGCCATGAAGGCGCGCTCAGGATAATAGACGGCAAGGCCCGTCTCGTGGGAGAAAGCCTCTGCGATGGACTAGGCGCCTGCATAGGAGACTGCCCGCGAGGAGCCCTGACAACCGTGTACAGGGAAGTCGAAGCCTACGATGAGCATCGGGTCATAGAGCATATTCTACCAAAGGGTATGGCCACTATTGCCGCCCACCTCGACCACCTAGCCAGCCATGGACAGGATACCTGGTACGCCCAGGCCTTGGAGGTCTTAAAGGAAAAAGGCTTAAGCCTACCCTCCTCAAAACCAGAGCAGTCAAGTGGCTGTGGATGCGGCGAGCCTGCCTCTCCCCGCTACTCTTCGGCTCCAGTAGTCGAGCCAGGTCTGTCACCGAGAATGGTCAACAACGGTATGACAGGCACTTGTCCTGGTTCGGCAGCCCGAGTCTTCAGCGCTCTTAAGCCGACCAACGCAGCGCCTACACCCGTGGCAGCGCCAAATGCGACTACTGGAGGCAGCATGGCCTCCAGGCTGTCCCACTGGCCCATTCAGCTCCACCTCGTCAATCCTCGCTCCCCACATTTTTCGGGAGCCGACATACTGATAGCCGCCGATTGCACCGCCTTTGCCTGCGGAGCATTTCATCAGGGCCTGCTGGCCGGCAAGAAGCTGGTCATAGCCTGTCCAAAGCTTGACACGGGCAAGGAAATTTACGTAGACAAGATACGAGCCCTTATAAATGACTCACAAGCTGCGTCTATCACCCTTGCCATCATGGATGTACCATGCTGCGGAGGGCTCAAGCGCCTGCTAGACGAAGCCATGGCCGGCGCAACCAGGCCAGTGCCCGTCTCTACCGTCATAGTAGGCCAAGAAGGCGGCAGCCTTACCTGGCTTTGACATCAGTATAGTAAAGATAACAAAGAGAATAAGAGGATAAGAGAGAGGAAAGAGAAGAAGAGAAGAAGAGAATTTTGATATGGGTTGCATATTCCAAACGGCTTTTTGATCGCTCTTATTCTCTTTTACTCTTTGTTAATATTATTAGAATAGGCCGGGGGACCGGTCGAAATATCAAGGGGACGAATATGTTTTGTTATCAGTGCCAGGAGTCTATTGGAAACAAGGGTTGCACCCAGGCAGCCGGAGCCTGTGGCAAGAAATCAGAAACCGCCGAGCTACAGGACCTGCTCATTCATTCTCTCAAGGGCATCAGCGCCTGGGCGGTAGAGGCTAAGGCTCTAGGGCTCGATACGGCCAAGGCCGACCACATGGTCATGGACGGATTGTTTGCAACAATAACAAACGCCAACTTTGACGACGCGTATTTTGTAAAGACAATAGGCGAGGCTCTCAGGCTGAGGGACTCATTGCGTGACTCGGTCAACCGTGCCCGTAGCACGACTGGCTCCAAGGGATGCCCCGCCTGCGGCACCGACGAAGGCGTTGCAGGTGAGAAGGCCAGTCTCAGGACAGACGCCGCCCTCTGGACAGCCGCTCCACAGGACTACGCCTCAAAGGCCAAGACCGTTGGCGTCCTTGCAACCGAAAACGAAGACGTCCGCTCACTGCGCGAACTCCTCATCTACGGCCTTAAAGGCATGGCCGCCTACATAAGCCATGCAGGAGTGCTAGGAAAGCGTGACGAGTCTGTCTTTGCATTCATGCACAAGGCTATGGCCGCCACCACAGACGACACCCTGTCCGCCGAGACCCTTACCGCCCTGGTGCTCGAGTGCGGAACAAACGGCGTAGCCGCGATGGCCCTTCTCGACGGAGCCAACACCGGAGCCTACGGCAAGCCTGAGATTACAAAGGTAAACCTTGGAGTACACGGCAACCCTGGGATCATTGTATCAGGACATGACCTTGTAGACCTTGAGATGCTCCTTGAACAGACAAAGGACTCAGGCGTAGACGTATACACCCATGGCGAGATGCTACCCGCCCACTATTATCCCGCCTTCAAGAAGTACAAGAACTTTGTTGGCAACTACGGTAATGCTTGGTGGAAGCAGCGTGAGGAATTCGAGAAGTTCAACGGCGCCATTCTAATGACGACAAACTGCATAGTACCGCCGCCTGAATCATACAAGGCAAGGCTCTTTACAACAGGCGTTGCAGGGTTCCCTGGTTGCCCCAGGGTTGAGGCCGACGAGAAGGGCCACAAGGATTTCTCTGCACTCATAGCCGCCGCCAAGAGCCGCCCCGCCCCTGTAGAAATAGAGACTGGCACCATAACAGGTGGCTTTGCCCACGACCAGGTAGCAGCCCTGGCCGGCGATATCGTTGCCGCGATCAAGTCTGGCGCCATACGCAAATTCGTCGTCATGGCCGGCTGTGACGGCCGCCAGAAGGGCCGCGAATACTACACTAATTTTGCCAAGGAACTTCCTGGCGATGCCGTCATCCTTACCGCCGGTTGTGCAAAATACCGCTACAACAAGCTGGATCTCGGCGATATAGGTGGAATCCCACGCGTACTTGACGCTGGCCAGTGCAACGACTCGTATTCTCTAGTCGTTACCGCCTTACTTCTTAAAGATACCTTCGGGATGAAGGATGTCAACGAGCTGCCGATAGCCTTTAACATTGCCTGGTACGAACAGAAGGCAGTCATCGTGCTTCTCGCCCTCCTGTCACTGGGCTTCAAGAACATACACCTGGGGCCAACACTCCCCGCCTTCCTGTCACCCAACGTGGCCAAGGTGCTCATAGACGCCTTCGGTATAGCAGGTATTGGAACGGTAGAGGACGATCTCAAGTTACTCGTAGGCTAAGACTCCAACTACAGGCCGGCAAGCCCAGCACAGCTCTGTGCGAGGCTTACCGGTCCTTGTAAAACATCTGATTTGCGCGTAGATTATTCCCATTATTTATCTCCTACCTTAAATACAAAATCGTAAAACAATCAGCTTGTTTAAGGTGTAACAATGGGCAATGGTTCTGATCTAGTTGGGAATAATAACTTAGGCTATGCCGTCATATATATTTGTATATTCTTTTCATTCATCTTTCTTGGAAAAGGCGATAAAAAAGACTCAAAAGCAAGGTATTGCTGGTCAATTAGTTTTTTTCTCAATGCTCTTGGGTTTATTTCCTGGTCTGGCATTGTACCTATTAACAGAGGGAT
>JAVEXO010000054.1:0-16742 GCA_034003955.1 Spirochaetia bacterium | reverse complement strand
TGCAATGACGGTAGTTATGTCGAAACCAAGATTAGAAAGCAGAAATGAGGCACCTATAATCCAAGCGAAAATTACAGCTATAGATCTTAGTGGACGATATTTTGAAAAGTTTTCAATCACCACTTTCTGAGCCGCACGTTTGAAGAACTCGTTTATAATGGTTACGAAAAATCATGAAAGATGATCTAGCCTCGAGCATGACTGAATCTTTACAGTAGAGTCTAGCCAGCGATTCCCGAAAGACAGATTCGGGCGAAACTGACTATTTAAAAATGGATTATTATAAGCCAATCTATTATTAAATATTATTGTATATATATTTGACAGATTTTAGCTTGTCCTATACACTTTGCAGTACACATCTCATTCCGCACCGCTCATTAGTCTTTCATCGTTGTTTTCCTTCGAGCACGTCATGAGGAGGATCAACCATGAAGAAGTGTCTTAATACTGTAACTGTAGTGTCATTTACGCTACACTTTCTCTTTTCCTGTGCTTCCGTAGAAGAAGTCCAGACACAGGCGCCAGTAAAGGAAGTTGCGCTTGTACAAACTCCTGCACCTGAAACGGTCAAGGTTGTCCAAGAAACTCCCAAACCTGAACCAAGCCCCGCTCCAGTGGCCGTGGTTGAAAAAGGTCCGGCGGTACTGGTTCCTATCCCCGAGGGTAGGCCTCTAGGGATTACTGAGGAGATTGAGGCAAACAATACCGTTCAAACAGCCAACTATGTCGATTTAGGAAAATCTTTCACCCTAAGAATCAATCCCAAGGGAGACAATGACTGGTTCAGGGTGTTTGTCCAGCAACAGGGATACTTGCAAGTTCAAGCCAAAGATGCTCCTAAAGGGCTGGGGCTCGACATCAAGTATTGCACCTATGATGAATGGGATGGTACCAAGGTCATCCGCGACTGGAGTAGAATCCCAGACGGCTGTTTTGTCATGCCAGGGGAGTACTACCTCTGTCTTAACGATGACTGGAATGATTCCGCCTCTGATCAAGCCTTCAGTCTGCGAATTGGTTTTCTACCAGAAATTGATTTGGGAGAACCCAACAACGACCCTAAGACTGCTACGAGTGTGACTCTAGGTCAAACGGTCTACCCAGCAATCTATCCCAGGGGTGATCAAGATTGGTATACCGTTGAGGTTAAAAAACAAGGCTATATAAGGCTGATTCCTAGGGATATACCAAAAGGCATTGGCCTTGAAGCGCGTTTCTGTATTTATGATGAATGGGATGGATTAAAAGTGATACGGGACTGGAGTAAACTTCCTACAGGATGCCCCGTCCAGAGTGGCGTGTACCATTTTTGCATCGGAGATGATTGGAGCGATTCGGGAGTGGATAAGGCATTCCCGATGCTAATTGAATTCCTAGACGAGATGGATCTGGCAGAACCCAATAATGTGCCTAAAGATGCCAAAGCTTTCCTTCCTGGTGAAACAAAAACGATGGCAGTCTATCCTGTAGGGGATCTAGATTATTACTCGCTACAACTTGCAAAGGCTGGAACAATCTCCCTACAAGCACAGGAAGTCCCGCGGGGTATCGGTCTAAAGGTATCCTTGCTTACACCCAAGGACGATGATCCCTCGAAATACGAGCGCATTGACGGCCATAAAGATTTGCCTACTCAATACATGCTTGAAGCCGGCAAACAGTACTATCTTGAGTTCAGTGACAATTGGAACGACGGCAGCTCTGCCGATGCCTTCAAGGTCAGGATGAGCCTGGAGTAAGACACATCCTGTCTCGGGCTTACGGGCCGCCTTCGCCAGCTGGCGCGCGCATCCTTGCGCGCTTTTCCTCCCGTTGGTCGGCGCTCGTGCCCGTTCGACTCCCGCAAGCATATAGAAAACGGCTACCGATCAGGGTTGATCAGTAGCCGAATTGTTGGAGGTGGCGGGAGTCGAACCCGCGTCCTACCACGCGGAAGGAGGGCTTCTACAGGTTTAGGCGGCCATTCAAGTTGTCGGGAGGCGGGCGGCGGACCGTCGCGCTATCGCCTCCGTATCCCGCTAATTTTCCCCTCCGTCCCACGAGCGTGGCGGAGGGTAAGCCCTGGTCGGGTTGCAGACCGTACGTGGCGCTCAGAGCGGGGCACCACGGGATCCGTCGTTATCGGCGCTTACGCGGCGAGAGCGAGATTGCCGTTATCGTTGGCAATTGAAAGTTTGCCGAGAGTAGGAGGTCGGCACTCCACCTGCGACCCGCGAACCGGACCGTGACAGTCGAAACCGGGGCACCCCCGATATGGTATAAGATATCGGCCAACCGGGTCAGGGTCAAGCCTGAGCCCTTACAGATGCTTGCTCGTTTGCTTGGATACTGGTTTTTCTGAGCGCTCAATGATGCATCCACCTAGCACAAAGCCATCTGAGTCATAGAATACCGCCGACTGGCCTGGGGCGGCGGCTCGTTGTGGTTCCTTGAATTCTACTCGGGCAATGCCGCCACCGGTCGTAATTCGTGCTTCAGCGGGTTTATGGTTCTGCCTTATCCTAACGAAAGCCTTGAACGGTTCGCCTTCCAGAGTGGCGTCGTTGACAAAGGCCTCATGTCCTTCCAATGCAGAGCAGAAGAGCGACGAGTTGTTCGATACGACTACTCGGTTGTGCTCGGCGTCGAGGGCACTGACGTACAGCGCCTCTGGGCCAAAACTAATACCCAAGCCTCTTCTTTGGCCTATGGTATAGTTCACTATACCCCGATGTTTCCCCAGCACAGTTCCCGTCTCGTCTACTATATCTCCTGGTTTCTGGTCGTCGAACAGAGCTCCATACGAACCGGAAACGAAGTCCTGGCTCTCTGGTTTTTCAGCAGCAATCAGACCTAAGCGCCTGGCTTCTAGCCTCACTTGAGCCTTGGTCAGTCCCCCAAGAGGGAAGGCAACATGCCCGAGAGTCTCTGGAGACAGTCTGTGTATGAAGTATGTTTGGTCCTTGCCTGCATCTATAGCCTGCCTCAACATTCTTATGCCATTTCTGGTGTCTATTCTGGCATAATGACCAGTGGCGAACAGGTCAAAATCTTGGCCCGCTTCTCTTGTCTTTTCAAGGAGGAAGCCGAATTTCATCTCTTGGTTGCAACGAACACAGGGATTTGGCGTTCGTCCCGAGATGTATTCGCGCTTGAAGTACTCGAGTATTCGAGACTCATATTCCATAGACAAGTCGAGTGGAAAGTATGGAATGCCGAGTGTTGAGCAGAGTTCCTGGGCCGCGGCTATGTCTTCTTCTTCTCCCGGGCCATAGCAGGCGTCACCTATGCCTGGAATGGCCGTGGCGCCTTCTTTCCATATCTTCATGGTGATGCCAAAGACGTCCGCTCCTGCCTCGGCTAGCAGGGCCAGGGCTGTCGATGAATCCACGCCACCCGATAGTCCTACAGCTATCTTCTTTCCTGAATATTCATGTAGATCGATACCGTCCATCCGCGTTATAGTAATGAAAGGAATCACCGTGCACAAGGGTGCCTCGGCTCCGTAACGTTCTGAAGCGTCGGTATGTTGTGGTATAGTGTAGGTGTTATGCAGTTTCTTCTTCAAGCTTAAAGCAATCTGGGGTATTTCTAATGAACAATCGAACACTGACGGCTATCCTGTTGGCCGGGTTATGTATACTCATACCAGCAAGCGCGAAGGCTCAGGTGAGCAGCGTCGCCATAAAGAATTTTCCTGATTTCCTATCACTACGGTCGGAATTTCTGTCTGCCTTGATTATTGCCCCGCCGTCTCGAGCCTTGGCCTTCAAACCGACGATGCGCGACACTCCCGCTGGTCGAGTCAGGATTTCTGTTGATAGAGATGGCGCTACATTCTTTGTGCTGTTTCAGCGTGAACGCAACGGTGATGTCCCCGTTGTATCGCGTGGCAACGTCGTAATCAGACGCGATGTAAGCACAGGTTATGTAACCAGGGTCGTATGGTTCCTCAGTGACGATGGGCTTAGCTTCATAAGCCTTACACCCAAGAATGAGAGAACCATCGTCGATTTTGTCGTAGCCGGTGCTTTGGTTAAGGGAGACTACATGGTTTCTCGCCTCATATACCAATTCTTTACCAATACCTTTTCATATTTGTATGACTCGACGCGCTCTGGTCTCGACTGGTCACTTGTTGTAGGGCAGCCAGGCCCTATCCAGGCTGCTAGTCTGGCCTCGGCATTGATTGCGGGTGGTACGAGCCCGGCATCCTCGGCTCTCATAGCCGCCGCCAACGACTTCACGGCTACAAGCCGCTATATGGAGCTTTCCGGAGGCGCCGATAGAGCACCAACAGAGGTGAAGGCCACTCTGTATAAGAAGACTGTCTCGATCGACGATCCTCGTGACCCCGTGTTTGTTTCGGTGCCAGCATGGAGCGAGGCCTCCGGCATAGCCCTTAAACTCGCGGCTGGAGCCATGATCGGGGGTATGGATGAGGGCTCAGCATTCATAGCCTATGTAAATGGAGACGGAATCATGCCTCCCTTAAGCCTGGCCATCGTCCCGTATCGTACTGATGACGGGTCATGCACGATAGCATCAATCGACGCCAGAACACGAAAGCCTGTAGATTTTATGGCTATAATAGAAGCCAGACCAAAGGCCACCGTCAGGCTCTTTCGTCTGCCCCTACCCACCCTTAATCCCACCCAAGAGTAGAGAAATCTTTCCTTATCTACTGAAATGATTCTGTTGACAGATACTAAAAACTGACGTAGTTTACATTGAGGCTTAAGCAGACGTAGTGGCAAGGGGGGGCAGACGTCATGTGAGGGTCTCCAGCCAAGAACTGGGGCCGTTCTTGGGAAACCTCCTTAAATACTAAGGCCCCCCGCCGTTCGCGTGACTCGACACGCGGGCGGCCTTTTTTACATTTCACGTTTGCCGGGGCATCCGCGGCGTCACTTCGGCTTGCTCGCGCCGGTTTATTCGCCTTTTACAATACGGGCGAATTCGCGGCCGCGTTCGCGGAGCAGGGTCAATGTGGCCTCGTCAGGGGCTCCGGCCCATTCTACCGGTTCAGTCTGGGCCCATTTTAGCGGTGCCACTAGTTGTTCGTACTCTTTTTTGGCACCACCAACCCATCCAAAGGAACCGATACGCAATGCCTTGCGGTTCCAGACGTGTTTGCGCTCGAATATGTCCATCACGTATGCCATGGGTGGGAACATCTTGTATTCATAGGTAGGCATGGCCAGGACTATACCGGAGCTCTTGAACGCGTCGGCGAGCACGAAGGAGACGTCTTCTTCCGGAACCCGGTGGACGGTGAATGGGACGCGCTCGTCTTCTATGCCCTTAAGGAGCATATCGAGGCCCTTCTTGGTATTACCGTACATGGAGCCCCATACGACACAAATCTCTTTTTCCTGGGGCCCTTCCATGTAGCCGGCATACTTGAGATAGCGGTCTATAATCACCTGGGGCTTCTCCCTCCAGATGATGCCGTGGCTTGGAGCCACTATCTTTATTTCAAGGTGGGCAAGCTTCTCGACTGCCCTCTTTACAAAGAGACTAAAGCTTCCGACTATATTGGCGTAATAGCGGAGGCTCTCACTTAGGAAGAAGGCATGTTCTTCGGCATAGTATTCGTCATCAAAGACACGCTTTCCTAGCTTTCCAAAGCCGCCAAAGGCGTCACAGGAGAACAGGGTGCCAGATTCTGGTTCAAAGGTCATCATCGTCTCGGGCCAATGGACGTTAGGCGTTTCCTCAAAACGAAGCTGGACGCCGCCAAGATCCAGGATGTCTCCGGATTTAACTGCCTTAAGGCCGTCCTGTATTTTATAGAAGCTTTTTACCAGCTCTATGCCTTTGGCTGTTGCGATGATCTGCACACCGGGGTTCTGAGCCTTGAATTCGGCAAGCCAGCCGGTATGGTCGGGTTCTAAATGGTTTAATATGAGATAATCAATCTTGGCGAGCTCAACACCAGATTCAGCAAGCTGTGACGTCAAATTGCTGGCAGCCCCGCACCAGTCTCTGACCAGGTCTATAAGGGCGGTTTTTTCACCTTTTATAAGATATGAATTGAGAGAAACGCCGTTAGGTATAGGCCAGATGCCTTCAAAACGGTCCTCTGTATCGATATCTGCATGCAAGGCCCATACATGGTCACTGATCTTGGCGGCTTTCATTCTGGTAGGACTCCTTATGTGGTACTTCTAGGCGCGATTGTTTAACACGACCACGCCCCATGAGTATAGCGGATTCTAGGATAAAAGGAATAAAAAGTACAATATAAAAAAAAGGCGGCAGGGCTTTTTTACGACCCTGCCGCCTGTTCTGCCTGGTCTTAGAAGGATCCGGAGCCCAGGGTCATAGCCACAGTTAAGCCCATGGCACGACCATCGTTTAATACTACGTATTCGCCGTCGTCGAAGCCAAGGGCGAAGAAGGCTGATAGTGAGGTGGACATGCCTTTGAAGAATGAGTATGAAAGCGAGGGCTTGATGTACGCTGAAAAATCAGACAGATTACCCATGGCAAACAAGGAGAAAGACAGGTCGTCTGTGAGCAGCTTGCTCTTTGTAAACGACGCTGCTGCATAATGTCGGCCTGAATTGAGAACAAAAATCTTGTATATAGGGGTAAAGGCGCTCGCGGTTGGGCCGAGGGCTTCCTGAACTATAAGCGCTTCGTCGATGCGAGCCTTTCTGTCAGTGTTGGAGTAGCCCTCTCCGTCATACAGGTATTGGCCAAGGACACTGATGTTGGCCTCGCTGTTGGAGTACATGAAGCCAACGGTGCCCTTGAAAAATGGGGAACTATCGTCGGTATGAGTAGCTATGGTATAGGGAGGAGGCCCCCCCCCTATCCACTCGATCTTGCTGACCCATTCCCTGCTCGAGCCGCGCGACAGCGTCGCCTCACCGAACAGTGATACGTCACGTATGGATCCCGTAGCCGTCAGCATGCCACGCAGTGGGTCGTCTTTCTTGAAGTAGCCACCAATGCCTAGTTCCCATCTGCCTAGGACAAACTCTGCCTTGAGCGCAGCGGCGGTCTCTTCTGGCTTCATGGTTGCAGAGTCAAAGACTGTGTAAGCCCAAAGATTGTGCTGGCTACCCGGTATGGGGTAATGGGCACGCAATGCAACAGGGCCCTCAAGCTGTGCCGTTGGATCGCTGGGATCTATGGACTGCAGGTTGAGTATATTGGCCGGTGAGAAGAAGTAGCCTACACCCCAGTTGATGGTTTGTTTACCAAAACGGAAGTAGAGGGAGTCATTCCATGAGAAGTCTGAGAACAGCTCGAATACCTCTATCTTTGGGATGCTCAGTGTCGTCGATTCGGTCTTGACCGATGGATCATCTGAGGGGGGAGGATTAGTGTCCGCAATATATTCCGCACTTGTCAGTACTTTAGTGCTTGTCATAAATGGCCACGAGCTCTTGACTGAGCCATAGAAGCGGGTTGTTTCCGAGGGTCTGCCGTCAAAGTAGAGGAGGGCAGACAGGGCCGGCTTGAGGCCATAGTCGTCAGGATTTGTCAGGTCAAAAGAGCCTTCCCAGGGTTCGTTCCAGGTGAAATTGGCGCTGGCGCTGCCTGAGAATCTGCCACCTACCGTTACCGACTCAGTTGTAAGAAGGCTTTTGAGAGCGGAGCCTTGTGCCGTCTCGTCTACAGAAACAACAACATCCTCGTCTGTTCCAAAGAGATCATCCTCGTCTATGGAGAATGAATCCTGGGCCGCAACGGGGAGTGCAAGGGATAGGAGAATAGTAGAGAGGATGACGGTCAATCGTCGGCTTGGACTATGTACGCTCATTTGTTAACCTGCTCAAGGAAGGCCTTGGTAAAGACCTTGTCGGGCAGGACAGACAAGGATTGCTCGGCCATGGTCATCTGACTTCGTTCCCCGGGGTTAAGCTCATCTATTATAAGCATCTGCGAGGGTAGGAGCCTGCCTTCTATTTCAACATACTTAGGGTAGAGGCTGGTGCGCATCAGGCGGCCTGAGACGCTGTAGTCCTCCTGCTTTAACAGCATCGTCTTGTCCTTGCGAACATGGAGGACGATGCGCTCATAGGAGACATCCTTAGTCTTGGCCTTGAGGTCTATGACCCATACGCTAATCTTGCCAACAAGACCCGTCGTGCTACCGACTATTTCATAGTCGTCGAGTATGCTCTTGCGCGTCAGGTCCGAGTTCTTGGCTTCTGAATTTTGAATGTTTTCCTTAATCGAGGAGAACGAGAATTTGCGGCTGGTGGGGTCGTAGAACCAGACGTTATCTTCCTCGCGGAGGTAGCCCTGGCCCTTGTTGACCTCGGGCAGCACCATAAGCATGGTAAACTGTTCTTTGGTGTCGCGGCGGAACATACGAACCTGGGTTACAGAGTCTTTTTCTCCCGGTTTCTGAGAAACGATTGTGTACAGGGCAGAGAAGTCTTTGCCGGAGAAGTCTCCCTGTCTGTCAAGTTCGGCTAGTATTTTAGGCACGTCCTGGGCGAAGGCTGCCGGGCCGGCGACCATCAATGCCAGTATGCATATCGTTACAATTCTTTTCATGCTATAGACCTTTCTTACTTCTGGGTTCTGAGCGCCTCGGCGGGCGTCAGCTTTGCTGCCTTGGCCGCAGGGCTGGCAACGGCGATGAGCGTCAAGAGAGCGATGATTGCTATGTTGAGTACGGCCTTGGCTGGCGGGAGGAAGAATGATAGATGGCCATTCTTCATGATGATGAAGGCCGGGCTGTCCATACCAAAGTCAAAGAGCGATATGATGCCCATCGCTCCTAGAGCCAGCAGAATGCCTGCTACGGCTCCTCCAAGTGCCAGGAATACCGCCTCATAGAGGAACATGGAGCGGACACCGCCTCGTTGAACGCCCAGGGCGCGCATAGTGCCTATCTCAGCTATACGCTCAAACATGACCATGCTAAAGGTATTGGTAATGCCAACCATAATTATAATGAAGAGCACCACGAGTATGACGGCAGCCGTAGAATCGAGGGCTACGACAATTTGTTGTATCTGGGACAGCATCTCGTTGATGGTAACGAGGCGGTAGCGCACGCCTTCCCAGCTTTCCTTCTTTTGCTGGCGCATCAGAGCCTGGAAGGGTGTTTCGGCTCCGTTCTCGTCCTTGACACCGCGTTCGAACAGCTGAACCGATCCCTCTAAGCCTGCAAATATGGCATCTGCCGAGCCTTCGGTATGCTTTAATCCATCGAGCATGATGCCCATTGTCTGGTATTCGCCTGGCTTTAAACCCAAGAGCTCGTTGACATATGACAGGTTTGCGTATGAGCGCATCTGCCCGAATATACCCGCATCGTAGCTGATGCCCGCCAGTGAGAACTCTCCGACGTTATTCTGGCCTGTCACGGTCTCCATCTGGACGAGTATACGGTCGCCCACGTTGACGTTTAGTTTCTTGGCTATCTTCTCAGACAGGATGAGAGATGTTTTTTCCTTCATAGAGTCCCATGACCCGGCCTTGAGTAGAAGGCGTTCCTGAAGAAATGTCTCATGCTCCAGATTGGCTCCGTCTATTGAATTAGGTATCTTCTTGCCTTCGAAAATAAGCGTGCCTGAGAAAGCGGAGCGTCTGGTCACGTACTTCACAGGCGACCCGGAGGCTTCGACGGCAGCCGTCAAGGCCCTATCGTCACGTATGACTGAAATATCCTTGTCGTTTGCGCCTTTCTCGGTGCCGCTGATGAATATATGACCTGCCATCAGGTTGGAGAAGTTCTCCGATACATTTGTTGTAAAAGAACCGGCAAAGCCATTGATGAGGGTAACTATCATCACACCAAAGGCTATGGCGCTGCCGAGCAGTATCGTTCTCTTCTTCTGCCTGGTTAAATTTCTTAGTGCAATATTGGCTATGGTATTCACGATATCCCCTTATGCTTGCATGGCCTGCACCGGCTGAATGCGGAGCGCTACGCTGACAGGATAGATGCTGGCTACGAGCCCTACCATGACTATGATTGCCATAGACCCAACGAGCATCAGCGGGTTGATGACGGCACGTAACACCTTGCCTCCGAAGAGTATCTGCAGGAATTCGTTTGAGGCCTCTATGCCTATGGCGTTGACTATGGCTGCCGCCAGGAAGGACAGTGCGATGCCTACGATGCCGAAGACGACCGATAGTGTGACCGTTTCCGCCGCAAACAGGTTTCGGACGAATTGTTTGCCTCCGCCTAAGGCACGCATGGTACCTATCTCGCCGGTGCGCTCTATTATGGAGACGACAAGCGTATTCATGATGATGATGATGGCGACGACGGCCAGTATGACTATAGCCACCGTAAAGACTATCCTGAGCACGTCTACAGACTGGGCGTAGGGGCCCGCAGCCTTTTGCCAGTCTCCTGCCTGAGCCGCGATGCCCTCTTCCTCGAACCAGGCGTTGAGCCCAGCCACGAAGGAACGAGTCTTGGCAGGTTCGTCGAGTCTGAGCAGTATTGAATGCCAGGCACCTGTATCGGCGGCGTTGAGTCTCTCTCTGGAACTCGTGTCTCCCAGCAAGGCTCCTATAGAAGCCTCGGTAAATCTGGTAGTAGCAGGTGCCGGAGCGCTTGAGTCGATGGTGCCAAAGGAATCCTCATCAAACAATGAATCCAGGTCGTCAATGGCCAGCATGTCTGTCTGTGCCGAGCTTAGTGTAATATCCTCTGAAGCGCCTACCGTCATGCCTGTGAGTACGCGCAGGGTGTCGATGTCTATATAGGTGAGCTGCTCGGGCCCTGCACCGTCCGAGACTCGTTTGAACGTACCAACTATCCTGGCACTTCGTAGCCTCATTCCCGAGCCGCCCATACCCTGAATAAGGATCTCGTCTCCCACCTTCAGCTCGCGCTTTAGGTACTTACCAATCTTTTCCATCCTGTCGGAGGCCAGCATTACGCCACTCTCTCCGGGCGTAAGATACTGGCCGTCCACTACTTGAACCTCATTGAATAGATCCCAGTAGTTCTCTGCGTCGACACCAAAAAGCATGACGAAGGCAGACATCATGTCTCCCTCCTCAGCTTCCTCTTCGGGTCTCTCCAGCTCTCCTGCCTCGTTGGTAAGTAGGCCGAATCCTGTAGCCGTACCGGACGCCGTCTGCACCCCAGGCAGGCCCGATACATATTCAAAGACCCTCTCATAGTCGGGAATGGTCGGCGTCGTCTCGAGGCCACCTACAGACTGAACCCCGAAAAGAGAGACGGGGCCGTCGGCAATGCCTGTTATTATGACGTCACCCGTGTAGTTTTTTGTAAACGACGTCTCTATGCCACGCTTTGAGGCGTCTAGAAACGAGTTGCCTAGTACCATGATGAGCATGCCGAGGGCGAGGAGAACGCCTACTATGAGGCTCTTTGCCTTATGCTCTACAAGGTTGCGTAAGGCCATGCGCAGTGTCACGGGCATGATCAGGCCTCACTGCCGCTCACGCAGGCGGCTCCTACCGCTTCATCTCTGCGACGGTTCTCGGTTATGAGGCCGTCACGGAGGCGGATGATATGGTCGGCTGTCTCTACAATTCGTGCATCGTGGGTACTGAATATGAATGTCGTCTCTAGTTCACGGTTGATCTTCTTCATGAGATCGAGTATCTGCTCTCCCGTAACGCTGTCCAGGTTAGCCGTAGGCTCGTCGGCCAGGACTATCTGTGGCTTCGTAACCAGGGCCCTGGCTATGGCTACGCGCTGGCGTTGCCCACCTGAAAGTTCGTTTGGTTTGTGCTTGCGCCAGTCTGACAGGCCCACTTCTTCTATAAGATGGTCTATCCAGTCCTTCTTCTCATCCTTGGAAACGCGTGTCTTTCCAAGGAGCAAGGGAAATTCTATGTTTTCCCAGACATTGAGTACCGGAATTAGATTGAAAGATTGAAAAATAAATCCAAGCGTCTCGTGCCGGAGACGCGTCAGTTCTGCGTCATTGAGCTTTGATGTTGGTCTGCCGTCTAGGATGACTTCACCCTCTGTGGGCTGATCTACGAGGCCTACCATGTTGAGTATTGTCGTCTTGCCAGAGCCTGATGGCCCTGCAATAGAAATAAAATCACCTTTTTCTATACAGAAAGACACGCCCTTTACGGCCTCTACTTGCACCTTGCCCAAGGGATATACCTTGCGGACGTTCACCAATTCTACGATACCCATGATTGCTCCTTATACTTTTACGCACGCTATAGTTCCTCCGCGAGGCTGGAACGAAGCGCCGAATTTGAACGCTGACATTATATAACGCTTAACAGTACGCGGGTCGTTACATAAAATACGAATAGCAGCACCATGCAATCAAGGGAATTTATACGCTAAACAGGAAAGAAACGCTATTGAGCGCTCTGTTCGCGGCGAAGAGAGGGGCTGGAAGTGGATAGAAATGCCTGGTGTTCGTGGCTGAAGTGTATAAAAAACCGGGTTCTTGGCGCATGGCCAATGACCCGGTTGTACGTGCTTCTGCAAATAGAGATCTATGCCTTACCACTCTCCCTGATGGCCTCTTCTACCACCAGGCCCAGGCGCTTGACGCCTTCCTCTATCTGTTCGTGGTTTGAATAGGAGAAGTTCATGCGCATGGCGTTGTGTTCTGGTTCATCTATGTAGAAGCCAGAACCCGCAACAAAGGCAACCTTTTTTTCTATTGCCTTGAGAAGCAGTTTGTCGGTGTCTATGAACGAGGGCATCGTTATCCACAGGAAGAGGCCACCTTCGGGCTTTGTCCACTTGATATCGTCACGTTTTGGCATGTAACGCTCGAGGGCGGCTACCATGATGTTGCGCTTCTCCCGGTACTTGGCCTTGGTGGCATCTATGACAGAAGCTAGTTTTCCTGTTCTCATGTACTCGGCCAGCCACATCTGGGTAAAGACGTTGGTGCATAGATCCATGGCCTGCTTGGCGACGACGAATTTTGATATGATGGCGGGGTCTGCCATGATCCAGCCGATTCTGGTACCGGGAGCCAGAATCTTTGAGAATGTCTTGAGGTTTATGACGACGCCCTTGTTGGCGCCTTCTCGCTCGAGCTGGTAAATAGAAGGTATGGGGTCTCCCATGAAGCGTATCTCGCGGTAGGGAGAGTCTTCCAGTATGGGGAGGCCTGTCTCGTAGGCAAATTCTATCAGGGCCTTGCGCTTTTCAAGACTCCAGCAGAAGCCGGCCGGGTTCTGGAAGTCTGGTATCACGTAAATATATTTGATTTTCTTACCGGCCTTCCTGGCTTCGGTGTAGCTCTTTTCAAGAATGTCCATGTCGAAGCCGTCTTGTGCGCTGGTAAAAGGAATGCCCAGGACCTTGGCTGAGTATGACTGTATGGCCTGGAGAGCGCCCAGGTAGGTAGGGCGGCCCGCTATGACATAGTCGCCCGGATCCAGGAATATCTTTGCTACTATATCGAGGGCCTGCTGGCTTGCCGAAACGACTAGCAGGTTTTCTTTCTGAATAGAAACACCCTGGCGCATCTCAAACTTGATGATCTCCTCCCTCAGCCCGTTGTCGCCCTCTGTCGTGCCGTACTGCAGGGCCTTCTTGGCCTGGGTATCGAAGACGATGTTGGCGGCTGTGCGGAGGTCTTCAACGGGGAACACATCGGGGGCGGGCAGCCCGCCGGCAAACGATATGATGTCGGGCTTCTGGGTCAGTTTAAGCAATTCACGGATGGTGCTTGCCTTCATGTTATTGGCATTTATAGAAAATAAGGATCCGAAGTCGGGCATGGCGTATCTCCTAAGAATCGATATAGGTCTTCTGTAATACTACACGCTAAGAGGGTATCGGTAAAGAGACATAATTAAAATGAAGTTTTACCTATTAAAATTAATCTAAAGGAATTCGTACGCTTGCGTCCGTTCACACTTTGAGGCTACTCTACAAAGATACTATTCTGAACTTGCAGAGGAACCCCATGGCTTTGAATTGCGGTATCGTAGGACTGCCCAATGTTGGCAAGTCGACCATATTCTCGGCGCTATCAAGCGCCAAGGCCGAGGCGGCCAACTATCCATTCTGCACCATAGAGCCAAACACCGGCATCGTGCCGGTGCCTGATCCCAGGCTCGACCGCCTCGTCGAGCTATTCCAGCCAGAACGCCGTATTCCAGCTGTCGTCGAATTCGTCGACATAGCCGGCCTCGTCGCAGGAGCCTCCAAGGGCGAGGGCTTGGGTAACAAATTCCTGGCTCATATACGTGAAACAGGTATCATAGCCCATGTCGTCCGCTGCTTTGAGGATGCCGACATAGTCCACGTCGCCAACCGCGTCGATCCTATCAATGACATAGACGTCATAGCCACCGAGCTTGCATTAGCCGACCTGGATACGGTAGACAAGCGCATGGAAAAAGCCGTCAAGAATATGCGCCAGCTTGGCGGAGAGCAGAAGAAAGCCGCCGAGAACGAGGTGTCGGCCCTGAACAAGGTCAGGCCTGCCTTGCAGGAAGGCAAGCCTGCTCGCTCCGTCGCCCTTACAGACGAGGAGCTTGCCGAAGCCCGCTCGTGGTTCCTCTTGACTATGAAAAAGCAGGTATACGTCTGCAATGTCGACGAGGATGGTGTCAAGAACGGCAACAAATACGTCGATGCCGTGCGCGCCAGAGCCGCCAGCGAGGGCTCCGAGGCAGTCGTCATCTGCGGCAAGTTTGAAGCCGAGCTGTCGGAGATGGATAATGATGAAGACAAACTGGAATTCCTGTCAGAAATAGGCCTCAAGGAATCGGGTTTATCGGCACTCATACACGCTGCCTATCGCCTGCTTGGACTACGCACCTTCTTTACATCGGGCAAGGACGAGTGCCGAGCCTGGACCTTCAAGGCAGGAGACAAGGCCCCCCAAGCCGCCGGCGTCATACACACAGACTTTGAGAAAGGCTTCATAAAGGCCGACGTCTATTCCTTTGCCGACATCGATGCGATGGCCTCAGAATCCGCCCTCAAATCAGCCGGCAAGATCCGCATAGAAGGCAAGGAGTACCTCGTCCAAGATGGAGATGTGATGTTTTTCAAATTTAACGTGTAGCGTTTAAGCAGGTCCCTGCAAGCTAGCCAGGTTTCAGGGGCATTAAGAGTGCTCGACTTTACAAGGTAAACTTCCTAGTACCCACCCACTTTTTTCCTCAGGTATGTATGGTAAGCCTATGGATCTAGGCTTCTGAGGATTGACTCCCCTTGACCAGTATCTTCTTTGTCTGCTATGTTAACATCGTTAACGTTAACGGTGTTAACAATTATTGTGCAGTGCGTTAGTGTTTGGGAGACAGGTGCCACTATGGCAAAACCGATAGAAGATGGTAGTTCAGGAAAAATAAGCCCTGCTAGCAGCAACAACATACCGGCTAAAAACTGCGGTACGTCGGAACGGATACTGGATGCAGCGACGGCCCTACTGATTGCCGAGGGTTACCATAGCCTGTCGATGAGGAAGCTGGGCTCCTTAGTCGGTCTGTCGCAAGCCGCCATATATCGGCACTTCAAGGACAAGTCAGATTTGGTAGGGGCGATCGTGGCGGGTGGGTATTCCCGTCTTAAGGCTAACCTCGATGCTGCCATAGTCCCGGGGGCAAGGGCTGCAGAGTCACTGGCTTCTGGAATAAGAGCCTACACCACCTTTGCACTACAAAACCCGAGCCTCTTTAAGGCCGTGATGTTACAGGATCTTGGACAGAATCGTGATGGAGTTGACGGCTTCAAGTCAGGCCTAATCCGCACACGAGAAACCTTCGTTCGTATGGCTGGATTAATAAAACAGGGGATGCAAGAGGGTGAGTTCAGGCCATGCGACATAGAGACTACGGTTCAAGCCATCTGGGCTGCAATGTTTGGTATGGCGGCTCGACTAGCCATTGAGGCTGAAGAGTGCAATACAACATCCCTCCGGCAGGAACTAATCGAGCGTCAGATAGTTATTCTTGTCGCCGGGTTGCGTGCTTGCTAGTTACTAAAGGAGGCACATGAATATGGAAACGGATAATAAGAACATGCCGCTTACCTTGAGCGTCTCAAACACGGGCTCGGAGGCTAGGCGGTTGCGTTCTATCAAGTCCGCCAGGACACTATCAATACTGGTTTTAATAGGCGGCGTCATCGCCGCTATAGGTGGGTTGGCTTTAAGGGCTCCTGGCGGCTATGGTCTGGGTGCGGCGCCTGGAGCAGAGTCGGACTCTGGGCTCCAGTCCTTTTCCAGCCTGTTCGGTCAACAGGTTGCTCTGGACGGCCAGGGTCTCTATCGCCGTGACTCTGTATCATCCGCTGCTCAGGAGCGGGCCCAGGACCTTGTCACGCTAATCTTTGCGGTACCATTGCTAGCCGCGGGTTTTGCCTTTTCTGGTCGCTCAGGGTATGGCGGTCGCCTCATGCTATCAGGAGCTCTGGGCTATTTTGCGTATTGCTATGGCATGATGTCTGTTGGAAGTACCTACAACGAATTCTTCCTTTTGTATGTTGCCCTCTTTTCTATGTCTCTGTTCGGTATGGCGCTTTCAATGTACTCGATAGATGTCGATGGATTGGCAAAATCATGCGATGGACGATATCCAAGGCGTTCTGCCATAGCGCTCTGTATCGGTTTGGCGCTATTTCTGGGTCTTGCCTGGGTGGGTAGGATAGTGCAGGCACTGCTTTCAGGAGAGGGTACACCCATGGTCATAGACGCGGCATCGACTCTGTTCGTGCAAGCCTTTGACTTGGGTATCCTTGTTCCGGCTGCATTGATCTCTGCCTTCTGGCTACTGAGGAAAGATAAGCGAGGGTACATGGTAGCTACTGTGCTCATGGTAAAAGGTGCGGCCGAAGGCTTGGCTGTGGCGAC
>JAVEXO010000053.1:0-16777 GCA_034003955.1 Spirochaetia bacterium | reverse complement strand
GATCGGCTGGATCGCGTGCCGGCCACAGAGGCGGAACGGACAAGCCCGAGGGCAACGAAGATGTAGAGATACTAAGCCTCTCAAAGGCTCTTCAAGATGGCCTGAAAGGAGTCTTGCTTGATCCTGAGATGCTAAGCCTCTCGGTTCCTGGCAAGGATGGTTCGGGCTGGGTCTGTGTTCCATTCGATATTTCAATAAAGGGCGTAAGCCTGCATGGATTCTTTAGAATATGGTATTATAGTTATACGAGGGTCGGTCGCATGGTAGTCGATGTGCGATTTGGAGAAGAACGAAGGCTCTTTGAACTCGCAGAATTGGACGGAGAGCACGGGATAGTCTACTATTCTAATGATGAGACAGAGAATGCTGCCTTTGTTGCCGAATTCAAGGGGCGGGCTCTGGTAACAAGCTCTGACCTGGATTCTGGTTATGCCAGGGAGCTTCTGTCACGAACCGGGGTGGTAGAAGATGCCTAAGCATGTATCCAAGCGATCGGTGGCGCTTCTTTACGATGATACCCTCCCGGCGCCTGTCATTGTGGCCAAGGGCTTGGGTAGGGTGGCGGATCGCATAGATGCCTTGGCTGAGGCTTCTGGTGTCCCGATCGTGCGCGATGAGGCACTGGTAGCGGGCCTCGAGCCTATCCAGGTAGGCGATTTTGTACCGCCAGAGTATTGGGAACTCGTGGCGAGGGTTTTAGTTTTTATAAGGAAAGTACACGTATGAAAAAGAAGTATTCCCTTGACCGTATTGTAGCTGGCTCAAGTTTTACCGAGGACGCCTTCTCTGAGGGCGACATTCTGTTTGCTCCCAAAGGCCTGCCTATAAAGGCTAAGGATTTAGAAGGGCTCAAGCGCTGGAATATCAACTATGTCTTTAGCGAAGGACAACTAGAGGCCCCTGCCGACAAGAAACCCAGTAAGGACCAGGCTGCATTGGCCGCCGCCGCCGCAAACGCGGCGTCATTAAGTGCTGCCGAGCTGGCCACAAAGGCAAGCGTGGCCAACAACGGAATGTCTGCCTTCTCGGATAAAGCGCTCTTCGTTGCGTATACAGGCATGATAGACAGACTCAAGACGCTCATGGACAGCATAGCCGCCAGTGAGCGTGTTGAGCCAAAGAATATAGACAAGCTTTCACAAGACCTCGTACAGATGGTGCGTGAAAAGGAATCAGCCGTCGTCTCAGCCATACTCTCGGCTAACGTCAAGGGTTACGATCTAGCCAGGGCCGGTGTCAACTGCGCCATCCTGTCGGTTGTCGTCGGTCACAACATGCGTTTGCCTCCACATCGCCTGATCCATCTGGCGTCGGGAGCCCTGCTCCATGATGTAGGTATGCTCAGGGTTCCAGAGGACATAATCAAGAAGAAGGCTAGCCTGAGTCCAGAAGAGGCGCAGAAGATGCGCGCCCACCCCTTGCTCTCCTACCGCATCATCATACGGGAACTCCAGTATCCCGACGATGTCGGTCTCGTAGGGCTACAGCATCACGAGCGTTGGGATGGAGAGGGTTACCCCCGCAAGACTGTAGGACAGGATATAGATCTTCTGGCCCGCATCGTGTCGGTCGCTGACGCCTTCGAGGCAATGGTAAGCCAGAAGCCATACCGTAATTCAATGATTGGGTACATTGCCATAAAGAATCTTCTGTCTGACAATTCAAGACGCTTTGATCCTGACGTCCTTAAGGCCTTCGTTAGAAGTATGGGCATCTATCCTATAGGCTCCATTGTTGTGCTAAACAACGCGGCTGTCTCCAAGGTCATAGATACCCATGCAGATGCCCCTCTGAGACCAAAGTTGCAGATTCTCGTAGACGAGTTTGGCAAGCACTATAAGGATAACTCAGGCGATACCATAGACCTTCTTGCAGAAAAATCCCTGTTCATAGCCAGGGCGGTAGACCCCAGGGAGTTAACGGCTCCTGCTGGATGAACCGCAGCGCCAAGGGTAGGGCTGCCGAAGACATCGTAGCCACCATGCTTGAAGGCAGAGGCTGGTCAATCGTCGCCAGAAACTGGCGTCGTGGCCCTGGTGAGCTTGATATTGTGGCCTGCAAGGACGACCGTCTAGCCGTCGTCGAGGTAAAATCTGTCGATGCATACGGCCTTGAGAGCCTGGAATCATCGATTGGGTCAATAAAACGCCGGCGAATAGTCGAAACGTCTAAACTCTTCATCCTCTCGCATCGAGAATTTAATGAGGCGACCGTACGTTACGATGTCGCCACCGTCATGGCCGATGCCGTGGCGGCATACTTCGAGAACGCGTTCGCGGAGCGCACATGAGCAACGAAGCACGACACGAATTAGACGATCACAGGCTTGAAGAACTCAGAGTCATGGTGCATGATGAAGCCTATATGGCTGGAGCCATTCTTCGCATAGCCTCTCTGCTGAGCGATGAAATCATGGACGGCCTCGGAGTGAGTCATGGCGGATGGAAACAAAGATACTAGACGACGATTTGGCCGACGAGGCAGGGGACGTGCCAAGCCTGGCACGCAAGCTACAGAGGCTGGCCAGGTGGGCGAACGCGAGGCCGAACACAGTCCCGTCCTCGCCGATCAGGCGGTGCTTGTCTGCAGCATATGCTCCAAGCAGATTTTTGATCTTTCGAGCGCGTTAGCAGGAAAGGACGGAACTCCTGTCCACTTTGACTGCGCCTTGGCAGAGGTCTCCGAGGGCGAACATCTCGAGGAATCAGAAAAAGTAGCCTACATTGGACGCGGAGCCTTTGCCGTCGTTGAATACAAGGACAAAAGCCTCACAACCTTTACCATAAAGCGTCGTATACAATGGGAGAAGGAAGGCGAGAAATTCGAATGGCGACGGGATATCCAGCAGCGCTTTGGTTTCTGATATGAGTGTTACGAACCTTATGGAGACTCAAGCACCACTGCTCCTAGCCGCATAACTCTGCTAGCCCCCTGTCTTGAGCATACGTGTATACAAACCATTTGATCACACTCCACGTCGGCCTGCCTTGCCCAGGTATGCAGTTGTATGAAGAGGTATCCCGCTCTTTATGTCAAAAAGACATCACTAAGGTTCGTAACACTAGTCTCTTGACGCAAGAGCCAGCTTGGCAGCCTTGTTGGCATGCAATACCGTCGTGTCGTAGAGTGGAGAGCTGAATTCCTTTATCAGGATGCCTATCTCTGTGCATCCTAAGAGAATGGCCTCGGCTCCCTTCTCAACCAGGGCGCTCATGATGCCTTCATAGATCTGCCTGGAGTCATCGCTTGCGACGCCACGCACCAGTTCATTGAATATGATACTGTCTACAGTCTTCCTATCCTTGGCTTCGGGTACCATAACATCTATATCATAGCCGTCCATCAGACGTTTGGTATAGAAGTCTTCCTCCATGGTGAAACGAGTACCAAGAAGCCCTATTTTCTTTATGCCAAAGGACGATAGAGACTCTCCCGCAACATCTACTATGTGGAGGAGGGGAATCCCCACCTCGTCATCGAAGCCGTCCATCACCTTATGCATCGTGTTGGTACACAGAACCGCGAAGTCTGCACCGGCTACCTTGAGCCTGCGCCCTACGTCGAAGATGGATTGTCTCATGCTATCCCAGTGCCCTGCCTTTTGGTCGGCCTCTATGTCATGAAAGTCATAGGAATACATGAGAATCCGAGCGGAATGGGAGTCTCCCAAGGCTTCCCGTATGCTTCTGTTTATGATGCTGTAGTACGTGGCTGAGGATTCCCAGCTCATGCCGCCTATCAAACCTATGGTCTTCATGTCGACACCTCCCCGCCTTGCTCATGATACCATGGTCCAGAAAGGCGCGACAGCCTACTTCTTCTTAATCACCTCGAAGCCCACATAGGGCACCAGGGCTGGAGGAATTTTAACCGTGCCGTCTGCCTGCTGGTAGTTTTCTAAAAGGGCTATGATGCCACGGCTTATGGCAATGGCGGTACCGTTGAGCGTGTGGGCATACTTATTCTTGCCGTCGTCGTCCTTATACTTGATGTTGAGGCGGCGAGCCTGATAGTCGGTGCAGTTGGAGGTGCTTGTCACTTCACCCCATTCCCCCCCATTGCGGCCTGGCATCCAGGCCTCGAGGTCCCATTTGCGGTAGGCGGCGGCACCGAGGTCTCCGGTGCAGGTGTCTACGACGCGGAAGGGGATGCCGAGGCCGGAGAATATCTCTTCCTCGATCAGGCGCAGCTCCTCGTGCATGCGGTCCGAGTCTTCTGGCAGGCAGTATGCGAACATCTCAAGCTTTGTAAACTGGTGCACACGGTATAGACCCTTGCTGAACTGACCGGCCGCACCGGCTTCTCGGCGGAAGCAGTGTGAAAGACCGGCCATCTTGAGAGGTAGTCTATCCTTTGAGAATATCGTGTCTGAATAGTAGCCCCCCAGGGTAATCTCTGCGGTGCCAACGAGGCATACGTCTTCACCCTCTACCGAGTAAATGTTTGACTCCTCGCCGCGGGGATTGAAGCCTATGCCTTCCAGTATCTCCGTCTTGGCGACGTCTGGGGTAATGAATGGCGTAAAGCCTTTCTTGGTAAGCATATCGAGGGCGTATCGAACCAGGCCGAGCTCAAGGAAGACGCCTTCATTTTTTAGATAGTAGAACTTGGTGCCCGATACCTTTGTGCCGGAGTCGAAGTCTATTATATCAAGATCCTGTCCAAGCTGGACATGATCCTTTGGTTCGAAATCGAAGCTCGTAGGCGTTCCCCAGCGTTTGACTTCTGTGTTGTCTTTGTCTTCCTTGCCAACAGGGGCCTCGGGATGGGCCATATTAGGAATGCGACGTAGCTCGGTGTCCAGGCGTGACAGGACGCCTTCAGCCTCGGCTTCTATGGCGGCAATGGTTTCCTTGAGGCGTTTGCCCTCTGCTATGAGTTTGTCGCGTATGGCGGCTTCTATCTTGCCCTTCATGGCGGCGGCATTGTCGTTTCTGGCCCTGCGCTCGTCCTCGAGCCGTTTTAAAAGCTCGTTTCGTGTGTCGTAGAGCGATGCCACGAGATCGGCATCTGCTTTCATGAAGCGATTGCCGATGTTTTTCTTGACCGCGTCAAGATTGTCTTTGATGAATCGTAAATCTAGCATGATGGTAGCGATAATAGATCAAAACAAAGAGGAAGGCAATCCAGCTGACCCGTTGCGCGTCGATACTACTATTTGGTATTCTGTTGCCATGAATCTTCTTATAAACCCCAGGGGTAACGGCGCTTGTCCCCTATGCGCCATGAATGGGTCCTGCCGTGTTCAGCGTAAGCTGGCTGAGAATGTAGACCCACTGGGCATGACACATGATGATGATATGGAAATAGTCGTCTACTCCTGCCCGTACTTCAAGGAAAAGAACATTTCGTGAAGGACCGCCTGGACATCGTCGCCGCACGTCTTAGAATCCTCGAGGATCTTGTATCCGACCCTGGCCTGGCTCGTGACGCCAAGCGCTACAAGGATACGATGCGCGAGCGATCCAGGCTCACGGAGATCATGGATGCCTATGCCGAGTATACAGGCTTGGCAGAAGAAATAGTGGCAACAAAGGCCATGATCCATGATGAGAGCGATCCTGAGCTTAAGGAGATGGCCAGGGAAGAGCTTCGTAGCCTGGAAGAGAGCCTTGAGGAGTCGGAACGTGCATTAGGCGAGCTCCTCGTGCCGCATGATCCCTTGGATGACAAGAATACCATCATGGAGATCAGAGCCGGCACCGGTGGTGAAGAGGCTGCCCTCTTCGTAGCCGATCTCTATAGGATGTATTCCTGGTATGCCGACAAGAAGGGCTGGAAGATAGAGGTGATGAGCAGCTCCGATACCGGTCTCGGAGGCTTCAAGGAGATAATCCTGGCAATATCGGGGGAGCAGGTCTTTGGCAAGCTGCGTTGGGAGAGCGGTGTCCACCGTGTGCAGCGCGTTCCAAGCACCGAAGGCTCAGGACGCATCCATACGAGTGCCGTAACCGTAGCCGTCTTGCCTGAGGCAGAAGAGACTGAGGTGGACATCCGGCCAGAGGACCTCCGCATAGACGTCATGCGAGCCGGAGGGCCGGGTGGCCAGTGCGTCAACACCACAGACTCGGCCGTTAGGCTTACCCATCTGCCCAGCGGCCTCGTCGTCCATTGTCAGGATGAGAAGAGCCAGATAAAGAACAAGGCAAAGGCGATGCGCATACTGCGCGCCCGCATCTACGAGATGGAAGAAGACAAGAAGAACGCGGAGCGTGCCGCCGAGAGACGCGGCCAGATAGGCTCCGGAGACCGCTCTGAACGAATACGTACCTACAACTTTCCGCAGAATCGCGTTACCGATCATAGGATAGACGTGACGCTGTATAAGCTGGATCTGTTCATGCAAGGCGACATGGAAGAGATAGTCAGGGGACTGGCCCTCCGCGCCCGCGAGGACGCCATGAAGGAGGACAGCCTGTGATCCCCTCGAGTGAGCCAAACCCATGAACGTGCGGGCGGCTCTGACGGAAGGATCCTGCGCCCTTGAGGGGAGTCGCCCGGGATCGCCATTCCTGGACGCCACCCTGCTCTTGAGCCTTGCCATGAAACTAGAAAAAGATAGGCTCCTCGCTTCGATGCCCGAAGAGGTTCCACCTTTGGCATTGGCTGAGTTTAGACAGCTGATAAGGCGCAGATACCTGGGCGAACCAGTGGCGTATATCCTGGGCTACAAGGAATTCTATGGGCGACGATTTACCGTAGATTCCCGCGTCCTTGTGCCACGCCCGGATACAGAACTGCTCGTAGAGTTGGCTCTCTCCCTGTTGCCGGCCCCCAGGAACAAGGGTAGAGGTGACAATAGCCGGCAGAACCTACACTGCCATGATGCCTATACAGGTTCAGGTTGCGTTGGAGTGAGCATAGCCGCCGAGAGGCCTGACGTATGCGTCTCCCTGTCAGATGCCTCGCCTGAAGCCTTGCTCGTAGCGGGTTTAAACGCTAGGAATCTAATAGGCCGTGATTTGGACCTGCGTCCAGGGCAGGTACTATCGGCGGCCAAGGCTCCCCTTGACCTCATCGTGGCCAACCCACCGTACGTGTCTACGAGCCTGACAGACAGCATAGTCGCAGAAGGCGGCACCGAGCCCCGCCTGGCTCTGGATGGAGGCGACGAAGGCTTGGATCACTATCCATTGATAGTCAAGCAGGCCTTTGGCTTGCTTTCGGATGGAGGAGCGCTGGCAGTCGAGATAGGGGAGGAGCAGGCTGGGCAGGTCATGGCTCTGTTCAAGGCGGCTGGCTTTGAAGAAATTGCCTCGCATGCCGATCTGGCTGGTTGTGATCGAGTTGTCTCGGGGGTAAAGCATGCACTTTGACGATAGACTGGATGACTTTCTTGACAGGTTCTCGGAGACAGATGCCGAGAGAATACGGTCCGCTCGTTCCTGGGCCTCTGAGTTGCACGCGGGAAGCCTGCGCGCCTCGGGAGAGCCAACCATCACGCATCCTGAGCGGGTGGCTTCAATGCTGGCCGGCATGGGCATGGATGCCGATAGCGTCATGGCCGGCCTGCTCCACCAGGCCATAGAGGATGGCTTGACGACTGGATCCTCGGTTGGAGAGCGTTTTGGTGAACGCGTAGGCATGCTTGTAGAGGAGCTGGCTCGCATGGCCACGCTCAAGGCCAAGAACAAGACAAATCAGGCGGCAGAGACTATACGCAAGATGCTGTTTGCCATGACTCGCGACCTGCGGGTCATTATAGTCAAGCTAGCGGACAAGCTAGACAACATGAGAACCCTCAAGTGGCTGCCCGAAGATGACAGACGGCGCATAGCAGCCGAATGTGTAGACGTCTTTGCACCCCTGGCCGATCGTTTGGGTATAAGCTGGATGAAGGACGAGCTTGAAGACCTGGCGCTTAAGGAGATTAATCGCGAGGCCTTTGACCAGATAAAGCTCCTTGTATCGGCTAAGAAGCCAGAGCGAGAGGCATTCCTGGAACGGGCCCAGACCGACCTGATAGAGGCTGCCAGGGAAGAAGGCTTTGACATAGAAGTGATGGCCAGGGCCAAGCACTTCTATTCTATCTACCAGAAGATGCGGAAGCGTGCCAAGGGCAGTGACGAACTATACGACCTCTCGGGTATCAGGGTCCTGTGTGAAGAAGAGAGCCAGTGCTACGCCCTGCTTGGCATAGCCCACGGCCTATGGAAGCCGATAGATGGCCGGTTTAAGGATTACATTGCGATGCCAAAGTCTAACGGCTATCGCAGCCTGCACACGACGGTGATGGCCTATGGCGGCATGCTCCTGGAGATACAGATACGAACCCGCCAGATGCACAGCATAGCCGAATATGGCGTGGCATCGCACTGGCTTTATAAAAAGGGCCGTGGTTCCGAAATTGTAAGGCCCGAGGATGTTGGCATCGTCAACCGTCTCAAGGACTGGAGCGCCATGCTCGAGTCTGGCACAGAATATCTGGAAGACATAAAACGCGAAATTCTAAAGGACTCAATAATAGTTTTTACCCCCAGGGGAGACGCCATAGAGCTGCCATCAGGCTCGACACCGCTAGACTTTGCCTATGCCATACACAGCGACGTTGGCAACAGATGTCTGGCTGCCAAGGTGGACGGAGCCATAGTCTCGCTTGACTCGGAACTTAAGAATACCAAGGTTGTAGAAATAGTAACCGGCGCCAACGCCAGGCCAAATGTCAACTGGCTCAAGATAGTAAAGACATCAAAGGCACGCTCAAAGATACGAGGCTGGCTGGTAGCCGAAGGCTCGGTTCTAGCCATAGAGAAGAACGTGGTGGCGCGTAAGAGGGACGAGAAGCAGGGCGACAAGGCGAGGCTCCAGGGTGGCCCCAAGCCAGGCGAACGCAAGCTTGAACTTGAGGTGCGCCACGCCGAGATTAAGCATACCGAGCCTAAACACCCCGAGCCTAGCGACTCTGCAGTGGCCACCGACTATAGGCCATACGTCCCGGGTGAGGCCACAGACTCAGGCAAGGCCGGCATCAGTGTGGCAGGGGCCGGGGATCTTATGATTCGCTTTGCCGCCTGCTGTAAGCCGGCTGTTGGCGAGCGCATCGTAGGCTATGTATCGCGGGGCCGCGGCATCATAGTCCACCGTGCATCATGCAAGAACTTACCAGCAATAAAAGAATTTACGGAACGAAGGGTAGAAGTCAGCTGGGAGACTGCACCTTCCCTTACCAGGCGCTACCAGGTGAGCGGGAAGCGTGTCTTGGACCTCTTCTCCGAGATAGAGAACGCCGTCAAGAAACACGGTGGCCGTCTCGTGGAAGGACGCCTTGAAGACAGCCAGGATGCTCTAACAGGCTTCTTTACCATGGCCTATCCTTGCGCAGAGGATGCCCGTACCGCCGAGAGAAACCTGCGCAATGTGCCGTCAATTCTCAAGATACGGCGAATAGACTAGGTAGAGAGGCTGCGTCTGGCAAAATCAACTATAGCCGCCATGAGAGCCTCCTCGTTAAGCTCCGTACCTTCTGCTGCGCGAAGGAATATGTGGAGCCTGTCGCGATAGTAATCTGAGGCGAACGAGAACTGGAATAAGACGAGTATATTGTCGAGGCAGAAGGCCGTGGCGCCTATGTCTAGGTCGGCTCTAATCTCGCCACGGCGAATAGCCGCCGTCAAGGCATCGTAGTACAGGTCTACAGTCAAGGTTTCAAGGCTGCTTGAGAGTCGGGCCGCGAGGTGTCTGAGCCCTTGTGTCGTCGCGTCGAGATATATCAGGTTGAGGTCGGGGTTTGAGAGGGCATAGTCACGGGCCTTCCTGACGAGGGAGGCAAAGGTTTCGAGGAAGGGAGCCTCTCTGTCTATGTCTCCTAGCGCATCGGCTAGCAAGGCGCGTCCCCGCTCCACTATTGACAAGAAGAGGTCGTCCTTGGATGGGAAATAGCTGTACAGCGCTCCTATTGATATCCCCGCTTTCTTTGCCAGGGCGTTGATGCTGGTGCCTCGCAATCCCTTTGCGGCGAATTCTGCTATGGCGATATTGAGGAAGACTTCCTTTCTTGAGGCATCCATCTTGGTGAATGTTTCCGTGTGAAAACACCCAGGGGCGTTCTTCTTCTGATCTCTCGTGGTCATGGTTCTCCTGGGACGAGTTGAAGCCGACCCCTTATGACGGATAGTCGGCGATTCGTCCAATATCAAGGGCTACAGCGTACGCTCATATACTACACCGAGGATTTTCCTCCTTTCAAGGTGCGCCGTATCGCCCTCGAACCGTTAAAACTTCCTAGGTGACGAGGCTACCGACCAACAACATGTACTCTCCCATGGCCGCCCCGTATTCAGGGGCGCCCTTCATGATGATGCGTCCTGCCTTCGTAGCCTCTATCATGTCGTCGGTAGACAGTAGGATGCCGAGCGCACTCTCCGTTGAGTCGAAGCTCATCGTAAAGAATGGCTTGGCACGCTCGTATTCGCCCCTAGCCGATCGGCTATTGCCTGCCTTGACGCGGAGGTAGGCCGACAATTCGGGTTTACCCTCTACCGACCATGCATACACACGGTCGGGGCTCTTCTTTGCCCACCCGGCTACCGCCGGATGGCCAGCCTTGTTGAGCTGGCTTATGCCTGATGACAGAAGGTAGAAGAACATCCTGACTATCATTGCCCTCTCGGCCTCGCTGGCTGGAGCGCTCTTGACGCCTAAGGCGGACGCCATGGCCAGGAGGGCCTTGAATGTGGCCATGAGGAGGCCAGGGTGCCTCAAACCGCCCTTGATGGTAGGCAGCTTCTTTGATCTGCCTGAGAAGAATCCGTTAAGGCTGGCTATGGATTGAAACGCAAGCTCCAGATCAGGCTTATCACAAAGCCCTGTTCCGAAACGTAGGAGGCCGTCCTCTACGAAGAAATGTGTGCCTATCTTGGGCGCTCCATAGGCGTCTGCATCGGCACCCGTGAGAGCGCTTACCTGGACTGTGCCGTTCTTTCCTGAGAAACCGCGTTTGACGCTCTCCTTCTCTGTTGCCACAACCTTGAGCAAAGGCAGAGCCGCATTCAGGAATATCCTGGATGCGTACAGTTCTTCTGCCCGCATCCTAGACCTCGTCTTCCCAGGTATCGTCGGCCTCGAAATCCTTGCCCATCATCTCCCTGACAGAGGCCGCTATACCATTCTCGTCTATCCCGTAGTGGGCGAGCAGGTCTTCGTGCAGACCTATGATTGAGAAGCAGTCGGGAACACCGAGGCGCTTGAAACTGAATGATTTTCCCGTCCCGGCTACAACCTCGGCGACGGCTCCACCCAGGCCCCCGATAACGGAATGATCCTCAACGGTAATTATCCTTCTTGTCTCCTTGATGGCCAATTCTATGGCTTCGACATCTATTGGCTTGATGGTGTGCATGTTGAGCACCCTTATCTTGAGGCCGTCTGTCTTTTCGAGCATCCTGGCTGCCTCAAGGGCGCGCCATACAGTAGAACCGCAGGCAATGATTGTCAGATCGCTACCCTCGTGCATAGTCACGGCTCGACCGATCTGGAAGTCGTACTCGGCTTTATCATAGACGACCTGGTCGAATCCCCTGTTGATGCGTATATAAACCGGACCCTTGCGCTCATAGGATGCCATGACGGCATGAGCCGTCTCTATGCCATCTGCCGGTACGATTACGGTAAGGTTGGCCATGGTACGCATGATGGCTATGTCCTCGGTGCAGTGATGCGTCGAGCCAGCCTGGCCGAATGACAATCCTGCGTGCGTCGCTATCATCTTGACATTGAGGTTCTGGTAGCAGATATCCGTATGCACCTGGTCGAGCGCCCGCATAGACGTGAAGATGGCGAATGTGGAGACATAGGGTACCAGCCCTGCCTTGGCGAGCCCGGCGGCCATTCCAACCATGTTCTGTTCGGCTATGCCCACGTTGAAGAAACGCTCGGGAAATTTCTCGCCGAATAGCCCTATCTTGGTCGATTTTGCCAGGTCGGCTGAGAGGCCGACTAGTTCAGGGTGACGCTCGCCTAGTTCGCAGAGTGTCTGTCCATATATCTCTGCCGTAGACATCTTGGCCGTATCAAGCATGGTAAAGGTCATGCCGCTCATGATTCAATTCCTTTCCCGCCGATTATCCCGGCGATCCTGGCTTGGTATGTTCGTTCGAGGCTAGACTTAGCCAGCGCAGCCTTGGAGGCATCGAAACCGCCGTAGTGCCACATATAGTCGCCCTCTATAAAGTCTATGCCGCAGCCCTTTATAGTATCTGCCAGTATTACAACGGGCTTGTCTTTGGCGGCTAGCGCCTTGTTGAAGGCGGAGGCGAGGGCTTCGAAGTCGTGCCCGTTCACCTCGAGTACCTCGAAGCCAAAGGCGCGCCACTTGTCGGCGAATGGCTCCAGTGCCATGACCGTCTCGGTAGGCCCGTCTATCATGCAGTGATTCCTGTCGACTATGGTGATGAGATTAGTGGCCTTGAAGTGGGCTGCGGCCATGGCAGATTCCCATACCGCGCCTTCGTCGCACTCTCCGTCTCCTAGCAACACGTATGTCTTCCATGATTCGCCCTTTACCCTTGCTCCCAGAGCCATACCGAGTCCCATAGCCAGGCCATGCCCCAGGGAACCGGTAGACGCATCTACTCCCGCAACCTTGTTAGCGTCAAGGTGCATGCCGAGCGGGCTGCCGGTGTGGTTATAGTCCCGGAGCAGTTCCTTGTCGAAGTACCCAAGGTCTGCCAGCACCGGTGCATACCCTACGCCTATGTGACCCTTGGATAGTATGAATCGATCACGATCCACCATGGTGGGCTGAGTTGGGTCATGCTTCATGAACTTGTGGTACAGGATGGTAAGGATGTCCATCGCCGACATCGATCCGCCAATATGGCCAGAACCTGCCCAGAGCACCGTGTCTACGCTTAGTTTTCTTAACTCATGGGCCTTGCCCTCCAAGCGCAACTTTTCATCGGAAGTGAGTAGCATGTTACCAATCCTTTCTTGCCGACAAGGGCCCGTCTCTGTGCACAGCCTCAAACGCCTCGTCTGCCACATCGAGTGTAAATTCTATGTCTGCATCGGATAGAGCCGCGTTGATAAAATGGTTGTGGTGGTTAGTGAAGAAAACACCACGCCTGACGCATTCTGCCACCCATGCCTGATGAAAGTCGAAGTCCGGGTCATTTGCCATGTTCATGAACCACATGGACGGTTCCCCAGAAATTATAAGATCGAAGCCATGGCGCTTGCCCGCCTCCACGAGTCCCGTGGTCAGCTTCTTGCCCTTCTCGGTGCAGACTCTGGCTACGTCTATCTTCCTCATCTTTGTAACGCAGGCGTGAGCCGCCGCTATAGGTGCTGCGGATAGCCAGTAGGAGCCCGTGTACATCACTGATCCCGCCGCGTCCCTGAGCCAGTCCTTGCCACAGAGAGAGGAGATGTTCCATCCGTTGGCTAGAGCCTTGCAGAAGCATTCCAAGTCTGCCTCGAAGCCGTAATGAGCGTCAGAACCTCGAATGTCGAGGCGGAAACCGCATCTGACATCGTCTATGGCGAGTACAACCCCCTCGCGGGTGCATAGCTCTCGCACCTTATTCCAGTAGCCTGTCGGGGGCAGGCGGTTTGTCTCGAACACGGGATGATGATACGGGGTAGCCATAAAGCAGGCGATTGTGCCTCGATGCTCCGCGAATACGCGCTCCAGCCCCTCGAAGTCACCAAACTCCACATACAGGTTATTGGCTACGTCCTCGCTTGTTATGCCCGGGTGCCCTGATTTCTGAGTCCAAGGCGCCACCCCGTGGTACCCGCCCCTGGTTATGACGACCTTGGGCCTGCCTGTTGCGGCCCTGGCTACCATCAGGGCAAACATAGTCGTGTCGCCGCCGTTCTTGGCAAAAAACGACCAGTCGGCCATGGCTACCGTATCAACCATAAGCTCAGCTAAGTCTACGAGCTTTCCTGTGGGGAAGCTCATGCAATTACCATCCTTGAGTTGAGCCTGTACGGCTGCATCTACGTCGGGATCATTGTAGCCAAGCACGTTGGGGCCGTAGGCGCACATGTAGTCGATGAAGCGATTGCCATCGGCGTCCCAGACATAGGTGCCTTGGGCCTTGGAAGCAAAAAAGGGAAAGGCTTGTACCGGCTGGAAGCAACCCTCCGCCGGTCCTAGGTGGCCGTATACGCCTCCTGGAATGACCTTGGCCGCGCGCTCGAACAATTCCCGACTCTTGGGGTACGAATAGGTTTTCATGGTAAGCCTCCTTAACTCAGGTAGCGGGGCACGAGGCCGAGCAGCTTGTTCATGTGATCTACCATGGGCGTATAACCGCCTATGGCGACTTGGCCGGTCCCTATTGCCAGGTATGAGTTTAGTTCTCCACGGATGAGCTGGCCCGCTTCTTCTATGCCGGAGAAAACCATCCGTGCCCTGTGGCCAGGGAAGGGGACGTCGCCTTTCAGCGTCTCTAGCCTTCCGTCCTTGACAGCGAGGGTCAGGGACGGACCGCCTGTGACGGCTATGACTATGGCCCCGTTTGCCATGCGTCCGGCGTTAAGCCTGCCGTCGAAGTCGTTGTTGGCTACTTCAGACAAGGCATAGAACGCGGTACAAAGCGATAGCTCGGCGTTTGCCTGGCGGTACTCCTTTGAAAGCAAGAGCTCTGGTTTGGCCCTTAAATAGAAGCTCAGTCTATCGCTAAGGTCAGAGAAGGGGCCCTTAAGATAGCCTATCTTGCTTAAGCCCTTGAGGGGGATGGGGTTTCCCGTTCCGGCGAACATTGCGTTGAGTCGAGAGGCATCAGGAAACCATAGGTTGATGGTCGAGCCGCCAGCACCTGGGTTGAACGCGATTTTGCCGTCACCTATTGTTAGTCGAGCCTTGCCTACGCCGCCAACGGTGAACTGAATGACCTCGCGTCGTCCTGCAGCGATACGCCGGGCCGTATCATCATGAGCCGGTAGGCCCTCTAAGGCTCGGAGCACCGCGAATACGTTGACGCGCGCCATTGTCTTCTGATCAACCATGCGCTACCTCCTATAGTTACTGACTTTGCACATCGAGCGAGCGCTCGCTCGTTATAGTTAGGCATGGTTCTTTAAAAAGAGCAAGTAAAAATTCACTTGAACCAAGTTGACTGGACAGCACTTGAGCTTTAGGTTTAACAAAGATGACGCTTTGCCATTGTCGAAGCCGTATATAGCATTATTACAGGGCTCCGTGATACTATTACCACTTCTAGCTTTCTCGGAGGGAACGAGTATGAATAGCGCTATCATTGATAGCATGCTCAGCAAGTACGCTGGGGAAGAGGCCATAGAACGGAAACGTATAGCCTCTCTTGCCCTGACCTTGGTTTCAATCGCCCTGGGGTCGGCTATTGTACTTTTTCTGGTAGTCTATCCGTCGATACGCATGCTGATGATAAGCCTGGTGCTCATGTCGCTGAGCCTCTTGTTGCTTGTACGCCTAGGCTTCGCCACCTTCGCGAGCATAAGCACATCGTCACTTTTGGCTTTTTTGTTTGCATTAGTGCCATTCCTGATGCCCTACGTCAGTTCCTTTGAGCTGTATCTCATTGTGTCTCTGGCATGCTTGACGCTCAACATAACGGGGCTCATAGCCAGGCGCCGCTGGCAGACACTAGTCGTAGTCATTGTAGCTCTTGTCGCAATAGGCGCGGATTACGTACTGCGAGTCATAAAGTATTCTATCGATGGTGACTATGCACTGAGCACCCTGTTCATTGCGATCTTCATACTCGTCATAGCAGCCGGAATACAGCGAGCCGTCCGTACCAGGGACGACAGCCTCCTTGCCTTGTCGAAGGTGGAGGCGGAGAAGAACCAAGCACAGATCCTTAAGCTGGAGAGTGTCATACGATCAAGCACAGACGCCTTGGGTCTCGGTACTGCCGCCAGGAATTCTGCTGAAACAACCGAGGGCCTCGTCAAGCAAATGAAGGCAACCCTGGAGGCGGCGGTATCAGATTTTCGTGGCCTTGAATCAAGCGCCCACACCATCATGGATTCCTACGAGCATATAGGCGCATCGTCCAGCCTGGTCGAGGCCAAGGTAAGCGATCAGTCGGCTGTCATTGCCCAGTCATCATCGGCCATAGAGGAGATGACCGCCTCTGTTAACAACATCGCGGCGATAGCCTCTGCCAGGCTTGTGGCAATAGCCAGCCTCAAGTCTGCCATGGACGAGGGCACGGTACAGATGGCAAGCTCTGCCGAAGCCCTGAGAGCCATGGAGGCATCGGCCGCCTCTATAGTCGAAGTGGTAACGATGATAAAGGCTGTTGCCAGCCAGACTAATCTCCTGGCGATGAACGCCGCCATTGAGGCTGCCCATGCCGGGGACGCAGGTAAGGGTTTCTCCGTGGTAGCCGATGAGATACGCAAGCTGTCCGAGCAGACAAACGCTAACGTTAGAATAATCAATACCGACATAAAGAAGACCCTGGAAGCGATGAAGACGGCTAGCGCCGTCAATGAGAACGCCCAGAACATATTCAGGAAGGTTGGCGAGGAAGCCGACGCCGTAGCCAAGGCCATGGATGAGATTGGCAGGGGCCTGTCAGAAATATCTGCCGGCTCGGGAGAGATACTGCAGGGCACCACCGAGTCTGTAGCCATAACAACGACGGTACAGGAAGCCTCGCACATCATGGGCAGGACCATCTCTGCATCGTCTGCAGACCTGGACAAGCTGAGCCGGACGGTAGAAGGCGTGCGTGTTAGCCTGAGCTCTGTTGTACAGAAGTTTGACGGCATACACGAAGAGTCACAGACCCTGAGCGAGGCAGGCAGGAAGAGCGAACTCGCGCTCAAGGCCCTGATGCAG
>JAVEXO010000009.1:0-72410 GCA_034003955.1 Spirochaetia bacterium | reverse complement strand
GCGCGCTCTTCCTCGCTATCGCGGCGCGCTCACTCGGTTCAAATCCGCGCGGGGGGGTATCGCAAAAGAAAAGGTCGTCCCGAAGGACGACCTTTTCTTTTGCTCCCCCGCGCGGATTTGAACCACGGACCCAGTGGTTAACAGCCACTTGCTCTGCCAACTGAGCTACAGGGGAAAGCTTCTCTGAAGCGAGGCAAAATTACATGATAGCAAATAAAAAGTCAAGCATCATTGTGCATGATGGGCTCAGGTCTTTGGGGGCTTCTTCTTGGCAGTTGCCTTGTCCAGGAGGCCTCCATGCGGCTTACTATCGTTAGCCTTGGTCGGCTCCGGCTTGGTGGTCTTGGGCTTCAGTTTTGGCTTTGCACTCGTCTTTTTAGCCGCAACAGAGGGTTTCTTGGTAGTTGAAGCAGTTTTCTTGCTTGACGACGCTGGCTTTTTGGGGCTTGCCTTCTTCTTGTCTGAAGCGCTTGTTTTCTTGCCCGCAGCACTGGTTTTCTTTTCCCTGAGGGTTGAGGGCCCTGAAGGAACAGGAGAGTCGAAAAGACCGGGGCTTCCTTCTTCGGCCGCAGAGAGGGCTTTGCGGGTGGACAGACGCACTCCCATGGCCTTGAGGCCCTTAACGGGGTAGGACTCGACCTTGAATCGCTCTTCGTCTATCTTAAAGCGAGGTTTAGGCGCACAGCTGACAATAAAGGTCTTCTTAGGCATGGCGGTGAAGAACAGTACCTGTGCACCTTCTGGCGCCATCTGGTAGTCCTTGTTCATTATCCAGCCTTCTATCCTGCAACGCTTTATATACGCAGAACCATTCCTGGGGTCAAGATAGACCAGGCTAAAGATGATGTCCGACAGCATGTCCTTGTCGGCTACGCCACAGTACAGCATGCCCTTGTCTACGAATAGCTTCTCCGGGGTGGGAACGACAGAGTAGATGCCTGAGTGCCTGATGACCAGTATCTTGTCGAATGGTGAGACGTCGAACTGGTACTCGCCGCCCGAGACAGATGTACCAAGGTAGCCCGTCTGGGGATCGTAGCGAACGCTTATGTCGCGCTTGGCCACTTCTTTTGCGTCTACCCGGCTGAACGAGGTTATGCTTGTCTTTCTGGCCCAGTCTGACTTTAGTTTCTTGACGAGTCCCTCCAGGAAGTCTATGCCATAGTCGGTAAGATGGGCCAGATGATGACGAGCCTCCTTGAGGCGCGTCTTGATTCTTTCCATCTCAGCCCTGGCCTTCTCTATATCATAGAGCGATATCCTGCGTATCGGTATGCGCAAGAGCCGTTCTACGTCCTCGGCGCTCACCTCTCGCTTGATCTCTGCAGCGAATGGTTTGAGGCCGTCTATCACAGCCTTTTCTACGGCTGCCTGTGTCTTCTTTGACTCGATTGCCTTGTAGACGCGTTCCTCTATGAAGATGCGTTCCAGTGTGCGGGCATGGAGCTCGTCCAAGAGTTCACGTATCTCCAGGTCAAGCTCGGCCTTGAGTATTGCCAGGAGGCGTTTTGCGTGGTGGCGCACAACGTCAGTGACGGTCATCAAGGTAGGCTGGCCATTCTTTATGACGAGCAGGTTGCACGATATTGACTGCTCGCACTGGGTAAAGGCGTAGAGGGCGTCAACGGTCTCCTGGGAATAGACGCCCCTGGCCAGTTTCACCTCTATCTCGACTCGATCTGTCGTGAAGTCACTAATGGACGCTATTTTGAGCCGCCCCGACTTGGCCGCGGCCTCTACGCTCTCTATGAGGCTCTCTGTCGTCACACCATAAGGCAGGTCACGGATGATGATGCGCTTAGGGTCCGAGGTGTCCAAGGTCGAGCGGACGCGGACACGTCCCATGCCGTCCTGATACTCGCTGGCGTCCAGGATGCCTGAGGTGGGAAAATCAGGGAACAGGCTGAATGTCTGCCCACGCAGGCAGGCTATCTCGGCGGTCAAAACCTCTACGGGGTTGTGGGGAAGAATCTTGGTGCTCATACCCACGGCTATGCCTTCGGCGCCTGTTATGACGACGACTGGTATCTTGGCGGGGAAGATGACAGGCTCCTTGTTGCGCCCGTCATAGCTGTCATTGTATTCGGTTATCTTGGGGTTATAGAACACGTCCTTGGAGAAGGTAGAGGCACGACACTCGATGTACCTGGCGGCAGAAGCCTCGTCTCCGGTAAGCACGTTGCCAAAGTTTCCCTGTTTGTCTATAAACAGGTCTTTGTTGGCAAGGACTACTACGGCGGAATAGATTGACGCGTCGCCATGGGGGTGGTACTTCATGCACGAACCGACGATGTTGGCTACCTTGTGGTACTTGCCGTCGTCGGCCTCGAACAGGGTGTGCATGATGCGCCGTTGGACTGGCTTGAGGCCGTCTTCCAGCTCCGGTATGGCCCTGTCCTTTATGACATAGCTAGCGTAGTACAAAAAATTCTCGTTAAACAGCTTCTTTACGTATGCCATCGACTCGCCTTATTCCCTTAATATAAATGAAGATTATAAGAGAATATGAGGTAGGAACGAGCAAAGGAACATGATGGAAGCACTGCCCTACTCTCTCTCTTCTCCTACTCATTCCTATTTTCTCTTTTCTATTTTCTCTTTCCTGTCTCTTTTACCCTTATCCTCTTTGTAAATCTTTTACAGTAATGTATCCAAATAATCTCTCTATATTTCCCTGTCTTCTCTTTCCTGTCTCTTTTACCCTTATCCTCTTTGTAAATCTTTTACAGATCATTTATCAGGTTCTTCATGATGTACTCGCGGCGCTCGGGCGTGTTTTTGCCCATGTAGAAGCGTAGCACCTCCGGTACAGCCTTGAGGGTCTGTACGTCTACCGATACAAGCCGTATGTCATCGCCTATGAACTGCCCAAATTCGTTGGGGCTTATCTCGCCTAGTCCCTTGAATCTTGTAACCTCCGCACTGGCTCCAAAGGACGATGTGGCCTCGTCACGTTCCTTGGCGCTGTAGCAGTACCGTGTTTCCTTCTTTGTGCGGACCCTGAATATGGGCGTCTCCAGGATAAACACCCTACCCTGGGTCACGAGCTCCTCAAAGAATGTAAGAAAGAATGTTAACAATAAGTTCCGTATATGAAAGCCGTCGTAGTCCGCATCGGTTGCCAGCACTATGCGTGCATAGCGTAGCCCTGCGGTGTCGTTCTCTATACCGAGGGCCATCATCATGTTGTACAGTTCCTCATTCTTGTAGATGGCAGTTCTCTTGCGTGCATGCATATTCTCCGGCTTGCCCCTTAGGCTGAATATAGCCTGGGTCATGACGTCCCTCGAGCTGACCATGGAGCCCGTAGCCGACTGGCCTTCCGTGAGGAATATGGTCGACTTGTCTCCATCGGGCCCATCGCCTAAATGAATCTTACAGTCCTTTAGCTTTGGAATCTTTAATTCTATCTTCTTGGCGGCCTCGCGGGCCTCCTTCTTGACCACGTTAAGCTCGGTGCGCAGTTTCTCGTTCGAAGCAATCTTCTCAGACAGCTGCTTGGCAGCCACGGGGTTGCGCCTGAGGTAGTCGTCGACGCCCCTGACGACTTCCTGGATTATCCATGGCTTTATGTCTCCATTACCCAGCTTGTTCTTTGTCTGGCTCTCGAACATGGGGCTCTTTAGCTTTATGGCCACGGCGGCAGCTAGTCCCTCTCTAATGTCCTCGCCCTTATAGGATGCCTGGTAGAACTCGTTAACCGCCTTCAGGAAGCCTTCACGAAAGGCCGAGAGGTGGGTGCCACCGTCGGAGGTGTACTGGCCATTGACGAAACTGAAGTATTCTTCACCGTAGTTGTTGGTATGGGTAAAGGAAAATTCTATCTTGTCTCCACGCCAGTAGCCGACTTCGTAGAGTACATCCTCACCCGTTTCGTCTTTTAAGAGATCAAGGAGGCCGTTTTCACTGGCAAACTCCTGGCCATTGAGCTCTAGGGTAAGCCCTGAGTTGAGGTAGGCGTAATGGCGCATACGCTTCTCTACGAACTCCATGTTGTACGCGTACTCACCAAACATCTGGGCGTCCGGGGTAAACTCAACGAGGGTGCCGTCTGGTTCCCGGCGTGCAGTGCCCTCTCGCTTTGCCCTAAGGACTCCCCGCTCAAAGACCGCCTCGAAGTAGGAGCCTTTGCGATACGAGACGACCCTGAAATGTGACGACAAGGCGTTTACCGCCTTGGTTCCAACGCCATTGAGGCCAACGGAGAACTGGAACACGTCGTCGGAGTACTTGGCCCCGGTATTGATTATGGAGACGCATTCCACGACCTTGCCCAGTGGAATACCGCGGCCATTGTCACGAATGGAGACTGAACCATCCTTGAGCGATACAGATATTCTGCTCCCTGCGCCCATGATGAATTCGTCTACGGCGTTGTCTACGACCTCCTTTAGAAGGACGTAGATGCCGTCATCGGGGTTATTGCCGGCGCCCAGCCGGCCTATGTACATGCCGGTCCGCAGGCGTATGTGCTCTAAGGACGAGAGAGTCTTTATCTTCGATTCGTCATAGGACGACGCTTTTGCTTTAGCTGTCATAGTTTGACTATAGCACGAGTAGAACCTGGCATAAAAGTTATGCTCTGCCGTACTCTATGGCCAGGGCGGCTGCAAGCCTGGCGTTATTCATAACGAGCGCTATGTTGGATTCAAGGCTGTCGCCACCGGTGAGTTCCTTGACAGTAGCCAGCATGAATGGGGTTACGTCCTTGCCCTTGACGCTGGCCTTGGCTGCCAGAGACAGTGCCTTCTCTATGGCCGAAGTTATAATGTCTACCGGCATCTCGAACTCGGCGGGTATTGGATTGGCAATAACCACCCCACCTGTTAGCCCAAGAGACCACTTGGCCTTGAGCATGGAGGCTATTTCGGCGGCCGAGTCCATGCGCAATTCGGCTTTAAGGCCGGAGTGGCTCGTGTAGAAGGCAGGGAATTCGTCTCCTCTATAGACGACAACGGGAACTCCCTTTGTCTCCAGGTACTCGAGGGTCTTTGGTATGTCAAGAATGCTTTTTGCCCCGGCGCAGACGACAGCCACGCTCGTGCGCCCCAGTTCATCCAGGTCGGCCGACACGTCCATCGTTATCTCGGCACCACGATGCACTCCGCCTATTCCTCCTGTTGCGAATACGCGTATTCCAGCCATCTCTGCTAGTATCATGGTCGCGGCAACCGTCGTGGCTCCATCGGCCTTCGTGGCCACAATGCGCCCTATGTCTCGGCGGCTGACCTTGGCTACGGCCTGCCCTCGTTCGCCTAAGAGGTTTATCTGGCTCTCTGAAAGTCCAGCCTTGAGGCGACCGCCTATGATTGCCATGGTAGCTGGCACCGCTCCACAGGCTCGAATCTCAGCCTCCACCGCCATGGCCGTCTCGGCGTTGCGAGGGTACGGCATGCCATGGGATATTATTGTTGACTCCAGGGCTACAACGGGTTTTCCTTCGGCCATGGCCTGTCGCAGCTCGTCACTTAAGTCAAGAAATTGATTCATTACGTACTCCTTTAGATAGTCTTAGCAGGTTGTCGGCATTCATATCCTTGGATACCGCATCTATGGTCGATGCGCACAAGGAGGAAGCGGCGACGGCCAAAGAGGCCTTCCTGACGCTGTCAACACCCTGTGCAGTGGCCCAGGCCAAGGCGGCGGTAGCGGCGTCTCCCGCACCTGATACATTGATCACGGGAAGATCTATCGGCCTCACTATACCCATTCCCCCTGAATTAGCCCATAGCATGCCATCGGCAGCGAGAGAAATGAATACCTCGCTGACACCGAGCGCCAGCAATTCTTTGGCAGAAAAAACAAGCGAAGGCATGCCATAATCGTCATCAGGGTCGAGGCCCAGGAGGACCTTGGCCTCCTTGCGATTAGGCTTGACTAAGGCAAATCCGCCCACTACAGGAGCGGCCCTCGCGGCCTTGGTCACCGACACCGTGTCGAGTATCAGTGGCTTGTCCTTCCAGCGCAAGACGGCGGCCGCTATTGTAGCCTCAGGAAGATTGGCATCTATGACGACGACGTCCGCGGCGTCTCCTGGGCCGTATCGCTCGGCTAATTCCCGTGGGCCAAAGCGTTCCAGGCCGTCCATGGCCGCTACGGCGCCTACAAGAGAGCCATCGGCATCGAGCAAACAGACATAGCGTGACGTAGGAACATCGGGTAGAACAAGGGAATTCCCTAGTTCTATGCCTACCTGGGAGCAATCGGCAATCAGCATAGAGGCCATTTCGTCGCTGCCGAGGACAGTTACAAGCTCTGTTTTAAGGCCCAGGCGAGCCACATTCTCGGCAATGTTACGGCCTACACCGCCCAGGCTCATAGAAGAAGACCCTGGATTTGAATCGCCCTGCCTATACGGGCTGTGGCTACGAGCCTGAATGTCAATGTTGGCGCCACCATATACGGCCACAATGGGTATACCTGTTATCATGCATCCTCCTCAGCAGCCCGTTTGGCTTGCCTCTCAGGCTCGCTTAGGGTACAGTATAGACAGCATGTCAATCGTGGATCAACTCTTCGATCGCTTCGGCGATCTATTAAAATCCTGGACCATCCCCGCCCAGCCGTATGCGGGTCCCTTCTCAGACCCGGCCCGTGGTCAGCGATTCGGCGACCCCGATCTGGACGACGCCATGGCGGAGCTGGATGCCTACCTGGACGACGACAAGGCGGCAGAGGAGCGCCTCCGCAGACAGCGTGAGGCTCGGGAAGAAGCCGAGCGCCAGAGGACCAATAGCCGGCCCGCATCTGGTGGAGCCAGGCCAGCATCTGGTCCGCCTGCAAAACTTCTCAAGGCGTATAAGACACTCGGATTGGCCTACGGCTCTCCTTTTGAACAAGCCAAGGCTAACTACAAGAGGCTATTAAAAGAACATCATCCTGACAAGCACGGGTCCACGCCAGAGGCCCAAAAACGAGCAACCGAGACAAGCGCTCGTATAAACGACGCTTTCCGGATTATAGAAACCTGGCATGATACGGGTACGTTAGGCGATGAATGATATAATCCTAAAGCTAGAGATTCCCGTTCCGATAGTAAAAGAAGTAGATCAGAGGAGGGGGAGATCGAGATGACCCAGAATCCGCTTGCCGCTTACAAAGAGACTCGAGTACGAACTGCAGGACCTGGACAGCTCATCGTCATGTTATACGAAGAAGCCGTCAAGCAATGCGACAGAGCCATAGATTTCCTCGACACCGACCTTAAAAAGAAGCCGGCTAATATCGAGAAGGTCAATATGGCAATCTGCAAGGTTCAAGACATAGTGACAGAACTGATGGCCAGTCTTGACTTCGAGGCCGGTGGAGACATAGCCCGCGACCTATTCTCTCTGTACGTCTATTTCAACCGCGAACTGACAGAGGCCAACATAGCCAAGGACCCGCTAAGAATAAAGACAGTCCGTACCATGCTCTCTGATCTTGCGTCGGCATGGGTAGTAGCCGCCACCAAGGCCAAGGGATCAGGCGACGCGAACCGCCCCGGCGTCAACATCGCCGGCTAGGTCGGAACAATGCCTCCTAGCGGCCGTCTCAGCAAGGAAGAACTGGACCAGCGCGTCTCGGTTCTAAAGCGCTTCAGGGAGCTGCTTGTCAGGCAACGCAACAAATTCAATGACTACATGGCCTTGCTCGAGCGTCAACGATCCGACATAGAGAAGGGTGACGTCGACGCTCTCGTAGAGCACGTCGAATTAGAGCAAGGCATAGTAGCCGATATTTTCGCCGTCCAGAAGGTCATAGACCCGCTCGAGGACATGTATCGAGCCGCTCATGCCGGCACAGAACCAGATAGCATTGCCGAGTTGCGTTCTACCCTCGATGAACTAAAAAACGAGGTTGTGGTACGCAACGCCCAGAATAGAGCCCTCCTCAAGCAAAGGATGGACATGCTGCGCCATGAGGTGATGAGCATCAATAACCCTTACGCAAAGAAAAGAAGCGTCTACGCCTCTGCCGCAGAACCGACAGCCCTGGACATCAAGGGTTAAGTGTCTACTCCCGTCTTGCCTCATATCTGACAAGCGCGTATCCTATGCTATATGGAACCACTCTTCCTTCTCGACGCGTACGGCATAATATATCGTTCGTACTTTGCCTTCTTGTCTAAACCTCTGCGTAGTCCCCGCGGTCAGAACGTATCGGCCGTCTTCGGCTTCTACCGCAGCCTCTTCCAGCTCTGGGACCGCTACTCGCCATCGGCATTCGCGGCCGTCTTCGACTCTTCCGTACCAACCTTCCGCCATGAGATGTATGACCTGTACAAGGCCAACAGGCAGAAGACACCGGAGGACCTGCATGCACAGATCCCCATGGTTGTGGAGATATTGGAACTCCTGGGCGTACCCATACTGCGTACCGATCGTTACGAGGCCGATGACTTGATTGCGACCATAGCGGCTCGATGCAAGGCCGAAGGCCGGCAATGCTATATCATCTCCAGTGACAAGGACCTGCTCCAACTGGTCGGCGGTAGCGTCAGGGCCCTGCGCCCCGACCGCGACCAGGGTTTCATTATGCTTGGCCCCAGCGATGTTTCGGAGGAATGGGGTGTAGAACCAGAGCGTATACTCGATTATCTGTCCTTGTCGGGGGACGCCTCCGACAACATACCAGGAGTTCCCGGCGTAGGCGACAAGACTGCCCTCAAGTTGCTCACCGCCTATGGCTCATTCGACGCCATATGGGAGCATCTCGATGAAGTCAAGCCCGATGGCCTGCGTAAGAAGCTCGTGGCGGGGCGTGAAAGCGCCTTCCTTTCAAGGAGTCTCGTCACCCTCGCCTATGACGCGCCTCTGCCTATTGCAAGCCTTGATGAACTAGCCGTAGCAAGCCTTGATAGAGACGCGGCGAGCGTTGTCTTCATGCGTGAAGGCATGCGCAGCCTGGCTACGAGGCGCGTACAGGATGGTCTGGATGCCATTGTTGCACCAGGGGACCTCTTTGCGGCTCAGGACGCGGCGCCTCAGGGCTCGTCGCTTCATGACTCGGTAGCGCAGGAAGCCCCAGCCCTTACCGTACCAGAATCCTATGCTATGGCAGGCAGCTGTGAAATTGTCATGGACGAGACAGCGCTCAGGCGCTGGGTAGACATGGCCATGCAGGCGGGAACCTTCGCCTTCGATTGTGAGACAGACTCGCTCGACGAGATGCACGCTCTTCCTGTTGGCTTCTCCATGGCCGTTACGACCGATGGCGGCTGTTATGTGCCACTATCTGCTCCAGACACCATCTGTATAGATGAACAGAAAGCCAGGAGCATCATCGCTCCACTTCTAGCCAGGTCAGATCTTGTCATAGTCGGCCAGAATCTAAAATTCGACATGCACATCATGGAAAACTGGGGTGCACCGATGCTATGCGCCCCCTGGGATACCATGATAGCCGCATGGCTCTTAGACCCAGAACGTGACTCATTGAAGCTGGAGAGTCTTGGAGCCTCCTATCTTGGCTTTGGAGGCACGCCGTATGCAGAAGTAGCGCCTAAGGGAACAACCTTCTCTGCCGTGCCCTTGGATAAGGCAGCACCCTATGGCGCAGAAGACGCGTACATGGTGCTCAGGCTCAAGACGGTACTGGAAGCTCTGCTCTCCGCGAATGAACTGTCTGAATTGTTCGCCGGCGTGGAGATGCCGATCCTTTCACTCTTGGCCAGGATGGAGCGGGAAGGCATACTGGTAGACGCTCCTTCTCTCAAGGCCTTTGGAGTCGAGCTCGACGCAGAACTGGAGACCGTTCAGGCAGAAGCCTACAGGCTTGTCGGCCATGAATTTAACCTCAATTCGCCAAAACAACTCCAGGAGATACTATTCGTAGAGAGGAAGCTGTCTACAGGCAAGAAAACAAAGACCGGGTACAGCACCGATATTTCGGTGCTCGAGGAACTAGCCAGAGAGGACAAGGTTCCGGAACTGATACTCAGACATCGGACAATGCAGAAACTCAAGAGCACCTATGTAGACGCACTCTTGGCACTGACTATTGACGACCCCAGGATTCATACTCATTACGTCCAGACCGGCACTGCCACCGGGAGGCTATCATCGAGGGATCCAAACCTCCAGAACATCCCTGTACGCGAGCAGGAAGGTCGACGCATAAGGAAGTCGTTCGTAGCATCTCCTGGCAAAATGCTCATTTCTGCCGACTATTCGCAGATAGAGCTTGTCGTGTTTGCCCATCTGTCGGGCGATCCCGAACTCAGGAAGGCCTTCATCGATGGGGCAGACGTTCACAGACGCACGGCTGCCCTCATCCTGGGAAAGAGCGAGGACGATGTCCAGCAATCGGAGCGTCGTGCCGCCAAGACAATCAATTTTGGCGTCATATATGGGATGGGCGCCTTCAGACTGGCCCAGGAGCTGGGAATTCCCAGAACCGACGCTCAAAAATTCATAGATGCCTACTTTGCGCGCTACGCAGGTGTTTCCGCCTTCATAGACAAAACCATTGAGGCGGCCCGTAGAGACGGATACGTCTCTACGATACTCCATAGGCGAAGGCCTATCAGGGCCATAAACAGCCGCAACGCAAACGAGCGCCAGGGAGCAGAGCGAGTAGCCGTCAACACGCCAATACAGGGCTCGGCGGCGGATATAGTCAAGCTGGCCATGCTCAAGGTAGACGCCATGCTGCGCGAGCGTTATCCCACATCCAGGCTACTCCTGCAGGTACACGACGAACTGATAGTTGAATCTCCAGAGGCTGAGGCTGAGGCCGTAGCCAAGGATGTCTCCGAGGCCATGTCCCAGGCCATAGAGCTGTCGGTACCCATGCGTGTGGGCGTTGAAATAGCACGGACATGGGGAGACATGCATTGATACTCGGCCTGACCGGTGGATACTGCTCAGGCAAGAGTAGTGCGGCAGCGGCTCTCAAAGGAGCCGGCTGGGTCATAATCGATGTCGATGCCATGGGTCATGCCGCGCTAGAAGCATGCGCCAAAAGCGTAGCCGATCTCTTGGGGCCAAGCGTACTCAAAACAGACGGCAGTCCCGACAGGCGAGCCATAGGCGCCATGGTATTCTCCGATCAGGCCCTGCTGACACGATACGAGGCCATAGTCCATCCCGCCATGAACGACCTTGTGGAGCAGGCAATCCTGGAACAAGAGCTTCTCAAGCGTGCCAGCGCGTATGGCGACGTTTCCAGATGTCCTGGCGTATGCGTTGACGCGGCCCTCCTTTACCGCTTGCCCGTAGCTGAGCGTTGCGAGGCCATCATAGAGCTTCGCTCCTCCTTGTTGGCTAGAATCAGGAGAGGCAGACAGAGGGACGGGCTCGGCCCCCGAGCTGTCATAGACAGGATCAAGCGACAAAGGCCGCTGTGGATAGCAGGCAAGGCCTATGCCGACAGGGTTGCTATCGTTAAAAACTCAGGCTCTAAAGCAGACTTGGGGGCAGCCGTTCTGGCTGTTGTTTCCAGTATTCTGTCTGAGGCTGGGCTTAACTAGAACACCTCATATACCGATACATGAAGAGAAGCGCCTATCTGGCGCTCGTAGTGGAGGGGCTATGCCGTTAGAAACCAAGAAGGTACTGTGGACTGTCCTGTGCGTCGTATTAGTACTCGTCATCAGCTCTGGAATAGCTCTGGCACTGGCCTTTCCTCGAGGAAGCAGCGCCGGTGCTCCGGCGACGATAGCGGCGGTAGCTCCACCTAGAACATCTTCGCCTGAGGAGTATATGCGCGCCCTGGAACCGGCGCCTGTACCAAAGCCAACATCAGAAACCAGCGGTACAAGTGGCTCTGACATAATCATAGTCTATGGCGAGAAGCCTGCAGTTGACAGCATTCCCACAACGGCTACGGCGATAAGCCCTGCCCCTGTGGCCATAAAACCATATACGCCTGCTCCTGCCTCTCCTCAGCTCACGACAAAGCCTGCGGCTGCCCAGTCAGCTGCGGCCTCCGCCGTGGCTAAGGCAAAACCTGCTACCCAGGCTAAGCCAAAGATAGTCGACGAGTACTGGATACAGGCGGCCGCCTTCACCAGCCGCTCACGAGCCGACGATCTGCAACGCGACCTGGCCTCCAAGGGTCTGTCGACCCTCATAACAGTCAAGGATCTGGACGGCGTCACCTGGTACCGCGTCAGGATTGGGCCCTATGGCTCCGAGAGAGAAGCCAAGGGCTGGCTTGATACGATACGGGTCGTAGCCGGCTGCTCAGAGGCCTATGTCTCAAAGCAGACCGTCCAGCGTTCGAGCTAAGGCTCAGTCATGGCCGAAGAACGATATCGTAGCGCCAGTTTTGCCCGCATAAACCTGTTCCTACTCGGTTTCATATCGCTCGTTTTGGCGGTAGGAGCGATGAAGATAACGGCTTCAGTCGTATTGCCGTTCATAATAGCGGTGCTCCTCACATTCGTCCTGGAGCCGGTCATAATCCTTCTAGAGAAGATAAAGATACCGCGGGCCATTGGCGCCGTCGTCGTCGTACTCATAGTAGCAACCGGGATATACATAACAGGCATCATACTGTTTCAGAGTATAAAGACTATTCTTACCCTCTACCCCAAGTATGAGGCCCGGTTCAGCTATCTGTATGCCCTTCTGGCTCAAGCCTTCAAGCTACCATACGATGAACACATAAGCCTGTTCCAAAACCTCTGGGGTCAACTCGGAGTCAGAGCCAGGGTCCAGGAATTCGCCCTGACAACCTCCAGCACCTTCCTCGACCTGTTTACAAACACGGTGATGGTCGTGCTGTTTGTTGTATTTCTCCTACTGGAGATAGGACATTTCCGGGCACGCATAGAAATCGCCTTCCAGGGTATCATGTCGACACGAATCCAGAAGATTGTGGCAGACGTCATAAAGCAGGTAGCCCGGTACTTAAGCACAAAATTTTTCATCAGCCTGGCAACCGGTATAAGCGTCAGCCTAATCCTGTGGTGGATAGGACTGGACTTTCCTATAATCTGGGGAGTCATTTCTTTCATCATGAACTTCATACCCAACATCGGCTCCACATTCGCCGGCCTCGGTGTCACAGCCTTTGCCCTGGTTCAATTCTGGCCTGCACCCGGGCCCATCCTGGCCACAGCAGCCACGATGCTGAGCATCAACATGCTACTGGGCAATGTAATAGAACCGAGGGTACAGGGTCAGAATCTAGGACTCTCACCCTTCATAATACTAGTTTCTCTATCGGGCTGGGGTTGGCTCTGGGGGTTCTCCGGACTCGTGCTCGCCGTTCCAATGACTGTCATAGTCAAAATCATATGCGAGAACATACCCGGGCTGGAGTCTGTATCCATAATGATGGGCTCATACCAGCAAGTAAAGAAAAAACACAAAGAGCGCTAGGGCTTATTATTGCTTAGATATGACTTTAGTAAACAAACGGGGCGGTACAACTTTCAAGCTGTACCGCCCCGTTTTATGTTACAGTTTCACAGGCACTCGCCATCTATGACGACGAATGCCCGTACCCTGAAGGACCACAGCAGATTACTCAAGCTTACAGTGCAGCCTGGATATACGGCATAATAATCTTCAAGATAAAGAACCCGCCTACTACCCAGGTAACGATCGATATGTCCTTGAACTTACCGGTTATTGCCTTGAGGAAGATGTATGACAGGATACCAAATACGAGGCCTTCGGCAATACTGTATGCCAGGGGCATCATGATGATGGTAAGGAATGCCGGGATTGCCTCGGTAAAGTCCTTGAGATCCAGATCCTTGACCGGTGCTAGCATGAACAGGCCGACGAGGATGAGGGCCGGAGCCGTGGCAGCGCCGGGCACGAGGAGGAACAATGGTGAGAGGAAGAGAGCCAGGCCGAAGAGAAGGCCGGTGGTCAAAGAGGTTAGACCAGTTCGTCCGCCTTCTGCTACGCCGGAGGCGCTCTCGACGTATGAGGTTACGGTTGAGGTGCCGAGAGCGGCGCCTGCTACTGTACCAATGGCGTCGGCAAGCAGGGCCTGCTTGACCTTGGGTATCTCACCCTTCTCATTGATAAGCTTGGCCTGGGTCGTAACGCCTACCAGGGTTCCAATCGTATCGAATATGTCTACGAAGAGGAAGGTAAACAGTACGACGAAAAAGTCGAGTGACAGAAGCCTGGAGAAGTCAAACTGCCAGAAAAGCGGTGCGGCTGGGGCGCTTACCGGGCTCCATCCCTGGGGGATGTTGGTAACGCCGAAGGGAATGCCGATTATTGTCGTGGCCACGATGCCAATGAGCAGGGCACCCTTGACCTTGAATGCCAGGAGTACGCCGGTAAGCACCAGGCCTATGATGGCTACCAGGGCGGTTCCCTGGGTAATGTTGCCGAGGCCGACGAGCGTGGCGTCATTATTGACGATGATGCCGGCATTCTGCATACCAATGAAGGCTATGAAGAGGCCAATACCAACTGAGACGGCATTCTTGACGTTCTTGGGTATCGACTTGACAATCGCTTCACGAATATTGAAGAACGACATCAGTACGAAGATGATACCTTCTACGAAGACGGCTGTTAAGGCGAGCTGCCAGGAATAGCCCATGCCCAGAACGACCGTGAACGCGAAGAATGCGTTGAGCCCCATGCCCGGAGCAAGTGCTATGGGCAGATTGGCCATGAGGGCCATCAGGAGCGTCGCTATCATCGATGCGAGTGCGGTAGCGGTGAATACGCCGCCTGCAGGCATGCCGGTAGCGCTCAAAATTCCCGGGTTGACGGCCAGGATGTAGGCCATCGTCATGAATGTGGTGATACCGGCCATGATCTCAATTCTGACCGTGGTACCGTGTTCTTTAAGCTTGAATAGCTGTTCCACCAATATACCTCCTTGTGGATTTTGTCACCTTCCTCCTCTTTGCATGAAGCATGGAGGATTAGAGTGACAATCGCACAGATCCTAAGCCACTTGTATAAATTTCGCAACTCCTTTTTTTTCTTCAACCTTGTCTCGTATCCATTACTTAAGATTGGATTTGACAAATCCGAGAATTCCGGTGAGAATAGTGGTCATCCGCATCCGCGGGCTCAGGTAACGAAAAGAATGCTAACAACCGACTATATCGACGTAGCCCGGGGACGAACTCCCGCAGATCTCAACCTCTCAGACTGTCGTGTCGTGGATTTCTTCCGTGGCAGGATACTCGATGCAGCCGTGGTGTCTGTGTACAATGGCTTCATAGTCGGAATCAACGATGGGCTCGAAGCCAAGGTGACCAGGAGCCTCGGAGGCAGGTACCTGTGCCCGGGTTTGATAGACTCCCATGTACATATAGAATCAAGCCTACTCTCCCCTATTGAGTTTTCCCGCCTTGTCTCGCCAAGGGGCACTACGGCCATAATCGCAGACCCCCACGAGATAGCCAACGTCTTGGGTCATGACGGCATAAACTGGATGCTTGGCTCATCAGAGGGCCTGCCTCTCGACGTGTACTTCATGGTGCCATCATGCGTTCCTGCTACACACTTCGATTCGGCTGGTGCATCATTGCTTGCCGCCGATCTGGCCCGCTTCGCACGCGAGGATCGTGTGCTCGGACTGGGCGAGGTGATGAACTACCCCGGAGTCCTATCGGGCGATCCAAAAATGATCGATAAGATTTCTCTCTTCTGGGAAGCAGACAAGAGCATAGATGGCCACGCTCCTGGGCTAACAGGCAAGGACCTGTCTGCATACGCCCTGTCCGGAATACGAAGCGACCACGAGGCTACGACGCCAGAGGAAGCCCTGGACAAGCTTGGCAAAGGCATGTGGATCATGGCTCGCCTGGGTTCTTCTGCACGCGATCTTGAACACCTCATTCCTGCGATGAACTCAGAGACGATACGCCGCATGATGCTCTGTACCGACGACCGCCATCCCAACGACATTGCCGTAGAAGGCCATATTGACGCCGCTGTTCGCTCGCTTATAGCCGGTGGGGTGCCATTCATGGACGCCCTGCGCATGGCCTGCCACAACCCAACCCTGTACTACGGTCTGCGTCGATCTGGAGCCATAGCACCAGGCTACAAGGCAGACTTCGTCGTGTTCTCCAACCCTGATGACTTCAAGGCAGAACTGGTATTCAAGTCAGGCACGGTGATTGCAGAAAACGGCAGACTAAGCGCCGGTTACGAGCTCCTGAGTCCCTCGCTGAGGGTCCCAGCCCTGCGTGACTCTGTAAACATCAAGTGGTTGGAAGAGAAAGACTTCCGTATCCCTGACCAGAAGGGCCAGGCTCGAATCATAGAGGCCTCCCCTGGTTCAATAATAACAGGCATGTCTCTAACGCGGCCTCTTGTGGTGGATGGCCTGTGTGTCTCGGACATAGAGCGTGACATCATCAAGATTTTCGTAATAGAACGCCATGCGGGAACAGGGAATATAGGAAAGGGCTTCATTAGAGGCCTCAAGCTGAAGCGTGGAGCCATAGGTTCTACCGTCAGCCATGATTCACACAACATGATAATAGCCGGTGTAGATGACGTCTCAATATTCAAGGCAGCCAGAAGGCTCAATGCCATGAAAGGCGGCTACGTCATTACCGATGGAGACGAGGTATTGGCAGAACTTGCCTTGCCTGTTGCCGGGCTCATGAGCGACAAGCCATCCGCCGATGTCATAGCCAGCCTCGCCACTTTTGAGGAATTTTTCAGGAAGGAGGGCATGCCGGGAGCCTCACCCCTCATGTCCCTCTCGTTCATGGCCCTACCGGTGATTCCATCCTTTAAAATCACCGACAAGGGCCTCGTCGACGTTGATTCGTTCGAACAGGTACCACTATTTAAAGTGCCTTGACCTTTTTAGGCCGCACCCGGCGGCGCCCCCGGGTAACCACCCTGGCTGCTATGGTCAAATCCTCCCTTTTTGCCTTAAAACGGTCAATACATTACACTTGTTCTATACCTATTGAACCACTACCACGGCTTGTTGCGTCACCTTTCAAGGAGAATCTGACTCATCTCCTCGGACAAGCCGAAGAAAGGGATATTGCATGATACGTTCCATCAGATTCAGGCTCAACCAGGCCGATTACACCATACAGATGAGAGAAGAGGCCCTTGTCCTCGATTGGCTACGCAACGATGCCGGCCTTAAAGGCACCAAGGAAGGTTGCCGCGAAGGAGACTGCGGAGCCTGCCTCGTGCTTCTTGGCGGCAAGGACGCGGAGGGTCATACAGAGTGGCGCTCCGTCACTTCATGCACACTTGCCATGGGAGAACTGGACGGGCACCACCTTATAACAATCGAGGGGCTTGCCCGTGAAGGGCTTACACCCGTCATGGAGGCCATGCTCGATGAAGGCGCCAGCCAATGCGGTTTCTGCTCACCTGGTTTCGTGCTGGCCCTGACAGGCTACCTCATATCAGGAGCCACGATAGACCCTGTAGCCGCCATGGTGGCCGTAGAAGGCAATCTGTGTCGCTGCACCGGTTACGGTTCCATACGCAGGGCAGCAGCCAGGCTTGCGCTGCAGTTCAATAACCTTCCTGCAAGCCTTGAAGCCAGGCTCGGCGCCCTGGCAGATGCAAAGGTACTGCCAGCCGCCTTGGCCATACGTATGGCTACTCCCCCCGAGCCTGCTCCCTCCGAAGACACAGCCAGCGCCGGCGAACAGGTCTCTGGCACCGGACTCGTGCTTGGAGGCGGCACCGATTACTTCGTACGCAACCCAGATCCTGAGCCGGGCCTGGCCCCGTCCTTCACAAACGCATATTCCGGTTCACGCGCGATACAGGAGGTCGCTGTAGACGGAAAAACCTTCGTATCGCTTGGCGCGGCGGTGAACGCCAGCGACTTCTTTGCATCGGCACTGGTGCGCCGCGCCGCGCCTGGTATAGAGCGTTACGAACTCGATGTGGCCTCACCACCCATACGCAATCGGGCTACGCTGACAGGCAACATAGTCAACGCCTCCCCCATAGCGGACATGACGGCCATGCTCATAGCCTTAGGTGCACAGCTCTGCATACAGGGTTCATCCAGAGAACGAACATGTGCCCTTGAAGACTTCTTCCTGGGCTATAAGCAGATTGATCTGGCTCCAGGAGAGCGAGTATCTGAAATACTATTCCCTACCGGGTGGGACCGCTTTGCCTTCGAGAAGGCCAGCAAGCGAGAAAGACTCGATATAGCAACCGTCAACTGCGCAGTCGCCGTTCGCCTTGCCCCGGATGGCTCAATAATCGAGGCACGGTACTCGGCTGGCGGCGTTGCAGCCACCCCCTTGCGTCTGCGTGAAGTAGAAGAAGCCATGAAAGGCAGGAAACCGTCGGCCAGCCTGGCCAAGGAGCTTGGTTCCATAGCGTCCAAGGCCGGAAGCCCCATGAGTGACGTACGTGGTTCGTCCACCTATAGAAAAAGGCTGCTGGAACGGCTCGCCTGGGCCGCCCTGTGCAGACTGTGGCCTGAACTCAGGCTGGAAGAGGAGCTCCTGGCATGAAGCGTAATCCCGACTCGGCCCTCAATGTACAGGGCAAGACAAACTATATAGACGATATGCCCGAGAGTAGAGACATGCTCCATGCGGCCATAGTCACCTCTCCATCGGCCCATGGTCGTTTCTCGTCGCTTGACAGCAGCGCGGCATTGGCCATGTCTCCAGGGATCAGGGTTATACTGGCCTCCGACATACCGGGGCAGAATGAGCTGTCCACCTCAATACCCGATGAACCAATGCTAGCCATAGACACCTGGCATTACAGAGGCCAGGTTCTGGCTCTCGTGCTGGCTCCTTCGCGCTCACTGGCTCGCAGGGCCGCGGCAAGGGTAACGATAGTGGGCAGGGAGGATCTACCCGCCATAGTAGACCCACGAGAGGCCTACAAGAACGGTGACATAATAATGAGCCCCAGGACCCAGCTGTCCGGAGACCCGGAAGCCGCGTACAAGGATTGCGATATCGTCGTCACAGGACGAGTCGACTCTGGTGGCCAGGAGCACGTATACCTCGAGACCCAGGGAGCCATAGCCTACCCTGAAGACTCTGGTGGGGTTAGACTCATATCGGGAACCCAGAGCCCCGCCGGGGTTCAGGCCATAGTAGCGCGCATCCTGGGTCTTCCCATGAACCTCATAGAGGTGGAGACTCCTCGTCTAGGAGGCGCATTCGGCGGCAAGGAAGACCAGGCCTCAGGCTGGGCCGCCCTCGCCTCGCTCGGTGCCGTCGTCACAGGAAAGCCTGTAAAGCTGTACTTAAACAGGCGCGATGACATGAGCAGCACAGGCAAGCGTCATCCCTACTCCTCAGACTTCAAGATTGGCCTTAAGAATGACGGTACCATTCTGGTGTTCGAGGCCGACTACTACCAGAACTCAGGCGCAGCCACGGATCTATCGCCTGCCATCATACCAAGGACCATGTTCCACGCGGCCAACGCCTACCACATTCCCAATGTGCGTGCCACCGGCATCATGTGCCGTACCAACCTTGTTCCATTCACCGCCTTCAGGGGCTTTGGTGGTCCGCAGGGTATATTCGTCATAGAGAGCGCCATAGAGAAGGCCGCCCGTGCCATGGGCATTGACCCGGCCGACATCCAGCACAGGAACCTCCTGTCCGAGGGTGACATTTCCCACTACGGTATGAAGATGGAAGACGTTCGCGCCTCTTCCACCTTTGATCTGTGTATGAAGAAGGCAAAATGGCCCGAGCTCAGGTCAGGCATAGCCACCTTCAATGCCGCCAACAAGGCGTATAAAAAAGGCGTAGCGGCCATACCGCTGTGCTTTGGCATAAGTTTTACAAAGATTATGCTCAATCAGGGCGGAGCCCTCATCCATGTCTATAACGACGGTTCGGTGTCTGTAGCCACAGGCGCCATAGAGATGGGGCAGGGCGTGGGTCGCAAGATAGCCATAATAGTCTCAAGGACGCTCGGTGCTCCCCTCGCCTCTATCAGGATAGAAAGCACCAGGACGACGACCGTTGCCAACACGGTAGCCACCGCGGCAAGCACCGGAACGGACATAAACGGCATGGCCGCAAGGGTAGCCTGCCTCGAGATTCGCAAGCGCCTCGTAGGGCTCGCCGCCGAGAAACTTGAGCTAGGGATAGACGCCATAGACATAGTAGACGGCAAGGTAGTCGTCGCAGGCAACAAGGAGAAGAGCGGTGTACTAACATTTGCAGCCTTAGCCGAAGCCGCCTACCAGAAGCGCCTTGATCTGTCGGCCCACGGCTTCTATGCCACACCGGGCCTCCATTACGACATGAAAACAGAGCATGGCACGCCATTCCTCTATCACGTATATGGTTGCGCCATAGTGACGGCGACCCTCGACGTGATGCGCGGCTCCTACCGTTTCGATGACGCATTCATAGTCCATGACATGGCAGAGTCTATTGATCACCTCGTAGACATAGGCCAGATAGAAGGCGCCTTTGCCCAGGGCCTGGGTTGGTCCTGTCTTGAGGAGCTTGCCTTCGACGAATCTGGCAGGCTTCTGTCTGACACCCTGTCTACCTACAAGTTACCCGATGCCCATTTCATGCCAAGGATGGACATAGAACTCTTTACAAAGCCAAACCCGAAGGTAGTGGCCAACTCCAAGGCTGTAGGCGAACCTCCACTCATGTATGGCATAGCGGGTTATTTTGCGGTACTCGACGCGCTCAAGGCCGCAAGACCCGAGGCTCCGTCATTCCACAAGCTGCCTATGACGCCTGAGAAGGCCATGCTCTTCCTGAGCGATGATCTCCCAGTAGATGCTGGCCAAGAGGCTCATACATGATCATCAAGCATGGACTATGCGCCTTGCCAGGCTCGGAAGAGCTTCTGCGCCGCGACATACGGATTCGAGGAGAGACCATTGTAGAAATTTCCGCCTCTATAGACCCTGAGCCGGGAGAAGAGATCCTCGATATGGCTGGGATGGAGATATATCCGGGGGCCATAGATCCTCATGTCCACTTCGACGAACCAGGCTTTACCCACAGGGAAGACTTCTATCATGGCACCATGGCAGCGGCCAGGGGCGGCGTAACGACTGTCATAGACATGCCTTGCACCAGCCTTCCACCTGTCACGAGCAAGAGCAATCTAAAAGAGAAGCTATCGCAGATGGGGAACAGGGCCGTCATAGACTATGCCCTGTACGGTGGCGTTTCCGGCCACAGGATAGAAGAAGCGCTCGCCTCCGACATGGAGGATCTGGCCTCAGATGTAGTCGGCTTCAAGTGCTACTTCGTCTCCGGCATGGATACATTCACGGCCGTAGACCATTACAGTTTTGGACGAGTCATCGCCAAGGCAGCTTCCCTGGGTCGACCCCTCCTCCTCCACGCAGAGGACGCAGGAGTCGTGGGACCGGCGACGGCCGCGATGAAGGCTCGCTCGCTTGCAGAAGGGCGAGAGGCCAGCTGGGATGACTACGTCGACTCGAGGCCTGAGACGGCAGAAACCGTGGCCGTAGCCGCGGCTATCGCTCTAGCGCGTGGACACGAAGGCACTCTGCATGTGGTTCATGTGGGTACGGCCGAGGCTGCCGAAGCGATTGCCGCCTCCGGGGCCAGTTGCGAAACCTGTCCACACTATCTGGCTTTCTCCCGCGATGATTTTGCAAGCAAGGGTTCTTCTCTCAAGACGGCCCCTCCGGTAAAGGCAGAAGGACAGGCCGACAGGCTTTGGAACTTGCTCGCCTCTGGCGCAATTTCATACGTGACAAGCGACCATGCGCCGGCACCCGAGTCTGAGAAGCACACTGGATCTATCTGGAGCGACTATGGCGGCATACCGGGGACAGGCACCCTTTTCCCTTACCTGTATTCTGCCGGCCTGCGCACTGGGAAGTTGTCGCTTTCAGCCTTCCTGCGTGCCACCAGTGGCGGTGCGGCCGCCCGATTCGGGCTTTCTGGCCGCAAGGGGGCCATAGGGCCAGGCATGGATGCTGACCTCACGATAGTAGATCCCAACGCCGTCTATGCAGTGGCAGGATCGGCTTTATTGAGCAAGGGAACAATAACGCCGTTCGATGGCATGAGACTCGACGGCTCTGTCTTGATGACCATGGTCAGAGGGCGCCCCGTATGGGACGCCAAGCTGGCCGGAGAAGGAACTAACGCCGCCTCTGGCATTGTAGCCGAGGCAGGATACGGAAAACACATACGATGGGGGTACCGGTGAGCAAGATTATGAAGTCGTTGCCGATGAGCGAGCTTTTGGCTCGAATTGTCGGAGAATGGGCCGCGCGGGATGGGATATACGATATACCAGGAGCCTTGACGAGGCGGGTATTGGACATGGAGGCCCGTTCTCCTGGCTTCAAGGTAAATGGCACCGTCATTGGCCTACCAATAGGGCCGGCTGCAGGACCTCATACGCAGATCGCCCCAAATATCGTGGCAGCCTGGCTTGCAGGTTCCAGGGTATTTGAACTCAAGACAGTCCAGGAGAATGACAGGCTCGATATAGAGAAGCCCTGTATAGACGCGCTCGACGAGGGTCATAACGTAGAATGGTCAACCGAACTCCTCCTGGAAGAAGCACGGGCCGAATACCTGCGTGCCTGGATTGCGCTCCACCTACTCCGTGCCGCCTTGAGCGAAAAACCCGGCAACCTGATGTTCAACATGTCGCTTGGCTACACACTTGACGGCATAAAGGGTAAGCGCATGGATGACTTCATAGAAGGCATGCGCACGCCTCAGGGCACGGAAACATGGGAGACAGCCATAGTCGAAGCCAAGACAGCCCTTGGGGCACCGAGCTTCGCACAAGCCTTTGGAAAGGCCGGTGCCACCCGGGCGCTAGCAGCCCTGGAGGCCATACCGAGTTCTCCTATTCATTCGGTTACGCTGTCTACCATGCACGGTTGCCCTCCCGCCGAAATAGAACGTATTGGCGCGTATTTAATAGAAGAAAAGGGTTTTGATACCTACATAAAACTCAATCCTACCCTGTTAGGCTACGACGAGGTACGCGGCATCCTTGACACGACAGGCTGGCAGAGAATCATCGTCAAGCGCCCCACCTTCGAGCACGACCTGCAGTTTGACGCAGCCTTAAACCTGGTCTCGGGTCTTCGCTCCAAGGCCGCCGCCAAGAATGTACGCTTCGGCGTCAAGCTTTCCAATACACTTGCCAACGTCAACGATGGCATCCGCATGCCAGGCGGAGAGCGTTACATGTCAGGCAGGGCCCTCTTCCCTATAACAACACGCCTGGCCGCAAACCTGGCCAAGGCAATGCATGATGCGCCTCCATTCTCCTACTGTGGAGGTGCAAGCTCCCACAATGCCTTCGACTGCCTCGCGGCTGGCCTTGGCCCCTTGACCGTAGCCACCGACATTCTAAAGCCGGGTGGTTACCTGCGCCTGGAACCCATGGCAAGGGAAGCCGTGCGGGCCTTGGAAGCCGGCGTCCCCCAGAAACCCGACGCCGCCCGTCTCGAGGCACTGGCCTTGGCCGCCCTCAAGGATCCTGTCTATCACGGTGATTACAAGAAGGGCGAGAGCAGGATACAGAAAAGCCTGCCTGTTACAGACTGTTTTGCGGCCCCCTGCGTAGAAGCCTGCCCCGCCTCCCAGCAGCCGCCCGCCTACATGAAGGCCCTAGCCGAGGGAGACGCCAAGAAAGCTCTGTCGATAGTCCTGGCCGACAACCCCCTGCCCTTCATAACCGGTGTACTCTGTGACCACCAGTGCATGTATGTCTGTTCCAGGGTAGACTATGAGGGCTCTGTGGAGATTCGTGACATGAAACTGGCCTGCGCTCGCTCTGCCACGATACCCGTCGTGAAGAAACCTGCCCTGAATGGCAAGGGAAAGACAGCCGTCTTCGGCGCAGGCCCGGCTGGGCTATCATGCGCGCACTACCTTGCCCTGGAAGGCTACCCCGTTACCGTGTTCGAGGCTGCTACCTCTCCTGGTGGTGTTCCAGCCAATGTCATACCCGCCTTCCGCATAGCTCCAGAAGACATAGCCGCCGACATAGACAGGATCAAGGCACTCGGGGCCGAATTCCAGTTTGGCTACAAGAATGCCATAGACCTGGGCGCCCTCAAGACAGCCGGATTCAGCTCAGTCGTCGTCGCCACGGGTGCTCCCATACCACGGGAGCTGGCAATTGAAGGCTCTGGCATTCGTGTCGTAGACGCCCTGGAATTCCTGGAGGCGGCACACGCAGGCAAGGGCGAGTTTGATGGCTACACGGCAGTCGTCGTAACAGGCGGCGGCAATACCGCCATGGATGCCTCCCGCGTAGCCGCAAGACTTCCCGGAAAACCCAAGGTAAGCATCATGTATCGCCGCACCCTGGCAGAAATGCCGGCCGACAGGGAAGAATTCGAGGGAGCCCTGTCAGACGGTGTAGAATATGTAGAATTGGCCCTGCCAGAACGTATGACTCCAGCCCAGCATGGCGCCTTACCCGTACTCCGTGTCCGTGAGATGACCCTGGGCGAGCCAGACGCTTCGGGAAGAAGGGCTCCTGTGCCATCTGATCGCGTCAGGGACCAGGGCTGCGATCTCATAATTGCAGCCGTAGGCGAGATGCCAGACGCCGCCCTGTTTACCAGCCTTGGGGTTAAACTCGGCAAGAATGGCCGCCCCGTAATCGATGAAACCACCATGGGCACCAACGTGCCGGGTCTGTACGTAGCGGGAGACGCTCGCCGGGGACCGGCTAGCATCATAGCTGGTGAGGCGGATGGTCGCCTGGCGGCCTACGCCATACTACGAGAGGCCGGCATAGAGCCGAAAATAGAGAAACCGGCCGTTGAGGCCCCTGACTACGATGCCTTGTCACACCGCGGAGAGCTCCTGGCTACACTGCCCTTCGATGATCCTGGTTTCGCCGCCAGGGAGGCCGAACGCTGTCTTTCATGCGAATCTGCATGCCTCCGCTGCGTCGAGGTGTGTCCCAACAGGGCCAACGTAGCCTTGCCAGTAGCCCCTGGTGGAGCCATAAAGCAGGCCATTCAGATTGTCCACGTAGACGATCTGTGTAACGAATGCGGCAACTGTGGCTTCTTCTGCCCCTATGACGGCGAGCCGTACTCGGGCAAGCCAACCCTGTTCCGCGACGAAGCCACATTGCGAGCCAGCGGCAACCCCGGATTCTCCTTCGTAGGAGAGCCATCCAATCCATCGCTTGTCGTACGACACGATGTGGGCACAAAGGCAACGGTAACGAAGCTGAGCCATGCCGAATGGTCGGCTCGAGCAGGCGCTTCCGCCATGGAGGCAATAGCCTTAACAGTCTTGAGCAAGCACTCTTATCTGATAGCCGGAGGACAGGCATGATACTCATAGAAGACGTCGGTATCCTTCATTGGTACCCCGGCGAGGTGATAGAACACAGGGACATAGCCATAGATGGCACAAAGATAGTAGAAATTGGCCAGGGCTTGGCGGCAAAGTATCCCAAGGCCGAGCGCCATGCACCAGGTGGCTACGTGAGCCCGGGTCTTGTCTGCTCGCACAACCACTTCTACTCGGCCCTGTCACGGGGTCTTGCCGTGGACATTGCGCCGAGCAAGGACTTCGCCCAGCAGCTTGTCAACATGTGGTGGCTTCTCGACAGGGCGCTGGACGAAGGCATAGTCCGCGCCAGCGGACTGGCGGGGGCGGCAGACGCCGCCATGCTCGGCATCACGTCGGTTGTAGACCATCACGCTAGCCCCGAGTACATAGACGGCTCCCTGGACGCACTGGCCGAGGGTTTCTCCACCGTGGGCATACGCGGCGTGCTGTGCTACGAGACGAGCGACCGCAACGGCATGGATGGCGCGATGGCCGGCGTACGCGAGAACGAGCGCTTTGCAGCCCGCATAGACGCCGAGCGCAAGGCAGGTAGAGAAACCCTGCTTGAGGCGGCCATAGGAGCCCATGCACCGTTCACCATCGGCGATGAGACTCTGGCGGCACTCGCATCGGCCTGCACTTCTACGAAACGGGGACTGCACATCCATGTGGCCGAGGACAAATTCGACGCCGTAGACTCTCGTTATCGTTTTGGCAAGGACATTTGCGTGCGTCTGGACGATGCCGGCCTTTTGGGGCCCAAGACTATCCTGGGCCACGGCCTCTTCCTGTCGCAGAGCGAAGTCGATCTCGTCAATGAGCGCGATTGTTTCATAGCGCACAACGCACGTTCCAACATGAACAACTGCGTCGGCTACAATGACAAGATTGGCCAGTACAAGAACGCCGTGCTCGGCACCGATGGCATAGGCTCGGATATGTTGGAAGAAGCCGCCTTTGCCTTCTTCAAGCACAAGGATGCCGGTGGTACACGCTGGATGGACTCTTACCTCCAGATGCTTCATAATGGCAACAGCTTACTAGAACGTTATTTCCCGGGCAAACGCCTGGGTAGGGTAGAGGCCGGCTACGAAGCCGACCTGACATTCTGGGACTACGATCCGCCCACACCCCTTCTATCGGGCAATGTGGCTGGACACGTGGCCTTCGGCATGGGTTCGCGCATGGTCGCATCGACCATGGTCGCGGGTAAATTCATTGTTAAAGACAGAAAACCGCTCTTCGACGCCAAGGCCATCGCAGCCACCGGTAGGTCGGAGACGCGCAGATTATGGCAACGTATGGAGGAGAGAAAATGAGCATGCAAATCGGAAAAGAAATCAAGGCCAAGGCTGAATCGTACAAAGACTGGACGGCACAGAATCTATCCAAGATCATCAAGGTCCCGGCCATGAGCAACAAGGAGAAGGAACGCATCATGTTCTTGAAGGACATGTGCGAGAAAACAGGCTTCGACGAGGTAAGGATAGACGGCCTTGGAAATCTCCTGGCCCGCGTTGGCAATGGCCCCAAGAAACTCGTCATCGACGCCCACATAGACACCGTTGGTATAGGCGACCGATCACAGTGGAAGCGTGACCCCTTCTCTGGCGACATAGAGAACGGCCTCGTCTACGGCCGCGGCACCAGCGACCAGACCGGTGGAGCGGCCGCCATGATAACGGCAGGACGCATACTCAAGGAGCTGGGCTATTCCGGTGAATACTCGGTATGGTTCGTGTTCACCATCATCGAGGAAGACTGCGACGGCATCTGCTGGAAGTACCTGATAGAAGAAGAGAAATTCGTACCGGACTTCTTCGTCTCCACCGAGCCCACATCCCTCAAGCTGTATCGTGGCCACCGTGGTCGCATGGAGATGGAAGTACGCATGAAGGGCGTTTCATGCCACGGCTCCGCTCCCGAGCGTGGTGTCTCTGCCGCATACAAGGCAGCCCGTGCCGCCCTGGCCATGGAAGCCCTCAATGCTTCACTCAAGCCGGACGACGACGGTTTCCTTGGCAAGGGTACGGTCGTCGTATCCCAGATAAAGGTCCAGGGTCCCTCACAGTGTGCGGTGCCCGACGAGGCCATGCTCTACCTTGACCGCCGCCTCACCTGGGGCGAGACGGCCGATATCGCCATAAAGCAGGTCAAGGATGCTATCCTCGCCGCCGGTGTCGATGAAGTAGAAGTAAGCATGCCAGAATATGCCATACCCAGCTGGACAGGCATGGATTATCGTCAGGAGCTATACTTCCCCACCTGGAAGTTCCCTGCCGACCACCCATTCGTCAAGGCCGGCGTGGCCGCACACGAGGCCGTATTCTCCGCTGCTCCCGTCGTAGACAAGTGGACATTCTCCACCAACGCCGTGGCAGTAGCCGGCAGGCATGGCATACCCAGCATAGGCTTCGGCCCAGGTGACGAGAACCAGGCCCATGCTCCCAATGAGATCACCCGTGTGGACGACCTCTGGAAGGCAGCCGCCTTCTACGCCGCCCTCCCCTACGCCCTGGAAGACGCCAAGCTGTAGGCGGGTCGATACTACGAAAGACAACAAAGAGAATAAGAGTAGAAATCTTGATTTGCTCTTATTCTCTTATCCTCTTCGTTTGAAATCGTATTTTCGGCCAAGGAGTGATCAGTGAGATGGTTTTATAGATGTCCCGAGTGCGGGACAGAGTACGCGATAGAGCCGGATAGGTACCTCTGTGATGCCTGCTCTGCTAAGCAAGAAGCCGACAGACCACTCGAAGGCGTCCTTGAATGCGCCTGGGAAGGTGATTTCAACGGCGGCCCCGACGATATTCCACTGCCGGTGCCTACGGAATTCCTTCCTCCGCTACCGGTTGGAAAGACGCCTTTGTGGGAACCTAATCGTCTTCGCGAGACTACTGGCTTTCCTCATCTTTTCTTAAAGGACGATACCTGCGAACCCACGGGCTCTTTCAAGGATCGCGCCTCGTATCTGGTAGCCGGCTTCGCCAGGCAACATGGCATTCATGAGATTGCCCTTGCCAGCACGGGCAATGCAGCATCAAGCATGTCGGGTGTAGGCGCCGCCGCGGGGCTCAAGATAACCGTGTTCCTGCCCAAGAAGGCTCCCGTGGCCAAGCGTATACAGGTCCTACAGTACGGTGCAGAGCTCAAGGAGGTTGACGGTACCTACGACGTCGCCTTCGAACGCTCGCTTGAGTACAGCAAGGCAAGCGGGGTGTTGTCACGTAACACCGCATACAATCCCCTGACCATAGAGGGCAAGAAAACGGCTAGCTTCGAACTGGTACGCGATCTAGCGCGTGCCAGAGAACACGAAGCCAGGCGAGCTGGTCATCTGGAAGAACTGCCAAAGAAGGACTATGTGGCTCCCGATCATGTCTTCGTGGCAGTGGGTGATGGCGTCATCATAGCCGGGCTCTATAAGGGCTTCGAGGACCTGGTACGGCTTGGGCGTATACAGAAGGTGCCGACGATATGGGCCTGCCAGGCCCAGGGTTCCAGCGCCATAGCCCGCGCCTTGGCTACAGGGAGATTTGGAGCACCCGTAGCGAGCGACACCGTAGCAGACTCTATATCGGTTGACGTGCCGCGCAATGGCTCTCATGCCTTGAAAAAACTGCAACGCTACGCAGGAAAGGCCGTGGTGGTATCAGACAAAGAGATTCTAGAGGCACAGAAGGAACTGGCAACCATGGCTGGGCTCTTCTCAGAACCCTCTTCAAGTGCAGCCTGGGCCGGTTTCAAGAAGGCTGCCGGATCCTTAAGACCAGACGAGACAATAGTAGTTATGCTGACAGGCTCAGGCCTCAAGGACATAACAGGCGCCATGAAAGGCCTGGGCTTATAGTTAACGAATAACGAAGAGAATAAGAGGATAAGAGGCGAGAAAGTGGAAGACTATTAAAAAGGTCTCTTGCATTGCTCTTTTTCTCTTATCCTCTTTGTTTGTTTTTATGTCACAGATAATGAGCGTAGTAACGCAAAGGGAGCATGAGCATGATTGATTTACACATCGATGAAAAAGGGCGCAAGAAGAATATTCAGCGCTGCAAGGAGAAGGGCATTCTCCTTCCCACCTACGAGCAGATGAGGGACCCTTCCAAGGTACCCCAGTCAATCAAGGACGAGCTCAAGGGCATAGGTCTATGGGAAGTCCATAACCGCAACCTCTTTCGCTTAACCTGGAAGAATGAGGCCAAGGAGAAGGGCGGTCTTTTTGGTAACGTCAACTACTTTGAGCTTCCTCGTGAGATAACAGGCACCAAGGCCCGCATAGCCGGGCTCGTTGGCAAGTGGTTCCCAACCGGTGCGCACAAGGTTGGCGCGGCGTACTCCTGTCTCGCTTCCGAGCTCGTGACCGGCCGCTTCGACCCGGCAACAAAGAAGGCCGTCTGGCCATCCACCGGCAACTACTGCCGTGGAGGCGCCTATATCTCCAAGCTCCTCTCCTGTCCCTCGGTGGCCATACTCCCCGCGGGCATGTCAAAGGAACGCTTTACCTGGCTCAAGACAATGGCCGACGAGGTGATAGCCACCCCCGGTTGCGAATCAAACGTACGTGAGATATTTGAAAAGTGCATAGAGATAGAAAAGACGAGGCCCGATGCCGTCATATTCAATCAGTTCGACCAGCTTCCTAACCACCTCTGGCACTATTCGGTAACAGGGCCGGCCATGGATGACATCTACAAGAAGATGGCCAAGCCCGGCGACCACCTGGCTCTGACGATGTACTCCTCGGGCTCGGGCGGCACACTCGGTGCAGGTAGCTACCTGAAGGAACAACACAGCGGCACCCGCGTTGGTGTAGGCGAGGCTCTCCAGTGCCCGACGATACTCGAGAATGGCTTTGGCGGACACCGTATAGAGGGTATAGGCGACAAGCACATTCCATGGATCCACAATCTTCGTGACACCGACGTGGCCGTCGGCGTAGACGATGAGATAACCATACGACTCATGCGTCTGTTCAACGAACCCGCCGGCAGGAAGGTGTTGGCAGAGGCAGGCGTCACCAAGGAAGCCCTCGATCAGCTCGACTTGATGGGCATTTCCGGCATAGGAAACCTTGTAGCCACCATCAAGGCAGCCAAGTACTATGAACTAGGGCCGGACGACATAGCCCTGACCGTGTTCACCGATTCTCTTGAACTCTATGGTTCAAGGCTTTTAGAAGTGGCAGCCGAGCGCGGACCCTACGACCAGCGCCAGGCCGATCGTGACCTCGATATGCTCCGTAACCTTTCTGTCGATTACGTACTCGATATGAGCCATGTAGACAAACGCCGTGTGCACCAGCTCAAGTACTACACCTGGATAGAGCAGCTAGGCAAGGAACTCGACGAGCTCAACTCCCAGTGGACCGATTATCGCGCATACTGGGGAGGCTTACACGCCCAGGCAGGTGCCATAGACTCCATGATCAATGACTTCAACAAGGAGGTGCTCGGGTGATCTTACTCAAGGACTGCTTCAGGGTGGTCCGACCCCGGTACGGGGCCGGCGCCACTGCCGGCTCGTCCGGGGATGACCTGGCCGGCGTAGACATACTCATAGACGGGAAGCGCATATCCAGGATAGGAAAGAATCTATCGGCGCCACAAGGCGCCGAAGGTAGCTGTACCGTCATAGACGCCAGCCGGCATGTCGTCATGCCGGCCTTGGTCAATACTCACCACCATTTCTATCAGACGCTTACACGGAACATACCCGCCGTCCAGGACGCCAAACTCTTTGACTGGCTCGTCTATCTCTACGATGTCTGGAAGGGCGTAGACGAGGAGGCGGTATACTGGTCGAGCATGCTGGCCATGGCAGAGCTTGCCAAGACTGGTTGCGGTCTTACAACAGACCACCACTACCTCTACCCCCGCTCTTTTACCGGCGACTTGCCTGGCCTACAATTCAAGGCGGCCTCCGAGATTGGCTTACGATTTGCTCCCACCAGAGGCTCAATGTCCTTGTCAAAGAAGGACGGAGGCCTGCCTCCAGACAGCGTCGTACAGGACGAGGATGAAATACTGGCCCAGAGCGAGGAAGCCTTAAAGAAGTATCACGACAGAGCACCGGACTCTATGCGTCGCGTCGCCCTGGCTCCCTGTTCTCCATTTTCAGTATCAGAAAATTCCATGCGTGACGCCGCCGACCTGGCACGTACATACGGTGCAAGGCTACACACCCATCTTGCCGAGACGGCAGACGAGACCGATTTCTGCATCAAGGCCCTCGGGCGCAGGCCACTCAAGGTGATGGAGGACTGCGGATTCATTGGCAAGGACGTATGGTATGCCCATGGCATCCATTTTAACGATGAAGAGCTCGACCTCCTGGCTAAGACAGGCACCGGCGTGGCTCATTGTCCATCATCCAACATGAGACTCGGTTCAGGCATCTGCCGGGTCAGGGAGATGCTCGACAAAGGAATAAACGTAGGCCTCGCCGTAGATGGTTCAGCCTCCAATGATTCCTCAGACATGCTAGGTGAGGCTCGACAGGCCCTGCTTCTACAGCGGGTGCGCTACGGCTCCGCCGGCATCAATGCCCGAGAGGTACTCGGCATAGCCACGATAGGTGGAGCCAGGCAACTAGGCTACGATGATTCTGGCTCCATGGAGGCAGGTGCCTTAGCCGACATAGCCATGTTTGATGTGATGAAACTTGAATACGCAGGTACCCTGTCTGATCCAGCCGCGGCCCTTCTCTTTTCGGGCTATAATCACGGTGTAGACAATCTCATAGTGAACGGCAATGTTGTCGTACACAACGGCCGCCTTAAAGGGGCAAACGAGGAGCTTATACGCGACGAGGCCAATCGTTGCGCCAAGCGCCTCCTACAGAAAGCGGGGATCCAAGCACTATGGTAAAAGAATATGCGAGACCTGCAAGCATAGATGAATGTCTTGAATTGCTAGCACAACCTGGTGCACTAGCCTTGGCAGGCGGAACCTGGGCCATGGCCTTCGAGGGACGCGACAAGCCAGAAAGAGTCGTAGACCTGGCCAAGGTTCTGCCTCGCTCGATAGAGCGGGTCAATGCAGGGACACAAGGGCTTAGCCTGAGTATAGGTGCCGGTATGACATTCCAGGAGCTCATAGAGTCTGATATGAGCCCGGCAGTCATAAAGGCAGCGGCGGCGAGCATGGCTAACCGCAACGTCCGCAACCGCGCGACGGTAGGTGGCAACCTGGGCGCCAATAAATCATGCGCCAGCCTTGTGCCAATCCTCCTTACCCTCGGAGCCTCTATTGAATTCAAGGAACGTGGCAAGGCTATAGCGACATCTACCGTAGGAGAATGGCTCGTTGCCCCACGAGGCATAGTACTGAGAGTACTGGTCCCGTTGGGCAAGGGCCTAAAAGCCGCTAGCCTACGCTCCAGCCGTACGGCTTGTGACATAGCCACATCTACGGCAGCCTGCAACTATCGCCTGGAAGGCGGTATCGTCAAGGAACTACATGTAGCTATCGGAGGTTTTGGCCCCCATGCGGCACTGCGGCCAGATATTTCAGCCCTCTTTGAAGGCAAGGCCCTACCTGCCAAGACAGACATTGAAAAGGCTCTGTTACCCCTCCTCAAGGCCAAGGCAGACATACGAGGGAGCGCCGAGTACAAAGAAAAACGCGGTGCTTCTCTCATTGCCGATGCCTTGCACGCCGCGGAGGATCTACTATGAAAATCAACTTCAAGCTCAATGACCGTAATGTTTCCTGGGAATGTGAACCTGGCGAGACTCTGCGCTCCGCCCTGAGACGCAAGGGCATCATTTCTGTGCGCGACGGCTGTGACGGCGAGGGTTCATGCGGGCTCTGTGCCGTTCTCCTGGATGGCCGCCTTGTAAACTCATGCCAGATACTGGCTCCTCAGGTAGAGGGCTCAAAGGTAATAACCGTAGAGTGGTATTCAAGGGACAGGAAACTATCCATAGTCCAGCAGGCACTCATAGATGCCTCCTGCGTCCAGTGCGGCTATTGCACGCCGGCCGTCGTGCTGGCCCTGCATGATCTTTTGGAGCGCAGCCCCAAGCCAAGCGACGAAGAGCTGCGAGACGCACTGTCAGGCACGCTCTGCCGCTGCACGGGATATGAGCAGTTCTACGACGCAGCCAACATAGCGTCAAAACGACTGGCTGACCCCAGTTATATGCCCCCGCTCGGGCCTGAGTTCAGACCAGACCTGCGACACGTAGGCAAGGACAGGGAAAAGGTTGATGCTCCGGCCCTGGCCCGTGGAGAAAAAGCCTTTGTAGAGGATCGCGTAGACGCAGACGCCTGCCACTTAAAGCTAATGATGTCACCGCATGCCCACGCTTGGATAAAGAGCATAGATGTCTCCAAGGCCCTACAAATGCCTGGTGTCGTCGATATTGTGACACACGAGAATTGCCCAGACAGCGTGTACACCACGGCCGGGCAAGGGTTTCCAGAGCCAAGTCCCTATGACCAGCGCATGTTCCCACGCAAGGTACGTCACGTAGGCGATCGCGTTGCAGCCGTTTTAGCCGAGACTCCCGAAGAGGCCGAAGCAGCCATCAAGGCTATAGTCGTTACCTATGAGGTCCTAAAACCCGTCCTGTCAATAGCCGAAGCCAAGGCCTCTGGCGCACCAATAATCCATCATGGCGACGTTTCCTATGTCGTGGGTGAAGCGCCTGCAGGTTCATCGGTCAAGGGCGATGGCCGTGACGACCCCATCATCTATCAGTTCCCCTTGCATGCCGACCCTCACCGCAACCTTGCGGCCAGCGTGGCAGACGGCATAGGTGACTGCGACAAGGGATTTGCCGAGGCGGACGTCGTTGTAGAGCGCACTTACGTTGGAAAGCGCGTACAATGCACCCCCATGGAGCCCCATGTCGTCTACGCCAAGGTAGACGGGGATCGCCTTGTAATACACGCCTCCACCCAGGTGCCCTGGCACCTGCGCCGCATCGTGGCGAGCGCCATAGGCATCTCGGAGAACAAGGTTCGTGTCATAAAGGAACGCGTCGGCGGAGGCTTCGGAGCCAAGCAGGATATAGTCCTGGAGGATGTAGCCGGCTTCATGGCATGGAAGACCCGTAGGCCCGTGTTGTTCCGCTACGACCGAGCCATGGAGTTTATGACAAGCCGCACCCGCCATGGCATGGAGATAACGGTAAAGCTTGGCGCCAAACGCGACGGCACTCTGACGGCCATGGATATGCGTGTAGAGGCCGACACTGGCCCTTATGGCCAGCACTGCCTGACCGTACCGATGAACGCCGTCTCCAAGAGCCTACCTTTAATCCTGTGTGACAATGCGCGCTTCTCAGTTATGACGTATTACACAAATCTATCTCCTGCCGGTGCCTACCAAGGCTATGGCGCACCCAAGGGCTCATTTGCCCTCCAGGGCACACTCGCAGAATTAGCAGCAGAACTTGGCATGGACCAGCTCGACCTCATAGAGAAGAACCGTGTACGCTCAGGCTCGCGCATAGAAATTCTACGCAGCCTCGGGGAGGGCCGCCCCGGTTCTCCCGTGACGCTGGGGGAATGTGGCTTGGGCGAGATGATAGCCCGTGGTCGCAAGGCCTTTGCCTGGGACAAACCCAAGCCAGAATCAGACGATCCAGACTGGAAGATAGGACGAGGAGCGGTCATCATCCAGCAGGGCTCAGGCCTTCCTGGCCTCGACGCCGCCAATGCAGAGTTGCGCCTTCTACCCGATGGATCCCTCCTGATGCTGTCAGGCGGCGCCGATCTTGGCACGGGGCTCGATACGGTAACGGCCAAGGCCGCAGCCGAGATCATGGGCCTCGATATGGACATGGTCTCTGTTGTATCAGGTGATACCGATACGACGCCATTTGACAAGGGCGCCTACGCCAGCTCAGGGACCTACTTCTCTGGCAACGCCGCCGTACGCGCGGCAGAAGACCTGCGAGACAAGTGTTTCACCGTAGCGTCGGGCATACTCGGCGAACCGTTTGAAAACTTTACCATTCACGCTGGCGGCATCATCAAAGGCAAGCAAGGCGAGATAAGCCTGGCCAAACTGGCCCATATGTCTACCCAGGGTGAAGGCCACGGAGACCTCATCGGTTTTGGTACCTTCAAGACGGACCACGCCGCCTTCCCCTACGGAGCTCATTTTGTAGAGGCAGCCGTCAACGTACGCACAGGAGACGTCAAACTGAAGCGCTTCCATGCCTATCAGGACTGCGGAACCCCCATCAATCCGGCCCTAGCGATAGGTCAGATATATGGTGGAGTCATGAAGGCAGTAGGCCACTCACTCTATGAGGAATGTCTGTTTGACGATAAGGGTCAGCCCCTTAACCTGGGCTTTACCGATTACAAGATTCCGTCTATCTACGAGGTACCGGACGATTTCCATGTGGAGCTTGTGCCGGTAGCAGACGAAATAGGTCCATTCGGCGGTAAGAGCGTCTCCGAGATTTCTCTTAATAGCGCGGCGCCGGCTATATCAATAGCCATTCATGACGCCGTAGGAGCCTGGTGCCGAGTCTGGCCATTCACGCCAGAGAGGATCCTGCGCGCCATGGGCAAACTTTAAAGAAGAGTGAGTTAGAGATAACAAAGTGTGAGTTAGGGATAGCGAAGAGTAAAAGAGGATACGAGTGAAGAAAGAGAAGACAGGAATGATGGAATTGGACGGCGAATCTGAACGAGGGATGGATTAGGGATAGCGAAGAGTAAAAGAGGATACGAGTGAAGAATGAGAAGATATGAAAAAGAGAATATATTTAGTCATATATTCACCTCTATGTTATCTCTTTTACTCTTATTCTCTTCGTTGACTTTTGTACGTATAATGCCGGACTCGTATGGGCCGCGATATGAAATACCGCGTTCCCCTTTCTTATCTCTTTTACTCTTATTCTCTTCGTTGATTTAGCGTTTGTTTCGAAGCCCCGTGAGGGCCGATAAATTAGTATGGAGGGTAGGCGTTTGGGTATCAATGAAATCAAAACACTGATCGACCAGTTGTCGAAGAAGAAGATCGACATGTTCCACAAGGATTTTCTCCTCACCTGGGAGAAGAGCCGTGACGAGCTCGAGGCAACATTCCTCGTGGCAGATGCGCTTCGAACGATGCGCGAAGCCAATATTAGCCCCAAGATTTGGGATTCTGGCATAGCCGTATCCAACTTCAGGGATAATTCAACCCGCACACGTTTCTCCTTTGCAAGCGCCTCGGATCTCCTGGGCCTCTATGTCCAGGACCTCGACGAGGGCAAGAGTCAGATAGCCCATGGCGAGACGGTACGCGAGACTGCCAACATGATAAGCTTCCTGTCAGAGGCCATAGGCATCCGTGACGACATGTACCTAGGTGAAGGCGACAAGTACCAGCGCGAGGTAGCCCAGTCACTCGACGATGGCGTAGCCGGTGGCGTCCTCCCAGACAGGCCCACAGTCGTCAACCTCCAGAGCGACATCGACCACCCGACACAGGCGATGGCCGATATACTCCACCTGGCTCACCACTTCGGCGGCCTGGACAAGCTCAAGGGCAAGAAATTAGCAATGACATGGGCCTATTCACCTTCCTATGGCAAGCCCTTGTCGGTTCCTCAGGGAATCATAGGTCTGGCCAGCCGCTTCGGCATGGACGTGTCGCTGGCTCACCCCGAGGGCTACGACCTCATACCCGATGTGGTCGAACTGTCGAAGAAACAGGCCAAGGAATCAGGCGGCTCCTTCAAACACAGCAACAGCATGGACGAAGCCTTCAAGGATGCCGACATTGTCTATCCCAAGAGCTGGGCTCCCTACGATGTGATGCTCCAGCGCGTTCCCCTGCTCCACTCCGGCGATCAGGGTGGCCTCAAGGCATTAGAACAGTCCTGCCTAGCCAACAACGCCAGATTCAAGGACTGGGAGTGTACAGAAGAGAAGATGAAGCTTACGCGCGGAGGCAAGGCCCTGTACATGCACTGCCTGCCTGCAGACATCACCGATGTCTCATGCAAGGCCGGAGAGGTTTCCGCCAGCGTGTTCGACCGCTACCGCGACGACACCTACCGCGAGGCCAGCTATAAGCCCTATATCATTGCCGCGATGATACTCCTAGGCAAGCGCAAGGACCCCGCCGCCACACTCAAGGCCCTTCTTGAGCGCGGTATGAAGAGAGAAGTACTCTAAACGCCACGAGCTAAGGCGAGTCAGACGATACGCTCGTACCCTGGCTCGCCTTAGCATTTGTAAGGATGTAGAAGTAATCCGATGAGAATCGATATTGCCATAACAAACGCCGTCGTCAGAGGTATCATCAGGCTCACCTGCAGGCTGGATATAGATGACATACAGAACATCCCTCGCGATGGGCCTGTCATCATGGCCATGAACCATATAAATTTCTTCGAGGCACCCCTCTTGGCCACATTCATAGCTAACCCCAAGCTAGCTGCACTCAGCAAGAAGGAAAACCTGAGCAATCCTGGCTACCGTTACTTTGCCACTATATGGAACGCCATACCCATAGATCGTAGTGGTGTAGATACCGAGTCATTCAACCACTGCCTTGCATGGGTGCACGACAAAGGCATACTCGGTCTGGCTCCAGAAGGCACGAGAAGCAAGACAGGCATACTGGGACGCGGCAAGCCTGGAGTAGCCATGCTCGCACAGCGCGCCGGTGTTCCTGTATGGCCTATTGCCCATTGGGGAGCCGAGGACTTCTGGCAGAACCTCAAGGCATTCAAACGAACCCCTATTCACCTGCGAGTAGGACGCCCCTACATGATAAAGCCTGCCGGTTCCATGACCAAGACAATCAGGCAGGAAGTAGCAGACGAGATAATGGCAAGCATAGCCGTCCTTATGCCAGAGTCGTATCATGGAGAATACGCGGGCACACTAGGCCGCCAGACAAAGCATCTAAGATTCATCTAATAACATTTTGACATTTATCGCCTTATTGTCTAGCTCTTCATGTATATAGATGCTATTATACACTTGTTGCCGATATGATTTCGGCGACAAGGAGTTGCGATTGGTTACAATGCGTCAGCACACACTTCCCTCCCTGCTATGGGCCGCAAGCGCCGCCTTCAGCGACAGGCCCGCTCTCTCTAGGGTAGAGAAGGATGGCATCAGGGTCGGGTATGATTATAGCGGCCTTGAACGTGCGGTTCGCCGTTTTGCCCTTTCGATAGTCGATATGGGCGTAAAAACAGGAGACAGGGTCGTCATCCTTTGCGAGAACAGGCCTGAATGGGCCGTGGCTTATTTTGGCATCATGGCCGCCGGAGCCGTCGCAGTACCTGTCTTGGTAGACTTCGCGCCAGAACAGATAGCCAACATAGTCGACCACGCCGCCGCCGCAGCCGTATGCGCGACGGAAAAGACGCTCCCCCGGCTATCGGGTATCGATGTTCCTTTTTCCGTCATACGTCTCGATACCATCGATGAGCTTGGATTCAATGCCGTTGTGGCTGGAACGACACAGAGGCGTTCCTTTAAGGAACCCAAGTCTGTGCTTCCTGGCGACTCACTCCTACCTTCTGACCTTGCGTGCATACTCTACACATCGGGAACATCAGGCAATTCAAAGGGTGTCATGCTGACACACGAAAACATAGTCTCAAACGCCATAGCGACTAGGGCCGTCTTTGGTCTTAAACCAGAAGACCGGGTACTATCTGTCATGCCACTAGCACATACCCTGGAGAGTACCATGGGCCTTGTCACGCCTCTCTTGCAGGGTTGTGCCATACACTACCTGGACGGTCCGCCTACCCCTACGGCCCTCGCCTCTGCCCTCCAGCTCGTCAAGCCAACGGTTATGGTAATCGTTCCACTGATAATAGAGAAACTTTACCGGGCCAAGGTCGAGCCTAAGCTCCTCAATCACCCATTGTACCGCTTCGCACCTACCAGGGGCCTGGCCATCAAGGCGGCTGGAAGAAAGCTACAAGACGCCTTCGGTGGCGCCATACGCTTCCTGGGTATTGGAGGGGCGGCTCTTGCCAATGACGTCGAACGCTTCCTCTTGGCCGCCCGATTCCCCTACGCAATAGGCTATGGGCTTACAGAAACAGCTCCTTTGGTTGCGGCCGCCATACCCTACAAGACGAGCATTGGCTCTACGGGTCGTGCTCTCGACGGTGTAAACGTGAGGATAGCTCAGCCTCAGGCAGGCGAAGCACACAGTGCGCTCCATGCTAGCGGCGAAGGCGAGATACAGGTTCGTGGGCCAAACGTCATGACAGGCTACTACAAGGATTCTGCCCGTAGCGCAGAGGCGTTCACGAGCGACGGCTGGTTTAAAACAGGGGACCTGGGCATCATAGACTCTCGTGGGCTCATCCATGTCAGGGGAAGACTCAAGGCAATGATCCTTGGCCCCTCTGGAGAAAACATATACCCTGAGGAGATAGAGTCACTCTTGTCATCGAGCGGCCTCGTAGAAGAGTCCCTGGTGTATGCCGCCAAGGATGGAGCCCTCGTGGCACTTGTGGTTCTCAATGAGCGTGCCAAGGCCATGATTATCGATGCAAGGGCTAGAGTCAGCGATACAACAGGCCATATACGAGAAGCCCTAGCCGATACGTCCCATGCTCTGGCACAGGAATCGGAGCGTCTTCTAGCCCGGCTCCGAGCCTCTACCAATACCCGCCTGGCGGCGTTCTCCCGTATAGCCAGGATACTCGTACAGGAATCACCGTTTGAGAAGACGGCTACCCTCAAGATAAAGCGCTATCTGTATCCAGCGTCTCCTAGCACTTGATATAGCTTCTAAAAAAATATCGCCCTGACCGTACAAGGATGGGTCAGGGCGATGAGCTTAAACCAGGTTGCAAGATATACTATAGCGCAACAATAATGTTTTTCAAGATCGCTATATATTATTCACTACATAATAAATCCGATGCACAAGTCCTGACTCGATTTAGCCATCCGGAGCGCTCCTTTTCTGTCGAATTGCCTACATCGAAGAAATTGATCCATTGGGTCCGGCGTACACCGCAGGCCTCGAGCAGGCCTTTGCAAATGCCTGACTCGACAGAAGTGTGTATTGCTTTTGGCGCGCCCATGGTTGTTATGACGGTAGCTCCGAGTATATGGCCCAGCTTGGGGGAAAAGTCCTCCTCGGCGAAGGCCCATCCTGGCAGGAATACCTTGTCGAAGAAACCCTTGAGTAAGGCCGGTGCACTTTCCCACCATACTGGAAACACCAGGAACAAGTAGTCGGTTCTATCAAGGCGCGCCTGGTACCGTCCTACCGCCGGATCTATGTATCTTCCTGCCGTATAGCCTGCCAGCTCATCTACGTTCATGACAGGGTTGAAATGCTCGCGGTGGAGGTCGAGCTCGTCCACCTCATGCCCCGCATCCCTGAGGCTCTCTCCGAGTGTCTTCCAGATGGCGTGGTTTAGGCTATCGGTCCAGGGGTGGTCTATGATGCTCATGACTCGCATGGCTGTGCCTTTCTTCTGATTCTTAGCTTGAGGATAAGGACACCCGACAAGACGAAGAAACCGCCCGTCATCTGCGAGGTACTCAGGCGTTCTCCAAAAAACAGGGCAGACAGGGCTACGGTGCATAGTGGTTCTATCGTCGATACAAGGGACGTTTCCGATGGACCTATGAGGCGAATGGCGGCAAAGAGGGTCACGATGGGAAGGATTGAACCGCAGAAGGCTAGACCCGCTACACCGGCCAAAGCCAGAGGCGCTGTGGGTAGCATGAAGGCTCCCGTGGCTAACGTCACCACCCAGTAGATGAGGGCTGAGACGCTCATCAGGTTTGCCGTTATAAATATTGGATCGAGACCCACTATGATACGCTCTCCTACCAGCAGGTAGGCGGCGTAGGATATGGCCACGGCCAGGCCAAATACATAGCCTATCAGCGGGTACGAGCCTCGCGTCCACAGAGTAAGCACGCAGCCTAGGCTCGACAGTAGCAAAGCCACAAGCTGTTTGACCTTAGGCTTGCGAGACAAGAAAAGATAGGACAGGCCTATTACAAAGGATGGATACAGGTAGAGCAGGAGAGAAGCCAAGCCAGGGTCGAGGTACTTTACTGCCATGAAGTACAGGCCTGCCTGGGGAGCAAAGCCTAGGGCACCCAGCAACAGTACCCGCCTGTACTCATTCCATGGCCGATCCAGGCTCCTGCGGCTTGCCAGCACCATCCATAGCACCGTGGCCGCCAAGCTGAAACGCCAGGCCAAGGCTTGGGCTGGTGCCATACCCTGAGAGTAGGCCAGCTTGGCAAAGAGGCCTAGCGTAGAGAATGATACTGCCGAAATGACGGCAAGGCCGATACCCTTAGACCGCTTGGCTAAATCGGCCGCTTGCGATTGCGCTGTCACGATCCTGAGTCGAAGGCTATGCCACCGAGTCTGTAGTCTTCAGGCTTGACCGCCGCTCGTAAGCGTTCGGCGTCGACTACCTTGCGCTCAAGCTCGACGAGACGCCACACACCGGCATCCACCGGCTCTCCACCCTCGAAGGCAGCCAACTCTTCTACTACCTTCTGAGGCGCTGCCGTATTGGCTGGCCTTGCAGCGGCGGGAAGAGAAGTCCCATCGGGAGTGCGTACGGCAGACGGAGATGAAACGGCGGAGGCGTACAGAGCCCTACGAAGATTGCCTTCCTTTATGCGCTCATTCTCCCGTGAAAGCCTGCCCTTCCTGACGGCTGGCACGAGCCAGAACAGCAGTGAAAATGCCAGAGGGACCATGCCCAGGCCTATTGCCATGAGCGGGAAGGGATTGATTAAAAATTCAGACAGCAGGGTTGCGACAAACCAGTACAGGTAGGTTCCTCCCGTTACGACACCAGTAGTCAGGGATCCAAGGGCAAGGCTGCAATACAGGAAGTACGAACCAAAGACAAGGTTTACGCCGTTGATGGCGCTGTACCAGAAATTAGCCTTCTTGTCATTGGCTGAGAATGCCCTGATACGCTTAAACGGAGAATCCGATGTTCCAGGCTCATCCGAGCGGGCTCGCAAGAGGAGCTTGGGAAAGTGGAAATACACCGTTCCAGATTCGCTCACCTCGGGGCTTCCCTCAAACTCATAGAGGTAGCGATTGATTGCCAGATTAGCCTCTTCAGGAGACAGCCCGGTTACGGACATGAAGTCCTCGAGTAGTACAATGCCTTTCTTAAGCCTGGCAAGGGCAATGAATGCTCGTTTCTCTACGAGATCATGATCGGCGTTTGGATCGGCCTCGCCGAATACGAAGGAGAATATTGCCTTATTGAGAGGCCTCCTATTTTCCTTCTTCCTGGCTCTTGAATTGCTCTCGTAACGACGCTGACCAGGGGACTTGAACACCTCATTGTAGAACCAGATGCGTATAAAGAGATCAATGAGCCTCGTGGCCATGAAGGCCCCGCCGCCCTTACTCCTGCTCCTGTTGTTCTTGTCCGAGGCGCTCAGTGCCACCGAGGCAAGCATGGCCAGCACTATAAGGGCTACAAACAGTGCAAAGTAGCCTATGAGCATGACCATTATCCATCCCTTGAAGAGGAAGGTGGCGACTGCCGCGGCACCCTTGCCCAGGGTCTTAAGAAGGCGCCTGGATGCAGGGCCGAACCCCTTATAGCGACTCTTGAAACCATGAGGAAACGAGTACAGAATCTCACCAGAATCTGTCACCTTGAGCCGTCCGCCGAACTCGTCGGCTACAGCCGGCAGCTCCGCATCCACCTGCTGCTTAGGAAGCCCCGTAAACGCTACTATATCGGCAGGGGCAGCCTCGCCACGGCGTTGTTTGAACGCGGTAACGATACCATCCCTGACGGCATCCTTGTTATAATCCAGAACATTGCTAGCCTTAGCCATCTTCTCTCCTCAAAACATCTGTAGCGACCCTGCGATGGCTTCTACGCCTCGTTTAATCCGCTATACAAGAGCTCATACTCCCGTGCGGCGGCATCCCATGAGAACACGAGGGCCATGGCACGAGCCCGCATGGCCTCTATCTGTTCAGCGCGATTATAATACGCCCACACGGCCCAGCCTGTCGTATCATAGATTGCCCTCGGGCTTAGATTATCGAACAGGAAACCGGTGCCGGCTCCCGTGTCCTGGTTGAAATTGGATATGGTGTCTGCCAGGCCACCGGTCCTGTGTGCTATGGGCAAGGTGCCGTAACGCAATGAATACATCTGGTTTAAGCCACAAGGTTCGTACCTGCTGGGCATCATGAAGAAGTCAGAGCCCGCCTCTATCAAATGGGCTAGTCGTTCGGAGTATCCTACCTTAGCCCTGAAATTTGGGAGGGAAGCCGACAAGGATCGCAGCTCTTCCTCACACCACGATTCTCCCGTGCCTTGCACTATGAATTGCAGATCCATGTCAAGACAGAGTTTTGCGGCACAGCCATAGGTCGGACCGAAGAGTTCGCCTATGCCCTTCTGATCGCTGAGGCGGGATACCATGCCTATGAGTGGCTTGTCAGGATCGATGTCCAGGCCGAACTCCTTTTGTAAGGCGGCCTTGCACTCGGCCTTGCCTCTCATGTCATCCAGGGAGTAGGTGGCTGGCAGATAGACATCCGTACTGGGATCCCAGTCGTTGCCGTCTACGCCGTTCAGGATTCCTACGAGGCTAGAGCTGCGTTCGCGAAGAAGCCCGTCCAGGGTACAGCCAAGCTCCGGCGTCTGTATCTCCCGTGCATAGGTAGGAGACACGGTAGCCAGGCCGTCGGCACTGTAGATTCCAGCCTTCAAGACGTTGACGGTATCGTAGTATTCAAAACCGGCCTGATGGAACAGCTCCCAGGAAAGGCCAAAATATGGAAAGTTACCCTTGTCATAGATACCCTGGTATCCAAGATTGTGAATTGTAAGAACGCTAGAGGAATCGACATACGCAGGTTCGTCGAATGCCTTGTATACCATGGCATAGGAACCCGGCCAATCATGAGCATGGAAGATGTCTGGTTTCCACCCTAGGGCGTCACATAGCCTGAAGGCCGATCTTGCAAGAAACGAGAAACGCCGGGGGTTGTCTGCATAGTCTGTCTCTACCTTTGAACCATAGATGCCATCCCTGGCAAAGAACCCAGCGTGTTCTACGAAGTAGACAGGCACATCAGACTCGGGCAGGACGCCTTCATAGACGCTGGCTTGTTCAACGACTCCGCCCATGGCGACCGGTAGTTTCTTCAGACGCTGCGAAAGGCCATCGAGGGCAATACTCCCGTAACGCGGCATGACAAGCCGTACATCATGGCCTTGGCGACGCAAAGCCTTGGAGAGGGCAGACACAGCGTCCGCAAGGCCACCCGATTTGGCGAAGGGCACGGCCTCGCTCGTTACCATCAGTACCTGCACGGCTTTGCTCCTCGTTTTTAGCGCTTAATAACGCTGTATTCATATCCTTGTGTATTCCAATGACTCATTATACTGGGATTTTGCCTTACCGGCAACGAGCAAGCCTACCCGTTTGCCGCGGTTCTCTCGGCAAAGGGGCTTGCACGTTCAAGCACCGTTCTGACTATTGAACCTTCCTGACCCAAAAGACCCGAGTCTGCCTCCAACAAGGCCAGGGCATCCTCTCTGGCCGCCTCGAGGAGCTCGGTGTCACGGATTGGGTCAGCAAAGGTCAGCCTCATCGCTCCTGCCTGGGTAGTGCCTGTTATCTCACCAGGGCCACGGATACGAAGATCCTCCTCTGCTATGGCAAAGCCATCGTTCGTCGTTTTCATGGCCATGACTCGGCGTTTTCCGTCTTCGGAGAGCCTTGCACCATCTTCTCCTTGGCTGTCAGACCATATCAGGAAGCAGTATGACTGTAGCGAGCTTCTGCCAACCCTGCCTCTCAGCTGATGCAGGGCAGAGAGGCCGAAGCGCTCGGCATGCTCTATGACCATGCATGTAGCCTCGGGTACGTCTACACCCACCTCCACGACGCTCGTAGCGACAATGAATGAGAGTCTGCCCGAGGAGAAATCTGACATCGTCCCCCGCTTCTGCTCCTCAGGCAGGCGAGCGTGGAGCAAACCTCCCTTAAAATCAGGAAAGACCTTGACGGAAAGATGGGCAAACATGGCTTCGGCGTCCTTTAAAGCCAGTTTGTCTGATCTATCGATCAAGGGGTACACGAAGTAGGCTCTACGACCCGCAGCCAGTTCCCTGCGGACGAATTCATAGACCTTTGGCTCGTTGCCACTCTTGGCCAGATGGGTGATGACAGGCAGGCGGCCTGCAGGCATGGTTTTAATAGTCGATATGGCAAGGTCTCCGAATACCGTAAGGGCAAGAGTTCGTGGTATTGGTGTCGCCGTCATCATCAAGGTGTCTGGTTTTTTGCCCTTGGAGCCCATTGCCAGGCGCTGTAGCACGCCAAAACGTTGCTGCTCATCCACTATGACAAGCCGCAGATCGGCATACGCAACATCATCCGAGAAGAGGGCGTGTGTACCAATGACCAGGTCCACCTCTCCCTTGGCCAAGGCAGCCAGTAGTGGCTTTCGGGCGGCGTCGGCCACGTTGCCCGAAAGGTAGGCCAGCCGCACACCAAGCGGTTCTAGCAAACGGGCGGCGGTATCCGCATGCTGACGGGCTAAAAGCTCGGTGGGTGCCATCAAGGCCGCCTGCCCCCCACCTCCTATGGCATACAGGGCCGCGAAGAACGCAACCAGCGTCTTACCCGATCCAACATCACCCTGGAGCAGGCGAGCCATGGGCCAGGGACCCGACATATCGGCTACTATTTCGGCTATACATGTTTCTTGATCCAGAGTCAGGTTGAAGGGCAGGCGCTCCTTGAGGCCCTTGGCCAGAGCATCAGAAGGGGCCCTGTGCTCTCGCTCATCGCTACGCCTCGCCGCCGCCCGCCTGGCTATCATCAGCTGTAGATAGAATAATTCCTCATAGGCCAGACTCCTCCTGGCGGCGACTGCATCAGAGGGGCTCTCGGGCTCATGCAAGGAGCGGAGAGCCTCTGTCTTACGCAGGAGCCCCCTGCGCTCACGTATAGAAGGCGGTACCTCGTCGTCCACCATCCCCCAAGCCGACAAGGCACGCGTGACAAGCTTCCGTAGCACGGCCTGCCCCAGGCCTTCTGTCAGCGGGTACACGGGCCTCACGCCGCCGGGGGCATCGCTGTCGTCGAGCGCCTCTGCATCGAATGAGGCCGACTGTAGTTCAGAGAATTTATAGTCGAATTTGCCATAGAGTTTGAGCCGCTGCCCCTCTGGAAAACTGCGTTCCAAAAAGGGACGGTTGAAGCAGAGAAGGGCTGCCAGGGTTCCGTCTTCGTCCTCTACCCAAATCTTGAGTGTGCGCATACGCCCAAAACCAAACCAATCATGTGCCCTCACCGTCACATGGCAATTTACAGCACCAGAGGCAAAATCAGACAAGAGTCTCTTTACAGAACGATCCTCGTAGTCTCTGGGAGGAAAGAGAAGCAGGTCAGCTCCAGTCAGGATGCCTAGCCTGGCAAGCCGCTTGGCCACCGCAGGGCCAGCACCCTTGAGATCGGAGACAGGCGCGGCAATTTCCCGTACAAACACGACTACCCTAGCCTAACGCCAGGCAGCGGCCAGTTGTAGCCAGCCGTAGAAATCAAGGCCAGACACGGGGCCATCTGGGTTGAAGTTTTTGCCGTCGACGAGGGACATCACATCCTCCTCCACAAGCCCAAGCGCCGCATCGAAGTACGGCGAGCCATAGGGCACATCGGGCACGGGGCTGGTTCCCCGTGAGGCATAGCGCGTGCTGTACCTGGTGGCCAAACGAGTGTCGGCTCTGCTCATCATAGACCACAGGAAGAGTGCCGCATCCTTACGGGTACTCGCTACCATCGCCTGAGCTCCAGTGTCGAGGTACCAGCGGGAAGCCATGAGCCTATCGAAAAGCACGCCAGGGGCCCAGGTGGCACCGCCCGTCATCCAATCCATGGCATTGGTCTCAGACTGGGCAAGCACGGCCATCCCGAGGAGGCTCAGCGGCTCGGCCGTAAGCAAGGCAAGACTTCCTGTCGATGGTGCCACCTCCGCATCACGCAGGGCATAGGCCCGTGTGCGCTCATCCCCATAGAGGAGTGTATATTCTTCTGCTAATCCGGGGAGAGCCGCATCGAAGGCAGCCAATGCCTCACGCATCCTCCCGAGGGCATAGTAGGCGGAACCGAGTTCTGCGCCTATCCTCTGCCCCTCGTCTACCAGCCGTGAAGCGCCCTTTAGATACTCAAGCCTCTCATCCGGGGCCTTCTTGAGCCTTGAAGCCACAATGGCGGCCAACTCATCGCCACCGTAGAAGGAAGCGGATCGTTCAAGCTGCCTGGCGGCCTGGCTTTTGTCTCCTGACAGCAAGGCGGCCTCGGCAGACAGGGCCATGATACGAGCCGTTCGTCTGGAATCGCTCGACGAAACGGAGGCGAGTCTTGTGAGTCTATTGCGAATTGCTTCCAGGCGAGTTGCACGCGATGCGTCTGCCTGGCCCGAGCCACGAAGCCCGGCTCCCTGTTCTGCCCGCAAGCGGACGAGGTCCAGTTCTATGACAGACAGTTCTACAGGGTCCTCCCCCGCGGGTGCGTCGTAAAAGACATCACGCTGAAGACTAGCACATGACATCATCTGGGCAAGCAGTACAGCGCCTAGCATACAGGCAATCGAAAGCCTCAGTACTCTTGTAGCGCGAGAAGCCGGTATTAGCATGAGTCCTCCCCTCAACGCCCTGCATAGGCGCGAATCGTGTCGTCGGCACCGCGCTCGACCAGGTCCAGTCGTCCATCGGCATCAATGTCTATGAATGCTGGAGAGCCGGAGCCAGGAACAGGATACCCAGGCAGAGGATAGAGATCTCCTGAGAAGGCATACAGGGCATCCCCACCACCTGAGACGTACAATTCCTCCCGGCCATCACCGTCGGCGTCGAAGGCCACGATAGACCCCCCTCGGGCCGAGCCTCTCCTCATGTCTGTCTGGGCAATGATAGAACCATCGATGCCTATCCTTGATAGTCGCCCCTCTACTGAAAGGACGAAGAATGAGCGCCATCCCGGAGCCCAGACAGGCTCAGCATCGAAGCTGCCAACGAGCTCAAGAGGAAACCCCGGGGCAGCCTGGGCATCGGGCCGGTATACTAACAGGCTACCAGCCTCGGTGATAGCCGTGAGCATGCCTTCGACCGTGTCTGCACCTGCAAAAATGGGAGCGGCCGAGGCTATGGTCGGCAACAATACGGGCCAACCCGGCAGTACCGATCCTGCTAGATCCATAAGATATAGTTCCGAGTCAAATGAGCGAGGCAAGGCCGCCAGTGCATAGGAAGAAACGGCGGGACGGGTCCGTGACTTGGCCGCAAAGGTATCTGAAAAACGTATAGAGGCATCCTTAGCCACAAACATCAGTGCCGGCTCGGATGACACAGGGACGATCAGGCGTCCGGCGGAGACGGCGGGCGGGCCAGACACCCTCTGACCCGTGACCAGGGGAAAACCCTCTATGACAGCCAACTGTGCGTCAAAAGCATAGACCGTGCCTCGCTCTGAGATAGCCCAGACCACGTCTATTTCGTCATCGCTCATATCAAGGGTCACCCAGCCTGCCTCATCCATGACGGCTTCATACCGCGCCCCGGACGATAGGTCTATGCCCATGATCCTGGAGGCACTCGTCCAGTACGCCATGGGAGCTGCCTTGGCACGACCGACTATGGGGTCTGAATTCATCCTGCCACCCGCGGCTACAGGAAAGCCTGGCAAGGAAAGAGAGGCAGCGCCCTTGATGGGCACGGCCGATAACTCGAGGCGTATTGACCCATTGCTCAGTCTGATGGAGGCGACGCCACGGCCATACAGCCTCAGAGCAGAGGCCAGGCCTGATGATCCGCGCACAAAGAATGGTGCGCTCCTGTCAAGCGAATAAAAAATAGATACAGAAGACTCTGGCGATACGCCGCGGGAGCCCTCCTTCCAGTCATCTGTCTTAACAAGAAGTCTTGCGGCCCTCGCCTCTTCTACACAGGCAGACAAGAGCTCGGCGCTTGAACTGGCATATAAAAAGCCATCCTCAACGAGGTAGAAGGGCTCAACAAGGCGTATGCCCAGAGACGATAGAAACGCCCTAAGGAAGCGCGGAAAGACTATCCTTGGTATGCGCGCCTTGCCTACGAGGGCCGAGGTATCCCTGCTTACGAGAGGGGAATCGAAGACGGTATCGAAGGCTATGCGCCTGGCCTTCTCGTCGGCTATGGAACTAAAGAAGACGGGGTCGGTACCCAAGGAGCTGCCGTACACGCCCATCTCGTCACCCATCCAGGAGAAAAGCAGATCCTCAAGGCCTAGGCCCCATGCGGCCCTTGACGCATCATCGGCCTTCTTGTATGACGAGGCAAGCTCGGCTCCGAGTGCTGGAGACAGAGCCGTCCAGAGCTCACCAGGGCGACCGGCGGAAAGCAGGCTGAAGTATGATGCCGATTCAGGAAGACGCGATAGTATTGAAGGCGTTCTGGAACGGCGACCAAGAAGAGCCGATAGATTGGGGTCTTCTGTCTCCGCGGGCAAGGCCAGGGATACGGTGATGCGTTCATCGGCCAGACTCAGGTCGAGCACAGCCAATGCAGGAAAATTCATCATACCTAGCAGAGGATCAAGCGGCCCATCTCTGACTATCCCTGAAAGAGCCAGCACCGGGTCTACGAGGACTCGTAGAGAACCGCTTCCTGGGCTCTTGAGGGCTGTTTTCAAAGCGGGATCGACGCCATCGGAGCGCCCATCCAAGGCCTTTTTAAAGAGTTCCTCACTGCTCGAGACTATGAGAAGATCCTTGTAACGCTCAAGGTATAGCGTTGTTTCTCCGGCTAGCAGTTCAAACCTGGCCGGCTCCCGTTTTGCCTCAAAGCTAAAACCAGGCACCTTAGCCAGGCGTCCAGGAGCGATGCGGGCAAGCAATGGAAGAAGCCTCAAGGCGGCTGATCTATACCCGAGGGAGGCGACGGCCAGGAATTCATCGCCCTCATAGATGGCGGCATCAAGCCTGACGCCCGCCAGACGGTCGAATATTTTAGAGCGAAGGAAAGGAGCAGAACGCAGGGACCTGACGAGTGCTCTAGCGCTGCCAAGCCCGGGGTTTGAAAGGATGGCATCCAGGGCCTTCACGTCTAGAGCATCTTTAAGCAGGGTGCCCGCATTTGGAACACTGGCGTATGCATTGAAGCCATCGGGCATATGAGCGGCAGGGTCACTCCGTACAAGCACCGAGACCAAAAGGAGGGTAGCTATGGCAACAAGGATGATACCGAGCGCTATACCCATCACAATGGCGGTGATACGGATAACCCTGAGCGCTGGGCGTCTCGTCCTGCCTGTCATGGTTTCTTGAGTGCTTTGTTCCTGAGGCTCGGTTCCTGGCACTGCTTGCCCTCCTGACTCGTGTATGCTAGGCCGATTGTCGACCTAAACGCGTTATTGCGTCAACGCCCGATCTTTAATTTCACAAATCTACAAACGATGCTAGCATGGTAGCATGAAAAGCATGGAGGAGAACGAATGAAACCAATACAAAAACTCAGGGCACTCGACACCGAGTCGAGGTTGTTGAGTCATATAGGAGCACTCTTAGGCTGGGACCAGGAGACATACATGCCCTCCGGAGCCATAGAGGAACGAGCCGACCAGCTTGCGTACATAGAGGCTCTATCCCATGACAAGAGCTGCTCTCCCGACATAGGAAGCATACTAGAGGAGCTTGGTTCCACGAGCGATAATCCCAGTGGCCCGGAATCCTTGTCGACCATAGACCGGGCCTACCTCCGCGTCGTACGGCGCAGATACGACCAGGCGACGAAGCTACCCACAGCACTCGTATCGGAGATGACCAAGGCCACCAGCCTGTCTCAGACCGCCTGGGTAGAGGCTCGCAAGAAAAACGACTTTGCAGCCTTTGCCCCCCATCTAGGCGCGATGATAGGCTATAACAAACGTATAGCCGCCTGCCTCGAGCCAAACGCCAAGCCCTACGACGTGCTCCTGGATCAGTTCGAGGAGGGCTCAAACCAGGCTGGCGTCGCCTCGGTGTTCAGGGCACTACGCATCGATCTTGTAGACCTCCTGGACAAGATTCGTGGCAAACCGCAAATAGACGACTCCTTCCTGCACCGCAAGTGCGATATCAGGGCCCAGGCCGAGGCCAGCGCATACTTCATGAAGGTGCTGTCGTTTGACAAGAGCCGGGGAAGGCTAGACACGACTACCCATCCATTCACCTCGAGCCTGGGTGAATCAGACATACGCATCACGACGCGCTATGTAGAGGACTTCTTCCCGTCAAGCGTATTCAGCACCATGCACGAGAGCGGGCACGCACTCTACGAGATGGGCATAGACCCGTCTGGGGATTACCGCAGGACTTCTCTTGCCGAGGCATCGAGCATGGCCATACACGAATCACAGTCGCGACTATGGGAGAATATGGTAGGGCGGTCTCTTGGCTTCTGGCTACATCACCTGCCTGTCATGAAGCAAACCCTATCGCCTGCCCTTGACGGTGTAGAACTGGAGCAATTCTACAAGGCCATAAACAAGGTTGAGCCATCGCTCATACGTGTAGAGGCAGACGAGGTGACATACGGTCTCCACATAATACTGCGCTTCGAGCTGGAGGAACGCCTCTTATCGGGTGATCTGGCCGTCAACGACCTGCCCGCAGCATGGAACGAAGGCATGAAACGGCTCCTGGGTGTGGAGCCACCGGATGACACACGAGCCTGCCTGCAGGATATCCACTGGGCCATGGGTTCCTTTGGCTACTTTCCTAGCTACTCCCTGGGCAACCTGTACGCCGCACAGTTCTGGGACGCCATGAAGGCACAGAACCTCGACCCAAAGGAGATGGTAGAACTCGGCGACCTTGGCTCAATCCTCTCCTGGCTCAGGACCCACGTGCACAGGCCAGGAGCCATATACAAGCCAGGAGAGCTGGTTGAACACGTTACCGGGCACTCCCTCGATCCATCTCATTACGTCCGCTATCTCAACGACAAGTACGCCGGGGTATACGGGCTATAGAAGCAACGGCACCGCGGGTTTTACCCTGCGGTGCCGTCATGGCAGACTGGTCGGTGTAGAGCCCATGGCCGGCTAGTCGAGCTAGAGACCTTAGGGCCTAGCCGAAGGCTTTACTCAGTCTAGCAACTGCCGTATCCATGTGTTGGCGCGGACAAGCAAAGTTTAGGCGTGCAAAACCATCACCGCCAGTACCAAATCGGACTCCAGCGTCGAGCCAAAGCCCCGCCCGGTCTATGATTTCGGCTCCTACATCGCCATCCAGACCAACGCCCCTAAAGTCAAGCCAGGCGAGGTAGGTGCCTTCGCATGGATAGACCTTAATCGCCGCTGCCTTCTTGGCCAGCCCGGCTACGAGGGCCTCGTAATTGCCCCACATGTGATCAAGCGCCTCATCCAGCCAGGGGCCACATGAGGCATAGGCAGTAACGGCAGCGCTCGCAATCATGCAGTTGGGAGAGCCCAGGCCTGTGGCGGCGCTTTCCTGCTCGAAGGCGGCATGCAAGGCGGCATCTGGGATGACGACACATGACGCCTGAAGCCCAGCTATGTTGAATGTCTTGCTCGGTGCCCAGGCAGCAATGAGCCGTTTCTTGAACTCATCGTCGAGCGATAGAGAAGGCACCATGCGATGGTGCTTAAAAACCAGATCACCATGTATCTCATCGGCTATGACGAGTACCTTATGCCTAAGCGTTATGGCAGCGACGGCGTCTAGTTCCTCGCGGTTCCAGACCCTGGCTACGGGGTTATGCGGGCTACAGAGGACGAGCAGCCTGGCCTTGGAACAGGCCGCGTCGAGGGCTTGTAGGTCAAACTCATAGCGTCCGTTTCGCAGGGCCAGAGGCGCCTCTACTACCGTCCTTCTATTAGACTCAATGAGCTGCTTGAACGGATGATACACGGGGGGCGTTATGACCACCCCGTCACCCCTGTCGGTGAATGCCCTGATGGCCGTGGCTATGGCAGGCACTATGCCCGGGGAGAAGCTAAGCCAGCGAGCATCGACAGAGACGCCATAACGGCTCTTCATCCAGTTGATGTAGGAATCGAAGAACTCAATCGGTTTACTGGAGTAACCGTAGATGGGATGTTCTGAGCGCCGTTTCATAGCCTCTACTATGGCTGGAGGAGACGCAAAGTCCATGTCGGCTACCCACATGGGCAAGACATCGGGGTAGGTAGAAGAGGCACATGACGCACCGAGCTTCCATTTGACGGAATCTGTCTTACTGCGGTCTATATCGGCATTAAAATCGTACATGCCCCTCGCCTACAGGGCAAATATGGCTTCAATTTCGACCAGTCCTGCCTTTGGAAGAGCGGCCACTGCTATGGTAGAACGTGCAGGCTTGTCTCCCTTGAAACATGCCCCATAGACCTCGTTGACGACGGCGAAATTGGCCATGTCTGTAAGGAATATTGTAGTCTTTACTATATGATCCAGGCTTGTTCCTGCCGCCTCTGCTACCGCCTTGAGATTGCTCATCACCCGCTCGGCCTGAGCCTTGACGCCAGAAGCCAGCTCCCCGTTTGCCGGATCTATTCCTAGTTGTCCAGAACAGAAGACGAAGCCGGCTGTCTTTATAGCCTGTGAATAGGGGCCGATCGCTGCTGGTGCGTTCTTTGTGCTTATGACTGTTGTGCTCATCGTTATACTCCCAAGAATTGATTTTAAGCTCTCAGTATGGTCCCGCAGACGCTTCCTGTCAAACTATGAAACAGTCCTACGCTGTGCCCCCGCTCCGCCTGCCAGGCATCTAGAACTTAACAGACAATCATGGTTAGAGTATCGCCTGAGCCGATTGATGGCTACTCATCACATGCAACAAGCGCTATACACATCTATAGGAGAGCCGTATGTACGACGTGATCATCATTGGAGGAGGCCCCGCGGGCTACCGTGCGGCAGAACGACTCGGAGCGGGAGGCCGCTCTGTTCTGCTTGTAGAGAAGGGCTTCATAGGTGGCACCTGCCTCAACGTCGGGTGCATTCCCACCAAGAGCCTGCTCAATGCGGCCAAGCTGTATGCCCATGCCCGTGATAGTGAGAAATTCGGTGTTTCAGTGGAAAACGTCAGCTTCGACATGGGGCGCATGATGGCGTGGAAGCAAGAAATCGTAGAAAAAATGCGTACCGGCATTGCGGGGGAGATGAAACGAGCCAAGGTTACGGTGGTATCTGGCGAGGCCTGCCTTGAAGGGCCGGGCAGGGTCAGGAGTACCGACGCTCTAGGCTCACGGGCCGAGGAATGCAAGGCCATACTGGTCTGCCCAGGCTCTTCCCCTGTCATTCCTCCCATACCCGGCTTACGGGACAATCCCCTGGTACTCGATTCAACAGGCATACTCAATCTCGTAGAGGTACCAAAACGCCTGTGTGTCATAGGCGGCGGCGTCATAGGCGTCGAATTTGCCAGCCTCTTCTCCAGCCTGGGTTGTCAAGTATCGGTCGTAGAGATGCAGGACGAGATAATACCGTTCATGGACTCAGATCAGGCCCCTGTCCTGCGTCGGGCGATGAACACGGTGAGCTGGAAACTTGGCTGCACGGTTAGCTCTGTAGAAGGCGCCACCGTCAGGTATACGACAAAAGACGGAGCCGCAGAATCCATAGAGGCAGACCTCGTGCTCGCAGCCATAGGCCGCAGGGCAAACCTGGATGGCTGGGGTGCCGATGTCGCCGCTCTGGCACACTCTCATGGAGGAATACGCGTTGACGACAGGATGCGCACGAGCGCCGTTGGCATCTGGGCCGCAGGAGACGTGACAGGCAGAAGCCTCCTGGCTCATTCAGCCTACCGCATGGCAGAGGTGGCGGCCGCCGACATAGAGGCTGTTCTTGCTGGAAAGCCCGAAGGCAGCGAGCGTATGCTCTGGGACGCCATACCATGGGCCGTGTATTCCCTTCCCGAGGCGGCAGGCATCGGCCTGACCGAGAAGGAAGCCAAGGCTCGAGGCCTTGAAACCGCCTGCGTCAAGATACCCCTGCGCGCCTCCGGCCGCTTCGTAGCGGAGAACGGATTCATGGCGCATGGGGCTGTAAAACTGGTAAGCGACAAGGTCACGGGGCGCATCCTGGGCATACACGGTGTTGGCCCCTATGCGGCAGAAACAATATGGGGAGGAGCGGCTGTCATAGAACAGAAGATGAACGCGGCCGACCTGAGCCGCCTCATCTTTCCCCACCCCAGCGTATGGGAACTGCTACGCGACGCGGCCCATCAGCTGGAAGGCGCAGCTACGAAAGCCTAGTCTTTCCACGGGAAGACGATAGTTCGCAGGGAACGAGTACCGGTGCGTTCCCTGTCATCCGCTAAAAGATCATCCCAGGGTATCTTCCGCCTGTTGGCTCCAGGGTGAGCCTCCAGATATTCATACTTGAGCATGACGAGTCGCAAGGCTTCGTCTACGAGGAGCAGCATGGCGGCCGGGCCGGGCAAGAGGAAGGCCGCAAACAGAGACAGCACCAAGACAGCCGTATTGATAAGCCCGCTTACAAGTGTCAAGCCAGGATTATCGACGGACACTATAAGGCATTTTTTAAGTATCTTGATGGGGTCTTTGTCTATCCTGGCGCGTACAGGCAGGTAGAACTGCAAGGCTAACAGCAACGCTATAAGAATCCAGAATACCATGGAGCCTGCAAAGACTCCTACAAATGAACCCATTGCCATATAGAACGGCAGTGCCATCGTCGCCACGAGAGTCAAGACGACGACGATGGCCGCCAACATGAGTCCTGCAGGCCAGGCCTGCCGCAACGCATCCTTTAGATCGAAGAGGCCAAAGCTTCCGTAGTCAGAAATACGTCGCACCAGGAGTGATACGGCGGCCATGTAGACGCATAGCATCGTCACTCCCAACACCAGAAGAAACACCGAGGAGAGGACAGACCTTCCCACAAGACGCGAAAGCAGGAAGGGCAAGGCCGCCAGAAGCAGGAATCCCAGGTTGACCATGGCCAGACGAAGCAGGTTGTCCCAGAAATCGTAGAAGCTCTTCTTGAAGAGGAATCGTATCATGCGCTCATACTATACCAAGATGCCTCCTGCTTCCAGCCGCGGATCATGAGCCTCTCATGGTTAATGCTTTCCGCCCTTGCGGCCTGAGGCTACGAATCCGCGGAGCCTGGCTATCTCTTCCAGCACCCTCCGGGGAGCGGGTCCGCCGACCATGTCTCTACGCGCTACGCAGGCACCAGGAGCCAGGAATGATGCCAATGAGGCCGCCATAATACCTGCCTTTTCAAAGGCATCAGAGGCTAGAGCCAATTCTGTGTCGTCGAGCTCGGCAAGGCAGACCCCCTTCTCAGAGGCCAAGGCAACGGCGGCCTTGGTCGCCTGGTAGCCTTCCCTGAACGGTACGCCATTAAGCACGAGCAGTTCAGCCAAGTCTGTGGCCTCAGAAAATCCCTGTTCCAAGGCGGCCGCCATTGCCAGAGGACTGGGCTTTAGTGCCTCGATGAGGGCCACGAATGCCGGCAAGACCCCAGACAGTGTGTCGCATATGTCGAAGACTGCCGCCTTGTCCTCCTGAATATCCCTGTCATACCCCAAGGGCAAACCCTTCTGTATAGTAAGTAGCGACATCAAGGAGCCGAACACCCTGCCGGTCTTTCCCCGTATCAGCTCCGCAACGTCAGGGTTGCGCTTCTGAGGCATGATGCTTGAACCCGTTGAGCACTTGTCTGCAATGCTGATGAAACCAAATTCTGCCGATGACCACAGGATTATCTCCTCGCAGTATCGAGACAGGTGCATAAGGAGGCTCGAGGCGGCGGCGGCATAGTCGACACAGGCATCGCGATCCGCCGTGGCATCCATGGCGTTGCGGCTGGGCCGACAGAAGCCGAGAGCGGCAGCCACAGCCCCACGATCCAGCGGCAAACCTGAGCCAGCCACCGCAGCCGACCCTAAAGGACACTCGTCCGCCCGCCTGGCCGCATCGGCAAAACGACTACAATCGCGTTCAAGGGCGGCGCACCATGCCAGCAGGTGAAAGGCCAGACTTGAAGGCTGGGCCCGTCGCATATGCGTGTACGCAGGCATGTATGTCTCGACATGATGGCTTGCAAGATCGCAGAGGGCATCTATCACATCAAACAGGCCCTCCATGGCCCCTGAGAATGCCTTTCTCAGGAATAATTTCATATCAAGAGCAATCTGATCGTTGCGGCTGCGCCCGGCATGTACCGCCTTTCCCGCGTCGCCCAGGCGCCGTGTAAGCTCCTGTTCTATAAACGAGTGAACATCTTCCGATAGGGCATCAGGTGCCAGGCTACCAACACGAGCCTCGGAGAGCATCGCCTCCAGGGTCTCGACAAGCGCCTCGGATTTTTGCATCGGAATGATGCCCGAGGCGCCAAGCATGGCGGCATGTGCTAACGAGCCTTCCAGGTCTGTCTCCAGGAGCCTTGAATCAATGGACAGCGATGACAGAAATGAGTCTACCCTCGGATCCAGTCCCGACGGGGATGTCTCCCACAGCCTTAGCACGCCGGGCATCCTAGTACGCCGCCACTATCTTGGACGATAAAAACCCCGTTCCCCCGGAGCCATGGGCCTGCTTCGCGGATTCACGAGAAGCCAGCCTGGCCTTCATGAGACCCCGTGCCTTGACCGGCAATGAATACAGATTGATGAAGCCGCTTGCATCATGATGATCAAAGAGTGGGCCTGTAGAGAAGCTGGCTAGTGAATGATCATACAGGGAATAGGAAGAGTCCATGCCGGCGCAGTTGAGACTGCCCTTCCACAGCTTGAGCCTCACGGTACCCGATACAGTCTGTTGCGTTACGTTAACAAAGGCATTGACAGCCTCCATGAGGGGAGAATACCACTCCCCCTCGTAGAGTAGCTCGGCGAAGCGTTGTGCCACCGTAGCCTTGAATGACATGGCCTTCCTGTCAAGGCACAGCTGCTCTAACTTGGCGTGGGCCTCCATTATTATCGTTCCGGCAGGCGTCTCGTACACACCCCTGCTCTTCATGCCCACCACGCGATTCTCAACCATGTCGAGGATGCCAACACCGTGCCTTCCTCCCAGCTCGTTGAGTACCGATACGAGTGATACTCCGTCCATGCTTATACCGTCTACGGCCACGGGCACGCCTGCATCAAAAGTCAGTTCAACGTATTCTGGCTCGTCAGGAGCATCCTGTGGTGGAACACACATCTTGAGCATGCCAGGAAGGATTGGTTCGTTCTGTGTGTCCTCCAGGTCCAGCCCCTCATGGCTGACGTGCCATAGATTGTCGTCACGGCTATAGGAGTCGCCATTTTTAAATGGCACCGGGATGCCTCGCGCATCGAGATAGGCTATCTCTTCCTCGCGGCTACCCATGTCCCATATCCTCCATGGAGCAATTATCTCTAATTCCGGGGCAAAAGCCTTGATGCCCATCTCGAAGCGCACCTGGTCGTTTCCCTTTCCTGTGCATCCATGTGCCACGGCATCGCAACCTTCGGCCTGTGCGGTCTCGGCAAGGGCCTTGGCAATAAGCGGCCGCGCCGCCGCCGTGCCAAGAAGATACCTGCCTTCATACAGCGCACCGGCCTTTACCAGGGCCCACAACGTGTCCTCTACGAATTCCTTTTTAAGATCATTGACGATGAGCTTGGAAGCCCCCGACGACAGAGCCTTCTTCTCTAGCCCTTCCCAGTCGGCATCCTGGCCTACGTCTCCACATACGGCTATGACATCGCAATCATAGTGTTCCTTGAGCCAGGGGACTATGACGCTTGTATCGAGCCCCCCAGAGTATGCTAATGCTGTCTTCTTCATATGATTCTCCTTAAAATTGACCCAGCACGCCACAGGGACCTCGCCCGTAGCGGCATGGAAAATTTCGTAGTTATGACAAAACATCAGAACCCAAGCAGGTCCGATGATTTATTGTATTGCTCTGTGTGTAGGGGAAGAATTAACGACGACGAAGGCGTAGACGGAGGCGGGGAGAAGCGCTAGAGAAGGTGGAGGCAGAGAATACGACTGGAGTGCTACCTGTCGCGTATAGACAACAAGTATCTGGAGGAGATAAAACAATTGGCACCTTATGCATGGCACCCTCCTTACTTTTGTTACTTCACACAATAACGTGAGCGCTCTCCAGGGTCAAGTGCCCAATACTGACTATAGACACGCTGGTGCATTCTTGACCCCAAGCCCACATTTAGAGCAGGATAGACTCAAACTATGCATCAGGGGATTTTCTAAGGATGTCAACAGCGCCCGCCAAGGCATGTAGCTCTACTGTCTCGATAAACAGCCTGAGTACCTTGCAGTATAGAGACCCAGAGTATCGTGAGCTTGAGCAAGAACTAGAGGCTCGAGCACGGTCTGGCAAGAATCCCTCGGAACTAGCTAGCCTCATAGAGAAGACTTTCGACAGACGAAACAGGACACTGCGGGATACAGGCCTCCATAGACTCGATCCTTCGTCTGTTGCCGACGATTACCTCTACCCCCGCAAGGACCTAAACCGCTTTGCCGTCGAAAACTGGATTCGACTGGTATTCCTGGGTTCCTTAAAGCCACGCATCGTGGATGCCGTATTCGTCTTTGGCCTGGGGCGACTATTCTCTGCCTATAACGATCTTGGGGTCCAGCATGCAACAGACGTCGACCTCAACATCATCGTAGACGACAGTCTGTCTGCCCAAGGCTTTTCAGAACTGTCCAGAGGCCTTGCTACCCTGCGTGGCGAGCTACACCGACGATTTGGCATAGTACTCGACCTGCATCCCGACTACACCCTGCTCCGCGAGTCATCGGTCATGCACGCCTTGTATAACACAGACGCGACAAAGCGTTTCCAGGCGGCCTTGTTCTACAGAACAAATGAGCGCAGCATCCGCATCATAAAGGATTATCCTCTCATTAGGGAGCGTGTTTTCTCACCGGTCAGGCCCTTGCCTGACGCCGTCCTGTTCGAGCATTTCCTTGGCCTAGGCTCGAGCAAGCCAACCTTTGCCAAGATACGATCAGATGCCTCAGCCCTGACCATAGGCCTGGACGGCACCTGTGACAGGGTCCAGGTGCATTCTGTCATAGGTAGCAGGGCCTTCAGCCTCTATTGCAGGCGCCGTTTCCCGCTTGGCCTCTTCGTCTCGCCCCCTGAATGGTTCTTCTCAATGAAGTACTTCGTCAACAGGGTCTATGACTATGTCTGTGCCATGCGTGGGCATGGGCACAGCCTGGAGGCCATAGGCTTCAACAAGCCAAGAAAGACAGACGGTGTTGATCCTGATTACCGTTTCCTGAGAAACGCCCATAAGCTTATGCTCCACCTGCAAGAACTCATCCAGACAGGCATAGGTGCCTACGGTGTAGAACTTGATTTCTCATGGATGTCTTGCACACGTTTTCATAGGCTCATGGACATAGGAGGCGACGGCTTCCGCAACGACTTCGATGCCATGATCCTTGAAGGCGGGTTGCTCCTACCAAGCGAGGCGCAGCAGTACCGTACCCTGAGGGATCGCATACGCTCGCACTCAAATGACCGCGTCATGGAAGGCCGAACCTCGGATCTGGCCGCCTTTCCTGCCGGGTTCAACTATGAGACTATTCATAGAGATGAACATAGCTACCGCATACGCGTTCCATATACATGGTCTGACCTTGCATTCTTCTCATTCAATGCCATAGGTTCCCGCATGGCCAGAATCGTAGAAGGCCGACTACTCCTTGCCCTGCCCGCCATGGGCATGCCTCCCTCCGACCTCAGGCGTTACAACAAAACCTGATCGTTGACCGCTTAACATTTGTATAGTATCATTGCCGGGGAGACGGCATGGATACCCATCACAAACTACAGATTCTGTCAGACGCAGCCAAGTATGACGCCTCATGCTCATCATCAGGCAGCGCCCGGCAGACGGCTCAGGGTGGGATAGGAAATGCCGCGGTCGGAGGCATCTGCCATAGCTGGGCAGCCGACGGCCGTTGTGTGTCTCTCCTCAAGGTGCTGCTTTCAAATGCCTGTGCCTACGACTGCGCATATTGCGTAAACCGCCGGTCAAACGACATCCCCAGGGCTGGCTTCGAGCCAGATGAACTGGTCCGGCTGGCCATGGACTTCTATAGGCGCAACTACATAGAGGGGGTATTCCTGTCATCAGGAGTCGTAGGCTGCCCCGACGCCACCATGGAACGGATGATAGGCGTAGCCAAGACCCTCCGTATACAAGAACACTGGAACGGCTACCTTCACCTCAAGGCCATACCCGGCGCCAGTCCAGAACTCGTCACCGAGGCCGCCCGATGGGCCGATCGAGTCTCTGTCAACATTGAGTTACCAAGCGCTGCAAGCCTGGCTCTGGTTGCTCCCGACAAGAAACCATCAGCCATATTCGGCGTCATGCGCACCCTCTCCCGTGCCAGTGGTTTTGAACCACGGCGTATACTCTCGCCATCTGCCAGCGCCAGCCTCCCGGCACCCCAATCCCCCTCAGCAGCAGACTCTGCGACAGACACAGCATGGCAGGATCTACCGGCACTGAAGAGCCAGGCAGCCGAACCCGCTCCCATCTATGCAGCGACCTGCCCATCGGTGATGGCCGCGCGCAAGAGCCGAACCCGTAATCCTAAAGCGGCCATACTGCCTGCCGGCCAGAGCACCCAGCTCGTCGTTGGCGCCAGCCCCGAATCTGACGCAACAATCCTAAGTCTCGCCGAGAACCTCTACCTCGCCTACGACGTCAGGCGTGTCTATTACTCGGCCTTCGTCCCCGCCGGCTCTGATCCACGCGTTCCAACCCTGGCAGGCCCGCCTCTCCTGCGAGAGCATCGCCTGTACCAAGCCGATTGGCTCTTTCGATTCTACGGGTTCCGTGCCGACGAGATACTGTCACCTGAGCACCCAAACCTGGATCCTGATCTAGACCCAAAATGCGTATGGGCACTTCGCAATCTCAATCGTTTTCCTGTAGACGTCAACAAGGCCGACTACCTGGAATTACTCAGGGTCCCTGGCATAGGTCCCAAGTCTGCCAGCAAGATACTGCGGGCTCGTTCCCGCTCCAGCCTCAAACCAGAGAGCCTCAAAACGCTGGGCGTCGTCATGAAACGCGCGGCCTTCTTTGTAAGCTGTTCAGGAGTCTCTCCCCTACTACCCTCCATGGGCAAACGGGTAGAGCCAGACGCATGCTACGCACGTATGGCTCTGGCAGACGGAGCGAGGAACATCCTGGCACCCAGGCAACTCGAGCTAGACTGGGACCAGAAGGATACGCCATGACCAGTGAGTCAGAGTCTGAGGCGACGATATCCCATGATGGTAGCTTTCCTGGCTTCCTATGCGCCTGCGCCGATGCCTTGAACACGCCGGCGCCCCCACCTCGAGTGCTCAGGGCAGACCGCCCCGAGGAACTATTCGAGACCCGGTTTACTGCAACGCGCGACGATGAGCGTGCCGCCTCTCTATGGCAAAGAATGACACGCTTAGTCGGCACTAAGGCCATGAGATGCCTGCTAGAAGCCTTTCTTTCAGACAGCCCCGATGCCGACTCGTGCATTGCCACGGTGATAAGGAGACTACGCTTCGAGGGAGCCCAGGTCATGAACGACCTGTCCGATCCTGTTATTCTAGCCGTGGAGAAGGCGGCCCATCGATCACGAGCGGAGGCTCACCTGCTCACAGGCCTTGTACGATTCTCTGAATTGTCAGATGGATGCTGGTACGCCGCCATACGCCCATCAAGCGATGTACTCATGCTTATTGCCGACCATTTCTGCTCTAGATTTGAGCCGATGCGTTTCGTCATCCATGACAGCACTCGGGGCACGGCCATACTCCATGAGCCGGGTCAGTCATGGAGCATTGCCGAGGGCTTCAGCCTTGGCTCAGACGATCTACTAAAGGCCTTCTCTGATCGAGAAAACACCATCAGGAATCTATGGCGCTGCTACTTTCAATCGACTGCCATACAGGAGAGGCTAAACCCATCTCTACAGGCGTCCAGAATGCCAAAGCGTTACTGGAGCCTGCTCGTCGAGATGGAAGAGCCTACATGTCAAGGAGTTTCTTGAGCGTCTCGAGGTTACGCTCATTCTCCGGCCTGTCTCCGCTCTTCGTGTAGGCGTACTCTATGAGCTCATGGTACAAGGCCGCCACGCGATGCCGCACCAGCTTCATGGTTGAATTGACGGTACCATCCTTGTCTGAGAACTGTCCCGGCACAATCATGAATGTTGCGGGTATCCAGGCAGCCTGCACCTTCTTGGCCTTGGAGTTTGTCCTGAACTTGTAAAACTCCTCCCTTAAGAGGGCAAGGACTGATTCAGGATCGGCGGCACCGCGCTCGGAAGCCAGCCTCTTGACCTTGTCCGTATCCAGAGTTACCAAGGCTATGGTGTACTTGCGTTGCTCATTCCAGGCCATGATTTCGCTAAAGGCCTCCGTAGAGCTGCCCACAGCCTCCTCTATCTCCTCGGGACTGTACTTCTCTCCATCCTCCGCTATGAGCAGGGCCTTTTCCCTGCCGACGACGACGAGAAAACCGTCGGCATCGTAGTATGCCAGGTCACCGGTCCACAGCCAACCGTCTCTAAGAGCCTTGGCCGATGCCTCGGGGTTCTTGTAGTAACCCTTCATCACATTGCCGCCGCGTATCACTATCTCGCCAGTCTCCCCTGTCTCACAGATGGAGCCATCGGCCTTGCGTATGGTGCATTCCACCGAGGCTGCCACACGGCCAGATGTTCCAAACTTGTATGATAATGGCGAGTTGGAACTTATGATTGGAGCGGCCTCGGTCAGACCGTAGCCCTGGAATATAGGCACGCCAAATGAGGCGAAGAACTCCTGCTGCTTTACATCGAGCAGGGCGCCACCACCGACACAGAATTCTATGTTCTTGCCAAAGACCATGGTCTTTATCTTGTTGAAAATGAGCGCCTTGGCCAGACCGTGTACCGGGCTGTGCCTGAGTACAGTACCTATGCTTGGCTTATGGAATCCGTCACCATTGAGCGCTATTCCGGCCCGTATACCTGCCTTGAACAATTTCTCTATGAACCCACCTTTTTCCTCTATGCCGGCAACTATCTTCTTCATGAAGTTACCCGACAGGGCTGGCACCGTCATGAGGAATTTAGGCTCCACCTCTTTAAGGTTGATGGGTATGTTACGCAGTATGCCCATGCCTCCCGAGCGGGCGTCTACAAAATACAGGGCCAGGCCGCAGACAAGACCCGCAAAGATACCCACCGTGTGGGCAAAGGAATGGTCCAGGGGCAGTATGATGAGGGTCGAGTAATGATAGATATCACCAAAGAGCTTCACCCCGTCATGGCAATTTTCGTAGTAGTTGCGATGCGTAAGCATGATGCCCTTTGGGTCACCCGTGGTACCGCTTGTATAGCTTATGGTTACCACGTCGTCTTCACCTACAGACTCCGCCAGTCTAGCCAGCTCTGCAGACCGTGGTGAATCTTGCACCGACAAGGCTCTTGTGCCTGTTGCAAGAGCCTCATCAAGAAGGATGGCCTTGTCTCGCTGGAATCCAGCCGATGCGCATGCGGCGTCAAGGGTAGCAGTGCTTCCATCCAGAAGGACAACCATGGGCTTGAGATTGGCCTTCTTCAGTGCGGCAAAAACCTTCACAAGCTGATTGTCAGTAGTCAGGAACAATGCCGCACCTGAATGCGTTACACGGAAAGGAATCTCGTCGGCTAGAAGCTTTATTGAAAGTGGCACTGAAACCAAGCCAGCAGACAGGATTCCAAGCTCTCCCACTATCCATTCGGGTGAACCTTCTGCCAGAATTGCGGCACAATCACCCTTCTTGTACCCACACCCCAGAAGCCAGGCAGCGAAGGCCCTTGAACGCTCCTTCATCTGCGCATAGGAGATAGACTCCCAGCCAGAATCTGTCTTTTTCAGGGCATAAGGATCGTCAGCATAGCTGACTGCAGCCTGATCGAGCATAGACAGTATGGTTTTACCACCCATGGCTTCCCTCCGTGATCGTCTAAATAAGAGCGGCATCCAAACCGCAATTTGAGAGTATATCCTGCATTTTTCATATACACCATGGCGCTTCTATCTTTTAGCATGGACAAAGAACCTAAAAAGCATTCAAATATCAGGTAGGGCGGCACGCTGAATACGACTATACAGCCGCATGTGAAGGGAGACGACAATGAAAATCATCTATTTGATACTAGTCCTCGCGGTTGCAATAACTGCGGTCATCTTCGCGCTCCAGAATAGCGTAGAAATAGCCATCAGTTTCTTCTCACTTTCAGCCTCTGGCTCCCTATCCCTGGTCCTTATACTTACGCTCACCATCGGGATCCTGATAGGAGTGCTCATCCTGGCACCATCGGTCTTCAAGAGATCCATCCAGTTCTCCGGCCTCAAACGCAGGATGGGCAGGCTGGAAAAGGAGAAGAGCAAGCTCGACGAGAAGCTCATAGAAAATGATGAGTGCGCAGAAAACCTGCGTCGTGAGAAGGCAGCCGTTGCTGCCGCAGATGCATCACCATCGTCTGAAGACACTGGCGAACCTGAACCTATCATTGAAACAATCTCTCAAAAACTAAAGAAATCAGGACTGTTCGGAAAGAAAAAATAGCAAAAGAAGGCCCAAGCCCTGGTTTCTATGATGTTTTATTGATGACAAGCTCCTTGGGGCGTGAAAGGTAGCGGCATGCGGTTCATGGATGAGGCATCAATTAACAAGGCACGCAAGCTGGCACGGCGGCTCATAGACCCTGCCAGGGCTACGATAGCCATCCCAGCAGAAAGATCGATGAAGGGCTACTGGTTCGGTGGTGGATCGATGGCTCAGGGACCGGATGGCCGCCTCTACCTATCAGGCAGATACAGAAGCGCCGGAGACTCTCGAACCGGGCTCGACCTGGGAGATAGAGGCAGGGAGCTGGCCATCTTCGCCTCCGACAACGACGCCACATCGTGGACAAAGGTCACAAGCCTGGACAAGTCAGCCGTGGCTCCTGATGGCGAGCAGGCACTCTCCATAGAAGGCTCGGCTCTCCGCTTCACAGACAAGGGTGTAGAACTATTCGTCTCCTCAGAAAAACCCCTGGCCTACCCAGCGCCAGTCACGGCATTCCAGAAACCAGGCACGGGTGTCTGGTCTATAGATAGACTCTGGGCTCCCGACATTGGTTCCCTTCACAAGGCAAGAGCGCGAACCATACTCTCTACCATGAGGCCGGAGATCTTCCACATAAAGGACCCTTTTCTGGCAGCGAGAGCCGATGGGGGCTCCTACCTCTTCTTCTGCCATCACCCCTATTGCTGGTCTTCAAGCGGCACAGGATACCTGGTTCTTGGCTCAGACGGCGAACCCATAGGCAATCCTGTCTACGACTGCTATCCCCGTGGCCCAGCCTGGGACGTGGCCATTACCCGTGCCACCTGCACCCTACCCCTGCCCGATGACATCGGGCCAGCCGGCTCGGGGCTGGTGTTCTACGACGGAGGTGAGTGCCTGCGCAATCTCGATGAACACGCCCAGGCCAAGACCCGCCCCCGTGGATATTCCTGCGAGGAGCTGGGAGGCCTGGGCTACTACATGGATAAGGACCCTACAAGCTTCAGACGCATATCAGATGTATTCCCTGAATTCATCAGCCCCGACGGTAGCGGATGCCTACGCTATGTAGACGTACTAGAGACAGCCGACGCGTACATAGCCACGTGGCAGCAATCCAGACCCGACGGTTCACAGCCACTGATGATCAACAGGGTTAAAAAATAGCTAAGTGACTATGGTCGGCTTTTCCCTTGAGAAGACGACGCCAAGCACCATCACCGCTGCAAAGATGATGAGATAGGCTACCACGGCCATCCTGTGCGCGAAGCACGCGGCCACTATCATGAAAAGACTCCCCGCTAGAGCCATAACGGGCATCACAAACCGCTTGAATGTCGGCAGGTCTGACTCCCTCTTCATAAACATCACGAAGATGGGTATGTACATGGCATAGATGGTTACTATGGGTAGCTCCGATGAGTCGAAGCAGAAGAAACCAAACCAAGGCCTTGTTAGATTGGCTCCATAAAAGAATAGAAGCCAGACCCCGCTGAGGAAGAGCCCTAGAATGGCTGAGTTTGTGGGCATGTTTGTAACGGGGTCTACCTGGCTGAACAGAGCAGGCCTGGGGCCACGATTCCTGACGGCTATAGAATAGACGCCGCGCGTGCAGCCAAGCATGAGACCGTTGAGCGTTCCAAGACATGATATGATGACGAACACAAACACGAGCGTACCGCCAAGCGTTGAGAACAAGGTTGAGAATGCAAGCCTGGCCCCTTCCTGACCACCGGCCATCAGGGTCTCGTTTGCAACCGCTCCAGACAAGCCAATGTAGTAGAGTATGTATGTGAGCATGACGATGAATGTACCGGCTACCAGTGCTATGGGGAGATTCTTCTTTGAATTCTTGAGCTCTGAGTTGATGCTGGTGGCTATTATCCAACCCTCATAGGCAAAGGAGGTGGCCACGACGGCCGTGAAGAGAGCCGTAGCCGTGTCTACATGCTCCAATACTGTTGTAAAGTTCCTGACTATCATGCCGTTAGAAAGACCAAATACCGTTCCAACCACTGCCATCAAGGCAAGGGGCACCAACTTTATGACCGTTGATGATACCTGGAACTTCCCTGCCAGTATGGGCGACAATGCATTGAGCGTGTAGCTGGCAACCAGGTAGAATGCCGCTATGGTCATGCACTCACCGCCAGTGATGCTCCATCCGAACAACACAGCGGTATAGCGTGCCGATACCCAAGCCAGCACTGAAGTCAGGGTTGGATAATAGATGATGGCCATGAACCAACCAACATAGTAGCCATAACCCTTGCCCATCGCCGCCTCGGCATAGTCTACGATGCCGTTTACCCTTTCGTACCTGGAAGCCATCAGGGAGAAGGTATACGCGCAGGCAATCATGATGACGCCACCAATGACCCAGGCCAGAATACCCAGCGGCAGATTACCACCGGTGGCCGTCAGTATCTTCTCAGCCTTGAAGAAGACACCGCTACCTATGACAATCCCTACGACCATAGCTATCGCTGTGGCCAAACCATACTTCTTGGTCAATCCGTCGCTCATGCAATACTCCTGATGCTGTGTTTCTACGGAACAATACAATACAGACTGGACGAGACTTTGAGAAGACCCTGCGTTAATTATTTTTCAGAATCGGTTTAGGAACGGTAGCATAGCGGCTGTAACCTGAGCGGAATCTAGGGGATCGAATCTAAGAACCGTCCAGTGCATCCTTGCCTAATTGACCCAGGGCCCCGAATGCCTCGCCATCAGTTCTCCACGCATAGCACGAGTTTGCCAGGAATCGAGCCGCTGATACCTTCTGCTTACCGGGAGCGTCGCCTGAATCTTCTCGGCCCATGTCCTGCAGAGACCAGTAGCCTTGCAGGATGGCCGGCCCCATGGTGGTCAATAGATGCACCAGGTGGGTGCATCCCCGAGCACCGCCAGAGCGCCTCTTAACCTCGGCGGCAAAACCCCTAGAAACAGACAACCCTATGACGGCGTCCAGAGAGCCTTCCATCAGGCGGCAATCCCTGAGCGGTACCGCTCGTATCGTCACCTCTATATCCTGGATCACTAGATCAGGCAACCCTACTAGCACCGCTATCTCCATATCATGCAGGTCGCCTGCATCGAAGCGATTGCGGTTAAAACCGATGCTAGGGAACGTCCTTACGTCGTTGAAGCGACCGACACACAGCATCCGCCCCTCGTCCACGGCGAACGTAGACATTGACAACTCCCTCGTGTGCACCAGCTTTTCCGCCATATCCGCTAATCGTCTCATCGCTCTTCCTTGGATCAGAATAGTTGCCCGATTCTCTCATAGTAGAGCCGTACGAGGCTAGCAAGCCTGAATCGGTTTTACCTTTTCGGATCAGAATGGTATACTTGCAACTCAAAATGTATTAAGAATGAGGTACGCCATGAGACTCCTTAGATTCCTGGTGGGTTTGTTCTCCCTGCTCGTCTGCATCCTGCTATCAGGCGGCATCGTCCTCCATTTTATAGGCATCGAGTCAAACCACGTCGATATTGCATGGCCCATCCTCTTGATAGCGCTTCTAGCCCTCACCTTCCCCTTCGCATTCCTTGCCTTCTTCATCTCCAAGAAGGTACCCCATACGCGCATCTCGGCGGCCATATTTTTGTTCATTATATTCCTGTGCAGTTCAATGCTCTCAGAGTACTTGATCAACAGGAACCTCGACCTGAAGATGATGGGTATACGCGACGAGACAAGCCTTAGACTATTCGTACAGACGGTCATAAATTCTCCGATGGGCCTACTGATCTCCTTCTATGGAAGGGCTCTTTCGATGATTCTGATAGGCCTGAGCCTAAGGCCAGTCAAAGCCCTTGACCCCGGAATACGGTCCCTCCGTACCTTGCTTATCCTTGCGGGCCTGAGCTCGGCCTCGCTCGTGCTCGCGCCACTATCGATCATATTCATCGCCTTAGCCTACGGATCACTAGGCTTCTTCCTCATGGGAACCAGGATAGGGCTAGAACCAAAGTTCGATCTTAAGATACTAGATGACTATTATCCTTCATCTTCCCTTTGAGGACAGCCGCGATGACGAAAAACGGACAAGGAGAAGGCTATGTTTTTTAAGCCAAGGGTACCGATACAGATAGAATTCGATGAACGTATACAGAGGTACATTGTGTACCTGGCTCACGTCCAGAACAGTATCACCCTGTCTATAGCCGACAAGAGTGATCGATTGTTGGAAGCCGAAAAGATTTCGAAGGATATATTCGTTTCAGCCGAGCGCATCAAGGCTAAGGGCGTCAATAATTTCAACAAGGCTGAGGTAGATTCCTTCCTCAGTCATACCCTCGGTAGAATCCAAAAAACCATCGACGCACAAGTTAAGGCTATAGACGCGACCATAGCCATAGATAAGCAGCGGATTCATTCAATGAGCGAGGCCGTCGAGACGCTGACGCTAACAGGTCCCAATCGCGTCGTATTCAGTAAGGACAAGATAGACAGGATGTTCTCCTTCAGATGCTTCTACGGCATGGTAAGGAAGCCGATAGACCTGGGAGCAGAGACCAAGAAGACGATGGAGGCTGATGACAAGTCATTCTACGAACTAGGTTTAAAGGCATTTCAATCGATGCTTATCTCTCCGGGAGATGTACATCCCGAGGCCTACTTCAAGGCCATTACTATGATCAACGCAGAACCTTCCAATGCGCCAAACGCCAACAGACTAGCCAACGAAGATACTTCCGGACTACGGATAGAGAAAAAGGAAGGCGGGATAGTTGCCAGCTTACGGCATACTGGCACACACATACGCGTAGACTGCCGAATAAACAAGGACGACGGGATTCTGGGCGTACACGTGGCTGGTTTCATCGAGGATGGCGATGGGACCATAGACTTTCATATAGACCAACGATACTCGGAGTCGCTCTACGACAGCGTCCTGAGCGCATATAGACTTAAGCGCCTCTTCAATACAAGCGCATGATATACTAGTGATGTTAGACTCATACCTACCAGGAGGCGACCATACATGCAGCATCCAATGTTTACCAAAGCCATAGTACGGACACCCGGACGTTCCCTCACAGACGGCATCACGGCTCATCCAGAACTTGGAAAGCCCGACTACACACTGGCCCTTAGGCAGCATGAGGCTTATGTCAAGGCGCTTGAACAGTGCGGGCTTACGGTACAGACACTCCCTGCACAAGAAGAGTTCCCCGACTCATGCTTCGTGGAAGACGTGGCTGTATGTACCTCTCGATTCGCTATCATCACACGTCCCGGTGCAGATTCCAGGCGCGGAGAAATATCTGGCGTCAGGAGCATCTTGTCTTCTCACTTCAAGATTATAGAAGAGATACAGGATCCTGGTACCATCGAAGGCGGAGACGTGATGATGGTTGGAGATACCTTCTATGTAGGCTTGTCAACTCGAACCAACGCCGAAGGCGTTGCACAATTCATAGCGGCCCTGGAACGCAATGGCTATTCTGGTGTCGGCGTCAAGATGCCCGACACCCTACACCTCAAGACGGGCTGCTCCTACATGGAAGAGAATGTTCTACTCGTAGACCATGCATTTGCCGAGCACGAAGAATTCAAATCGTTTATACGCATAGGCATAGATCCAGCCGAGTCGTATGCCGCCAATTGCCTCCGTATAAACGATTTTGTCATAGTGCCCGCTGGCTATCCCAAGGCTCTTGCCGCCATCAAGGCCGTGGGCATGAAGACTATAGAACTCGACATGAGCGAATTCAAGAAAATCGATGGCGGGCTATCCTGCCTGTCTCTAAGATTCTAAATAGATAGCCCGACACAGCGCCCGGAGCGGGTTTGGGCTTACTGTAAGGCTTTGTTAATCATGGCGGCGGTTTATGCTCCCCGACACAGCGCCTTAAGGTTGTTCGGGATCACTGTAAGGCTTGGAAAATCATGGCGGCGGGGCCTGCCCAAACAAAACGTCCATCGCTACGCGACGGCGCGTTTTTTATGGGCACCCGCCTTCGCGTGTAGTCTAGGCTTGATAGGAACAATGTTCTAGGGGCGCTGTGTCGGATCTTTGTAGTCTTGAAGATAGGGTGCCGGGTGCCTTCGCGTTTTCAGGGCTTGGTAGGAACAATTTTTTAATGGGCGCTGTGTCGGGTCTTTGTAGTCTTGAATATAGGGATTCATCCCGACACAGCGCCCATTGGTTGTTTGGGATTACTGAAAGGCCTGGAAAATCATGGCGGCGGGGCCTGCCCATGAAAAGCGACCATCGCTACGTCCCGACACAGCGCCCGGAGCGGGTTTGGGCTTACTGTAAGGCTTTGTTAATCATGGCGGCGGGGCCTGCCCAAACAAAACGTCCATCGCTACGCGACGGCGCGTTTTTTATGGGCACCCGCCTTCGCGTGTAGTCTAGGCTTGGTAGGAGCAATGTACTAAAGGGCGCTGTGTCGGGTCTTTGTAGTCTTGAAGATAGGGTGTCGGGTGCCTTCGCGTTTTCAGGGCTTGGTAGGAACAATTTACTAAGTCATGCATATAATGGTTGCCAGAGAGGCCACATTTTGTCTGGATAATGATGTCGTTTTGTATTTCAAGAAGAAAGCTAGTGAATAAAATATTGGATATCAAACGTTGATGAACATAGCCTTGTGTGATTTTATTAAGCAACATCACTGCTGTCCGGTTAACTTGATGTAGAATAAAAATAGCTTGTATTTTTAGCCCTTAATTGGTAT
>JAVEXO010000008.1:0-72540 GCA_034003955.1 Spirochaetia bacterium | reverse complement strand
TTATCCTCTTCGTAGTCTTCATTATCTTAATTATCTTTATTATCTTTCCCTAATTCTTCTCTGTGCCCCTGTGCCTCTGTGGCAAATTTCTTATTCTTATCTCTTTTTTTTCTCTTATTCTCTTTTACTCTTCGTTATCTTATTATTTTTACGTTATGTTTTTTTTAGTATCAAGCAGTATCGTCACAGGCCCCATGTTAACGTAGGCTACTTCCATCGACGCACCGAAGACACCAGAGACACTGTTTGGAATAATAGTAGATACAATATGCTTGAAGTGTTCATAGAGCTTCTCGGCATACTCTGGAGGAGCGGCATCATTATATGAAGGTCGCTTGCCCTTACGAGTATCGGCCAGGAGGGTAAACTGAGAAATAGTAAGAATGCTCCCATGGGTATCGAGCAAAGATAGGTTCATCTTCTCTTGCTCATCCTCGAATATACGCAGACCACATATTTTATCGGCAAGCCACGCGGCGTCTGCCTCTGTATCATCCTTACCGACCCCTAGATAGACGAGCAGCCCTGCCTCTATGGCACCCATGACGATACCGTCTACTGCAATGGATGCGTTTCTTACACGTTGAACCACCGCCTTCACAGAATAATCCTCATTGTTCGTGTATCGCCAGGCATTCTATGTAGAAGGCCCTGCCTTCTCCACGTCTAACCCTTCCCAGAACTTCTATAGGCCTATCGGGAATGAGTCTCGTCTGGAAACGAGCAACAACCTGGACTATGCCTTCAAGACGCTTTTTATCATGATATCCAACCAAGAGATCGAAGTTTGTAGATGGACCATCCTTGGCGTTCGCTTCCGAAGAAACAATATTGGCAGGCAAGCCTTTCCAGATTACGCCAACCCCCTCATAGAGTTTTGGCAAAACTGCAACATCTGAATAAGCAAAACTATCAGGCATAGAAAGAAAGCTGGGTTCCCGTACGTAGCGCGATAGAGATGCTGCCTTGGCCTTTACCCCTGAGCTTGCATTTGAAATCAACAGGCGGTTAAGCTCAACAAGAGCCGCCTCGTCGCGGTAATCGGAGAAAAGGCGCTTGGCCTTCTCGAAGGCTTCTATCGCCTCTTTCTCGGTAAGGACAATATCGAATTCTCCTCCTGACCCAACAGGAAGCGCTACTTCCTCAGAACTCAGCACAATATCGGACACACCGTCTCTTCTTGGCATGGACTGGTTAACGGCGCTTGCCAAGCTTGGATACAACCATAAGCCCAGGCTCAGGGCGCTGGCTGCTACGAGCACAAGAGCGACTATTCCCCAGCGAAGGGGAGGCCTCGGGTAGAGTCTGCGGACCTTGCGGGCCAGAAGCGTTTCATCACCACCCGATGATCTGCGCAGATAACGCAAGCCACGTTGCGCTACTCTATCACGCGGATGTTTTTCAAGAATTTCTATATAGAGTTGAACGGCTTTTTCTGTCTCTCCACGACGAATGTGTACGGCGGCTAAGCCGAGGGCTCCTGCTACATTCCTGAAATCAAGCGATTGCGCCCTTCTAAAGCAAGAATAAGCACCGCCCGAATCCTCTTTAAAAAGGTAGGCGCTGCCTAACAAGACAGAATAACGGGCATTATCCCGGTACACGGCAGACAGAGGTTCTAAAAGACTAATAAGTTGAAGCCAAGCTCTACGACGGTAGAGAGCCTCGGCTTCATCCATAGGATTCTTTACCATCGGGCTCAGTACTTAAGCTTTCTGGTTTCAAGAAGCTGCAGCGTCTTTTTCAGGTTTGCCATGCTCTGGTCATCCGGCTTTTCTCCGGAGCCAATGGCCTCATTGATGGCATCCAACACCGACCTGAGTACAATGAGATCGGCCATGGCATCTAGAGGCGCAGACTCCGATGGAGCACGTATCGAAAGAGAAGGAGACATCGAAGCACCATCTGCCAATACAGGATAACCATCGTTAGCCTGAGATAGTATCGTCCGTATAGACCTTGCGGCTCCTGGTCTCAAGACTGACGGGTCAAAATACAAGGCCAGGGCGCTGTCGTTTATAGAATATGGCAGCAGGGTATAATTCCTGTATGCATTGGTATCGAATGACCAGTTAGCGTCGTTGAGCCTCTTCCAGTTTGCCGCTATCAAGCGGTCAGGCCTTGTCGCCGGGGAGCTAAGTAGCAATTGTAGCGATGTGGTTGCTTCTTTAGAACTACCGGCTTCCGAACTGCGTATCCACTGATCCTGTATATCGATTAAGCTTGTCTCAACAGACAAGGGGCCAGCCAGCGAGCCACTAAAGTGAGCAGATGACTTCTCGCCAAGCCAGGTGTCGTATAGTACTCGCAAGCCGAAGCTGGCTTCTGTCTGGGAGACATTCTCTATGCTAAAGTCTATCGCCACCCCATCAGACATGGTAGATCCAGGCGATGCAATGAAGGTAAAGCTCTGGCGCACGACACAGAATGCCGAGCGAAACTCAATACGCAGGGCACCCATATCATCGGTCTTTACCGACACCCTGAATTCTGAAGAATCTCCCAGCTTGTATGTCTTCTGGTCTATCATCAATGTGGGATACGTTGTCCTCATCTCCTGATCGTACAGGAAAGGCGTGTAGCGGTTCTTGGCAACATCTGATAGATAATATATGGCGAAGCGTCCGGTACGTTCCTCTACGACTAGACGCATCCTGCCATCCTTGAGTTCCAAGCCAAATCCTGCCTGCACAAGAAGCACAAGGGCTATGAACAAGAGCGCTAACTTCCTCATTTGGAACCTCCCGAACTCGAACGTTCTGCTAGGCGCTCAAGGTAAAATTCCATCAAGGACAAGGCTCGCTCCTTCAATACCAGCAATTCAGCATCGTTACCCACACGCTCTGAGGCAGGCATGGCACCAGGCGATACTGTGTCTGAATCAGGCCTGCTTTCTGTGAGGCTCTCTAGTTCTGCGACACGTGCGTCTTTCTCCTGCAAGCGTCTGGCGAGGTCGTCCATAGACATCTTAAGGCTATCTATCTGGTCTTCAAGCGATGCCTGAGCCTGGGAAACTCCCCTCTGTGCCTCACCATAACGCTTGTGATACACTTCAAGAGCCTGCTCATACGCCTTCTCCCTGCGTTGGAATTCTTCTATAATCTTTAATGATTCCTCGTGGCTCCACTTAAGCAGGGTTAAAAGTTCGTCTTCTCTGTACTTAAACTGTATTAGACTCAGTCTATACTTAGCGGCTTCGGCCTTCACACTATCAGAATATTCTTCACCGATAGTACGATACAGCTTCTCCGCATCGGGCAGGCGCCCAAGAGAATAGAGGCTTTCTGCCGACCAGAATATGGCGGCGGCAACCTGATCTCCCTCAGGGTATGCAGACAGAAAGGCACCGAACGTCTTAAGCGCCCTCTCATAGTCCCTCTGAATAAAGGCTGCACGTGCCTTGTGGTACATCATCTCGTCTGTCTTGGAATGCCCTGGGAAGGCCGTAAGGAAGGATTCTATGGCTTTTTCTGCCGCCATAGGATCACCTGAAGCCAGGAGGGTCATTGCCGACCAATACGCACCATCGGCACGAAAGCTTCCCGACGCCGGGTCAAGGAACAACGAATCGAAGATGGGCAAGGCCTCCATGTACTGCTCGTTGGCAAACAGCTCTATGCCACGACGAAGTTCATCGGCTGGTTTCGTCAAAGCCGTCCCGGAGCCTTGGGCCATGGCCGACGAAAGACCCATAACGACTATCACGGCGAACGTTGTAATTCGTTTTAGTTTCATGCGTTCGAACCTTCCTTCGATATATTGTCGGCGTTTACAGGGCTCCACTGGAGCCTCGCCTAGGCATAGACGAGACCCGCTTTACAAGGGCAGCAGGATCATCTGATTCAAAGAATGCACTCCCCATGACGAGCACGTCGGCCCCTGCAGACAGCACAGCGGGTGCCGTTGTTGTGTTTATACCACCATCTACCACTATATCGAATTTTAATCCTTCACGTTGGCGAAATTCGGCTATTTCTGCAATTTTATCGATGCAACGGGGGATGAGCCTCTGCCCTCCAAAGCCTGGATTCACCGTCATGACCAGCACCATATCCACTTGACGCAATACTTCAAGGATGACAGAGACAGGAGTGGATGGTACAAGGGAAATACCGGCCTTCCTCTTTGCCTCATGGATGCTGTCGACGAGTCTATGCGCATGAACGCATGCCTCGATGTGAAAAGTTATGGCGTCTGCACCTGCTGCGATGAATCCGTCTACAAGGGCCTCCGGGGCACTGGTCATAAGATGGGCATCAAAGACTAGGGAAGATCGTCTACGGAGATCCGCCACCATCTTGGCTCCGAAGGTGAGATTTGGCACGAATACTCCGTCCATGACATCAAGATGCACCCACGCTGCTCCAGAATCTTCAATTCTCTTCAAGGCTTTCCCAGTCTCTGAGAAATCTGCAGCCAGCAAGGAAGGTGCCACAATGGTAGTTTTCATGATGCGATTCTAGCACGACGACACACACCGCTCAAGGCTCGCCGACGATAATGGGGGCTTGTACCCAATGCTATAGCGTGAAAGTCGAGATTCATTGACTTATGTAGATAATTTCATGTACAATAAAAACAATACGACGGATATCCGAGGCACATGACACAATCCACGAGCGTGGAAACGCTCATAGCAGAGGCATACAAATTTCTCTCCGATCTAGATTTAGATTCGGCTCAGGCTTCAATGCAGAAGGCATTGGAGCATGACTTCGAGGATGACGAGCTTCTTTACGCCATGAAATGCGCCCAGTGGTGGGCCGATTCAATAGACAAGGCCTCGGACATAGCCGATCAATTCGAGTCAGGGGATTACGTCATTGCCAGATGGAAGGCTTTTAAGCATTTTCTGGCCAGACTCGGTCAGGTGCAGGAACGAGCCGTCTCTGCCTTCAAGCTATTCGCCTTCGGGACCGCATTGCTAAAGTACCGCTCCTTGGCATCTGATGGCGAGAGCGCCGATCCTGAGATAGTCATGCGTCTGGGAAGAGCCAGCAAGGGCCATGGTGATTATGAGGAAGCGGTGCAGTTCCTGGAAAACGCCGCCAAGACCAAGCGAGATGATCCAACCATACTCTCAGAACTGGCCGACGCCTACGCGCTTATAGACGAACAACGTGCGTCAAAAGCCCTTTTTAGAGAGGCTTTTTTTATAAATCCTCAACGCATAGAGGTGGAATTGCTTGAGTCAAGCGCCTTTTTACGGCTTGCCACCAAGGTGACAGAGCTGGGCAAGGTAGGCATTGAATGTGTCGAGTGGATTCCTGTTTACGGAGAGTTGCTGGGGATTTTTTCAGTCAAGAGAGAACTCAAGCCCATAGAAATTGGCAAGATAAAGCAATCGGTGTACGAGCTTGAGACAGAGCTTGCTTCCGACGGCTCAAGAAGAGCCATTCTGGTGCCTCGACTCATAAACAGATATTTCTGGTTAACAGATCACTATATGAATAGAAAAGAGGACAAGTCAAAGATAGACGAACTCCTCCTTAAAATTAAGTTACTTGACCCCGGCGTTTATAAGCAATACATAGCCTGATCCAGCAAGAGGAGACCGAGATGGCCGATTCACCTATAGCTAAGAAACTTCAAGAGATGCTCAACGAAGAGAAGTGGACGCGAGCAACCCTGAGCGGATACACCGTCAACCAGATAAAGGAACTCGACGGTCTCTTCCATGAGGCGGCCATAGAGAAGTCTATTGACGAAGTGCGCGATGTCTGTGCCGATCATCTTAGCCACAGCAAAAACAGCATAGCAGCGCTGTACCTCTCCGGAATCATATCCCTGTCGCGGCAGCAGCTCGATGACTCCAACATGGTTTCTCTCATAAACATCTTTGCAGATAATCGCCGCTGGAATATTGTCGAGTTTGTATGCCAGAGAATTCTTGAATACGGTGAGAACCGCAATGCCCTGGTTCGCCTGGCAGAATGTTATGAGAATGACGACAAGATAGACCAGATGTATGACACCTGGGAACGACTGGTCCGTGTAGATTATGAAGAAGCCGACATCGTAAAACTTATAGCCGAAAAAAAGGAAAAAGACGGCAATACAGAAGAAGCGATAGACTACTATCGCAAGGCATTGCACCGTTTCATAAACAAGGGCCTCTATAGCAACGTCAAGGAACTCTGGAACAAACTCATAGAGCTTGCACCTGCAGACATAGAATTTTTCAACCATGTCCAGCGAAAGATCGCCAAGCAGATCAGCGAGGACAAGGCCGCTGCACTCCTTACAGATCTGTACAAGCACTATAAGGCCGAGGCCGATTGGGACACGGCTATATCCATTCTTAAGACAGTCATAGACTATGACAACAAGAACTCTGCCGTGCGCAAGGAAATAGTTGAATGCTACAAGGCCAAGTATGCCGACCATTCCCACGTTGACGAGTACATTCGTCTATCAAATCTTGCTCAGTCATACAGAAATGTTCATGAAGCCATAGCCGATTTCGAGAAACACATATCGTTCGACGTCGGCAACTACGTATACCACCGAACCTGGAACATCGGTCGTATACGAAGCATCAAGGGTGACGAAATTTCCATTGACTTTGCCAAGAAGCGCGACCACCAGATGGGTCTCAAGATGGCTATCGAGAGCCTTGTTACCCTGAGCAAGGACCATATCTGGGTATTAAAAGCCATCTGGTCTAAGGAAAAGCTCCATGACACCATCAAGAAAGACATTCCATGGGCCTTGAAGACAATAATAAAGAGCTTCGACAATTACGCTGACGTAAAGAAAATAAAGGCAGAACTCGTTCCCTCGGTGCTAACACCCAGTGAGTGGACCAGCTGGAGTTCCAAGGCGCGTGATATTTTAAAAACCGACCCTATGTTCGGTAACGCACAGGAATCGGTCAGCATATACATAGTCCGCGATAGACCCCTTGCCTATGAAGAGAAGATATACAATCAATTCAAGGCAGAAAAAAACATCTTTGCGCGTATCCAGGATATGCGTGATTTTATAGAGAAGGGTGACCCAGACTCAGAGCTATTCACCGAGATGCTCCAGTTCTTTACCGGTTACGTCCGTTCGTATGCCCAGGCTAACGAACAGGTTTTTGCCGCGTATCTGTATCTTAAGGAACTGGCAGCCGCGCAACCCCGCTTCAAGAACCTTGTGAGCCTTGGCTTTAATGAGCTGATGTCTGATTGCGAGGACATAGTCTACATTTACACCAACCTCAAGGATGCGAAGCTAAAGGAATCCCTTTTAAATCACATTAAGAATTTCATCCCTGAGTGGGCTGACATCTTCGTAAGAATATTCCCCTATGCGCTTACAAAACAGATCATCAACGTACTTCTTGAGTCAAGCGAGGTAGAACGCCTTCAGAATATGATTGTATCAATCGTAGAAAACTACCGCGATCATAGGGAAGCCTTCATCTGGGTAGCCAAGACCCTATGGGATGAACCATGGGTAAAGGAACTCGGCCTTTCATACGACAAGATGCTCATAACGCTCATACATATCCTCGATATAAGCTTCAAGGAAATAGAGAACCACCGCGACACCACCGACAACAGGCGCATCAATAAACAGGTTGACACCATTCTATTCAAGGATGGCCGCCTGGTCGCCTATCTAGACACGGCCGGCAAGGATGATATAGAGCGTATATTTGCACTCATAAGCGATGTCAAGGATCTAGACCCCGCCTTGAAGCTTAAACTTCGCAAGCAGGTACTAGAGAAGTATCCAGACTTTAAATTCAACGATGACGAGGAGAGAGTTGTTGTCTCCCGCGGCCTCATGGTCACGGCAGCCATGTATGAAGAGAAAACCCGCCTCTTGAGCCATATCATGGAAGTGGATGTGCCCGCCAACCAGAAGGAAATAGCCTTTGCGCTTTCTCTAGGCGACCTCAGGGAAAACTCGGAATACAAGGCTGCCAAGGAAAAGCAGGATGAGCTTAATGCCAAGGTTGGAAAGCTCAAGAACGAGATTGAGCGTGCACAGATATTCGATACAACAACGATAACGACCAGTAAAATTTCATTCGCCACCGAGGTTATCCTTCATAACGAACTTGAAAATGAGGACGAGAAGTATATTATCCTTGGCCCCTGGGAATCCGATCCTTCTAACCACGTGATATCATACCTCTCACCGCTCGGCAAAAGACTCATGAACCACAAGGTTGGTGACCAGCTTACGTTCGTCATCCACGAGAGAAAATTCTCTTATACGGTTAAGACGATACAGGCTAGCACCTTATAACGATTGTGCCGGGAACCGGACCCCATAGGGTGGTTCCCGGTAGACAAAAAAGCCCGAGGGATTTCATCATGACGAAACGTATTGGGATTGTCGCTCTTCTAGCAATAGCCATAAGCGTTCCTGGTATTGTAGCTCAGGAGAGAGTCGATGTTGTCGTGCTTCTTGATTCTTCAAGAAGCATGTCTCAGTACTACAATCAGGTCGTAGACTACGTGCTATCTCAAACGGTCAAGGAATATCTGCGCTTTGGCGACGCGTTCCACCTGCTTTCTTTCTCCGATTCGACCCAGGTAGAAATTGCCCAGGTACTGAGAACAGAGAAAGACCTCCGGAGCGTCGTTGCACGGCTATACCTGTTATACCCTCTCGGCAAGAATACAGACCTTGTGACTGCTTTAAAGAATGTCTACCGCTATGTCTCCGACCTGCCTGAAAATAGTATCAAGCATATTATTCTAATAAGCGACGGCCTGCACTCCCCTGCTACAGGATCCCAATACGCCGATCTTGATTCTTCTGGTGTCAAGAATGAGATAGAACGCACGGCGGCAAGAATCAAGGAACATGGCTGGACAATGCGCATCGTCAGGGTGCCCTTCGATGGTGCCTTTACAGCTTCTGCCGGCTCAGGAGATGCAGAACGAGGAAGAGAATCCGGCTCTACCTCTCCTGGCTCGGGAGATTATCTTTCGGATGTGGCTTCCGCCGTTGGCACCTCTATACAGACATTCGATCCAAGCGATGCCAGTGCGTCTGTCGTAGATTCTGTGGATCTTCCACTGATACGTTTTCCTTCAGATCTTGGCGTAAAGGATTATGCCTTCTCAATGGCCGTTGATGTGAGCAATCGTGGTTCTCGCTCTCTGTCCCTTGAGTTATCACGGCTCCTCCTTGAGGATGGCAGCGATGTACTGACCAATAAGGTATTCGCAGAATTGGCACCAGGGAAAAGCTCCAGGCTCACGCTTAAGGTCCTCCTGCCTGAATCTTTACCAGAAGGCAAGATAATGCTGTCTCTTGAACCCCGATTCGCCGATGGCATCAGGGTTGCTCCAGCCATATCCACTGTATCAGTAGAGATAAAGAAGGCTCCTCTTGCGGCGTTCTTTAGAAATTCAGCCTTGGTAGCCCTATTCATCGTCATTCTGGCCATTGCCTGCACCCTTATCATACTGGTCGTATTGTATCTCCGTCGTCTCCACCGTAAGGCAGAAGAGCCAATCGTGGAGGCCTTCCTCGATTCTGCCGCCCCGCGATCATCAGCGCTAGAAGAGAATCGACATGGCGATGCTGCAGTATCCAGATCGGCGGCCGCCCTACTTGCCGCATCAAAGGATACTAGTCACAAGGCACTCGGCACGAGTCAGGAAACCACGCGGCATGAGGCCCCAACGACATTTGGAAAGACACAAGCTAATGACACTAAGGCCACAGCGGCCAGTATCCCGGCGGCGGCGTCAAACGCCGATTCTACAAGAGGCCCAGAATCAAGGGCGTCTTCACTTCTTGAGGCATGGAATACTTCTAGCGAACCCCGAAGAAGCCTGCCTCTCGCCGAAACTCGTTCTGAAATACCCGTAGCAAAACAGGCGCCCGTTCACTACGAGCCTAAGGTTGTGAGACACGGTTCTACCCGCATACTGTTCAGGGTGCATGGACAGAATCCCAATATTGGCAAACGCAATATACGTGCGATGCACGCCGGAGGCCGATCAAGCGTAGGGGGTGGTTCGAGCGATTTCCTTGTATTCCTCTTGCCGGTACCAAGACGCATAGCCCATCTATACTATGATGGACAGGGCGCTACCCTCGTTCCGGCACGGCCCGAGTTCTTCCCTGATTATGATGGCCCAATCGAAGCCTGTCTTGATAAGGACATACGGATACTGACGGCACGAGGGAAAGAACTCGTGATACGCTTTGAACGCTACGAAGCACCCGTAGATAGGTTAAACAAGATACTGCACTGCATAGAGACACCAGGCCTATGGCGTCTACCCGAAAGCTTCAACGCAGGCGAATCAGCCGACACCACTGAGTCCGACTCTGGAAAACCGGTCGACTAAAATGTTCAGAACAGACAAGGCCTAGGAACCCAGACGTTCCAAAGCCTTGTCCGCTCGTTTCCTTACCGCGTCGTTTGAATCGTTTTCAGATAATACCTTTATAGTATCCTCCAATGCTTTTGAGGTGTTACGTTCAGCCCAGGCCAGTGCTCCAAGCCTGATAGAAATTTCCTTGTCTCCCAGCATCAGAGCTATAAACGGAACGGCATTCTTATCGTCTAGAGCCACAAGTGCCCTGGCGAAGGCCGTGAATACTGTGCGATCCTTTTCTTCCTGAGCGGCGGCGAATGCCTCGAGGGCCTTGCTTCTGGCGCCCTGCCCAGACTTGGAGACGACAGCGCTTAATGCTGCAGCCCTATAGGCTAAGGAATTTTTTGCCTCTGAAAAGAAACCTGAAAGGAAGGCATCGACACGATCACCGCCGATGTCTGAGAGAGCCTTGATTGAAGCCTCCCTAACCGCCTTCTCTGGATCGTATGAAGCCTTGTATTCAAGATATGGAATAGCCTCTACATCTGCCTGCTCTCCTACAGCCTTGGCTGCGGCAATTCTTGGTAGGACATGGGTGTCGCGGAGACTCTCCCTCATGGCCATTCTGGCTTCTGCCGTAGAATACTTGCCAAGCGCAGCCAGTGCCGCGGCTCTCACGTTTGGGTCAGTGGAATTTGTGGCTCTCACCAGGATTGCTACGGCCTTCTCATCACCGAGCTCTCCAAGAGCCGTGCAGGCGAACATCCTGATGGCCTTGCCCGATTCATCAGATGAGACTATGCCCGAAAGGAGTTCAAATGCAGAGCTAGCCTTCATGGCACCCAGAGCTAAGACTATGGCTTCCTTTGTGGCCTGTGTCACATCGTCGGCTTCATAGGCCTTGACCAGAGCGGAGGCTTCATTCTCTCCGCCCGATCCGCCTATCGCCTTGATGGCGCTCGTAAGGTAGCGTTTATCACCCTCGTCAAGGATGGCAAGGGCTTCCTTGAGGGCAATCCTTGATTCAATTGTATGCAAATAGGAAAAAGCCGCTTGAACCAGTGCCTCAATCTGATTATCTCTATCGCTGATGATATCGAGTCCTCTTGACTCGGCGTCATCCAGCTGCATAGAGCCAAGGTACTGGAATATGGCTGTTCTAAGCTTTGGACTCGACGAGGCATCGAATACCGAGAGAATTTCCTTGGCGTAGTCGGTATTCTTCTCTGACTTGAGTGTGTCGAGTAGCTCTATAACCTGTGTTTCTATTCCATAGCGCAGCGTGTCCAGCCGCTTGGAAGATTCAGGCGAGGCTTTTTCCTGTGCGCCAGGCACCGCAATGAAAAGACAGGCTACCACAAAGACAATAGATCTTGTATGCATACTCTTACACCTTCATAGCGTATTTCAAGAGGAACTCCTTCTTGAATTCTATAAATGTTCCGCCCTCTATAGAGTATCGGATACGCCGTACCAATTCATAGAGGAAGGCAAGATTATGATGGCTAGCCAGCATGGAGAATAATATTTCATTATTCTTGTAAAGATGTCGCAGGTAAGCCCTTGAATAATCCCGACACACCTTGCAAGTACACTCTGGATCGGCTGGGCCAAAATCCTTGGTGTAGCGGGCCTGCTTAATTGATATGGGGCCGTGTGATGTAAACATGAGACCATTCCTGGCCGTCCTTGTAGGATACACGCAGTCAAACATGTCTATACCATTCTGTACTGCTTCCAGAATGTATTCAGGAGTGCCTATGCCCATGACGTAGCGGGGCTTGTCTTCTGGCAGCAAGGCTGCCGTATAGGCTAGCAGCTCTGCATAGACATCGAATGGCTCGCCAACAGACAGCCCACCTATAGCCACGCCCGGCGTATCGAGTGCCAGTATTTCCTCTGCACTCCTGGTACGCAAATTCTTATAGAAATTGCCCTGGATTATGCCAAACAGCTTGCCTTGAAAATTTCCTCTGGTTTCTTCCCATCTCTTGATAGATCGGGCAGCCCAGGCACTCGTCTGCTTGAGGGCCTTGAGTGCGTCTTTCTCTTCTGCTCCCCAGGGGGTGCATACATCGAGCTGCATGAAGACGTCGCTACTAAAAGCCGTCTGTATGTCTACTACAAGTTCCGGTGACAAAAAATGAGTTGATCCATCTATATGTGACTGAAACTTGACGCCCTCATCGCTTATCTTCCTTAGCTTGGACAGAGAAAATACCTGAAAGCCACCCGAATCGGTTAAAAAATTGCCTCTCCAGCCTGTAAAGCCATGGAGGCCACCCGCCTCTCGTATCAGCTCATGTCCTGGCCTCAAGTACAGGTGATAGGTGTTAGCCAGTGTTATCTCAAAGCCAATATCTGAAAGCGTATCCTTTGAAACCGCCTTGACCGTGGCATTGGTGCCCACGGGCATGAACACCGGGGTCTGCACCCGCCCATGGGGCAGGTCTATATAGCCGGTTCTAGCAAGGCTCTTTATGTCCTTGGACAATCCCGTAAATATGGAACGTGAGGCCATGATTATAATCCTCCGATGATAGATAGACCCATGTTTAGCTTGGTCGGAATTTGAAAAGAACCATTATGAGCAGAGAGAAGATGATTATGGGCGCAAATGCTCCAGAAACAGGAGAAATTGCCTCGCTCTTAGCCAGGAGCATTGCGACCATCTGCACAACATAGTACATGGTTGCCGCTACCAGGCTAAGTAGAAGGCTCATTAAAAGAACGTTCTTCTTGTACCTCCCTACAAGAGCCGCAGACAAGAGGGTAACGATCAGAGGTGTCAGTGCAAAAGCGAAGCGGCGGTAAAGCTCGGCACTCTCGGAGGCATTTGGAAGCCCGGCACGTTTTAAAAACCGAACCTGAGCCGCGGCGTCACCAATACGCATCTCATCTATAGCCTTACCACCGCCCCTGAATGATTCAGGCGACTCCGAGAAGGAGGCGTTCTCCCAGGTTCCGTAACTCGCGTCAACAAGGAAGCCATCCTTCCAAAAAAACCTTCTAACACCGGAAAAACGCCATACATCTCCTGTCCAAACGGCTGATTGTGCGTTTAGTCTTGAAAGGAAGGAACCATCGGCGTCTCGCTCTACGAGGGTTATACCGGTCATCATGGTATTCTGTCTATCGTAATACTTGATGTTCCAGATGATACGACGGCCCTCCCCTAGTATTGTAACATCGGCGGCTCCCCTAATCTCACCGGTCTTGAGCATTGTCTTTGACAATGCTTCTTTTGCAGCCAGAGATGGTATGACGACATTGTCGTCGAAGGCGAAAAACCCGGCAGACAAGGCCAAGGCCAGAACAAAGAGGGGTGCCACGAACGAGGCGAGGGAGATACCCGAGCCAAAGACGACTATGAGTTCGTTATTGGCATACATGGTTCCCAGGGTATATGACACAGAGAAGAGGGTAGCTATGGGAAGCGACCAGCTGATGCATCGCGGCAGATAGAGGATCATAGAACGCACAATCATCGTTATAGGCACATCGTTTTGAACATACTGGACTATGTTGACGAATAGCTCAGCCATCTCGAGAAGCAACATGAAAAACATCAGTGAGACGGCAAATACCGGTATGAATGACAAGCTGACGTGTACATCGAGAGTCGCCGATCGTTTAATCATTCTCATGACGAGCGGCCCGGCAGAAGGAATGGCAAGGCAAGCAATAGTATGAGTATGTTGGGTGCCCACATGGCCAAGAAAGGATCAAAGCCGGTTCTCAGACCTAGAGTCTGGCCACCTATCAACAGACCCCAATAGACGACGGCAACGAGGAGGCCCAGGCCAAATCCTACGGCACGCCCACTCTTCCTTGCCCTGGAGCCAAGGGGAAACGCTAAAAATACGAAGCAGAGGGCTCCGGCAGGAATGGAAAATTTCTTATAATATTCCAGGCGGTATATATCGAGGGAGCGGTCCTTTATGACCTTGTTAGCCAGACTGTCATGAGCCTCCTTGAGGGGGTTCAATCGAGACATTCCACTGTCGAGGCTCAGCAAACCCGTAGACGCCGATAGGTAAGCAGAGAGCATGGCCGCGCGTTTATCGCCTAATTCAGCTGCCCTGGCCTTGATACGAGCGTTCAGCCCGGCCTGTTTCTTCTTTATGGCAGACGCTACGTCGACGCTACTCATCTCCCTGGGGCTTATTCCAGAACTAAAATCGGCGAAGCTGGTTAGGAGGATGTTATATTCCATCCTATCGGCACTAGAGTATTCAAAACGCTCAGGCTTACCTGGGTCACTTTCCTGGACGAAGACATCCTTTAGTATGAGTGATATAACGCCTGTTGCCTCGCCCCGGTCCAAAAGAGAGGCCTTGCCCGCATTGATGATACGAGACTTTCCTTCTCCGGTGGTATCAAGAATGACAAGGTCGAGCATAATGCCTTCTTCCATCGCTCCCATGACTATTGTCGTGTCCCTGTAACGCTTTACAGAATATGGTTTTAATTCCAAGGCAGGCGATGTTGTTATTAGCTTCCTGTATAATTTACTATAGTTAATCGTGCCCAAGGGGAGAAAATAGTCGTTCATGACAAATGATACAAGGGAAAAGGCCAAGCCAAGCACCAAGAAGGGCACCATGATTGTTGGCCTGGATACGCCTGAGGCCCTCATCACAAGCAGCTCATTGTCACTTGCTAGCCGTCCTGACGCCATGAGAGCCCCAACGAGTGAACCAAAGGGAAAGGACATGGCTATTATCGCCGGTGTCGCATAGACAACCAGGCGAACGACATCCATGACAGGAGCCTTCTTGGCGAGTATTTCCTCTGCCATGAGGAGCAACTGGTTTATAAAGAATATTATAAAAAAGAACAGAAAGGAGACTATGAACGACAGGAGGAATTCCTTGCTTATGTACGACCACATGGTAGTGTGGACGCGTCTGTTCATGGCCTACCTTCCCGTCGAGCCAAAGCCACCGGAGCCTCGGGCGCTGTCAATCGACAGCGATTCCGGCTGAAAGCGAGCCCTGCACACGGGTGCTATGACGAGCTGAGCTATCCTGTCTCCGTCAGTAACGGTGTAGGCAGCATCGCCATGGTTATGGAGTATCACCTGTATCTCTCCGCGATAGTCAGAATCAATGGTACCAGGGGAATTCAGGCAAGCCACTCCATGCTTAGCCGCAAGACCGGAGCGCGAACGCAGTTGTGCTTCATAGCCAGACGGCAGACGTATGCGCAAACCAGTAGGAAGCATGGCACGAAGGCCGGGTTCTATGGTAACAGGAGAAGATAGCCGTGCCCGTACGTCTGCCCCGGCTGCGCCGTCGCTCTGATACTCAGGCGCCGTCGCTCCATCATCTAGCTCAATGCCAACGAAAGGCTCATCCATGCCTTACTCCCCTTCCAAACTATAATCTTCGGCCTCCGTCTCAATGGCACCGAAGACTGCCTCCCCTGCTCTCAGGGAGCGGGCTCCAAGTTTACCGTATAGAAGGATACTCTCCTTATCTGGATCAAGCGACGTCTTTATAAGCGTATCGATAGCAGAGAACTCTAGCGCATTGCCTGATTCAAGGCGCTCCATAGTCTGGCCAAATGATTCTACACTCTGGTCAAACATGTATTGCCTGGCCATCTTCTTCATACGATATTCAGTATCGTCCTTGGCTAGTTCCAGTATACCCTTTATTCTTGAAACCGACTCCTGTAGCTCTACCTCAGTCAAGCCGCGTTCAAACAAGAGACGTGATTCTTCTGCATAGGCCTCTATGAGCCTGGGCAGTTGCGCAGGCCTCGTCGATGAAGCGACTCCCCAAAGACCCGCTAGCTTAGAAAGGCTAAAGGCGGATGAGACTGAATAGCACAGCCCCTTTTCCTCACGTATATGCATGAATAGCCTGGAGCTCATGCTCTCACCATAGGCAGAGCTGGCGGCCGAGTATCTCCAGAAATCATCCTCTGATACAGATAAATCTATTGGCAAGCCTGAGAACAAGAACACCTGGCTACCCTGAGCCTTGACCATACGGCGGGTTCTTTTAAAGTGTACAGGGCCTGGATCATACGGCGCCATGGCAGCAGTACCTCGTGATGATGGCAAGGCTGATTCTACCATGCGGGCTATATCGTCAGGAATCACGGCACCTGCTACCGACACGGTAAGCGAGCCCCGCACGAAGCGCTCATCGTGAAAGGCTCGTAGTGTCTCAAAGGATGCGCCTCGTATGTCTGAGACACTGGCGGCAATCCTCCGCGAGGCGGGATGACCCGAGTATGCAGAAGCAAAGAACTCGTCCTGGGCAGCCTCTTCTAGATCATCCTCGGCCGCCAGAATCTCATTGATGATGACATCTTTCTCCCGTTCGAATTCCTTTATATCGAAGCGGGGCCTATAGGCCATATCCAGGAGTATCCCCAAGGCAAGCTGTGCGTGCCTTACGGGTATGAGGCAATGGAGACAAACCGTCTCTCGCTCTGTAAATGCGTTAAGGTAGCCGCCGACCCTGTCTATGGCCCTTGATAGCTCCTCGGCGCTTCGCTCTCCTGCACCCTTGAAAACCATGTGCTCTACGAAATGGGAAAGCCCACGCTCTCCATCTCTTTCATAGGCGGAGCCAACGGAGAACCATAGACCGATAGCCAGGCCCGAAGCCTGGGGCATGGTATCTACTTTGAGTTCTATACCTGGAGCTATGGTGTATGAATGTATATTGTCATCTAGAGCTGGCATCGATCATCCTTACGGCGGCGTTGAAAAAAGAAGGCCGTCCTTAACGGCCGGCCTTCTCCTCGTTTAATCAATTGGCCTGGATTATTTGCTGTTGCCGTTTTCGTCCAGGGCGTCTATGTACGACAGGTTAAGACGACCGAGTTTGTCTACCTCAAGAAGCCTGACAGGAATGACCTGGCCTTCCTTGACAACATCGCTGGCCGCATTGATCCTCGTCCTGGAAAGCCTTGAAATGTGTACGAGGCCTTCCTTGCCAGGCAGAATCTCTACGAAGGCGCCAAAATCCATGACTCTCTTGACGGTTCCCTGGTAGATAAGCCCCACTTCCGGATCCTGGGCGATGCCGAGCACCGCAGCCTTGGCATCGAGCGAAGCCTTCTGATTGGCACCGAATATGGTAACGGAGCCGTCATCGTCGACGTTTATCTTGACGCCATACTGTTCGCACAGGGCTTTGATGTTCTTGCCACCCGGCCCTATGATGGCGCCAATCTTGTCAACGTCAATCTTGACGCTTAGGATCTTTGGTGCAAATTCTGATATCTCAGCCGCCGGAACGGCGATTGTCTTGTTCATGACAGACAGTATATGGAGGCGTCCACGCTTGGCCTGGGCTAAAGCCTTGGTCAGGATCTCTGTCGTAACATTGGCTATCTTTATATCCATCTGGAAAGCGGTGATACCGGCCTCGGTGCCGGCAACCTTGAAGTCCATGTCACCTAAGTGATCCTCGTCACCCAGGATGTCTGATAGGACGGCGAATCTATCACCCTCGGTGATGAGCCCCATCGCAATACCTGCAACAGGAGCCTTGATTGGTACGCCGGCTGCAAGCATAGACAGGGTCCCGCCGCATACAGAGGCCATGGAGGAAGAACCGTTTGATTCAAGGATTTCCGAGACGACACGAACCGTATAGGGGAATCGATCCTTGCTTGGCATGACGCGCTCCAAGGCTCGCTTGGCTAGATGGCCATGACCAATCTCACGCCTGCCGGTACCAAGCCTGCCAACCTCTCCTACGGAGAATGGCGGGAAGTTGTAATGTAGCATGAAGTTTTCACGCCTATCACCCTCGATGTCGTCGAATATCTGCTCATCGAATGTGGTACCAAGGGTCGTCGTAGCCAAGGCCTGTGTCTCTCCGCGAGTGAACAAAGCCGATCCATGAGGGCGATCAAGCACGCCTATCTCGCAGCTAATGGGACGTATATCCTCGGTGCCACGACCATCGACTCTAAGGCCCTTGTCCAGGATGCCTGACCTCAGTAAATCATACTGAATCTCTTCCATCAAGGCGCTAAAGAGCTTGAGTTGTATCTCATCGCTTCCTAGTGTATCGTCGAAGGCAGCCTTGGTTTCCGCTATCGCAGCGGCCACGGCTGCGTAACGCTCATGCTTTACCTTGGTAAAGATGGCCTTAGCTATCCTCTCCTTGGCGTGGGCATGGATATCAGACTTCTTTGCAAGCTCGGCTTTGAGTGGAGCAAGGGCTAACTTTGGCTTGCCAACGGCGTCGCGCATTGCCTTTATGACGTCGCAAATCTCTGATATTGGCTTCTTGGCGGCCTCTATGGCACCAATCATCATCTCTTCGCTTACTTCGTCAGCGCCGCCTTCTACCATGGTGATGCCTTCGCCTGAACCGGCTACGACAATCTCCAGAGTAGACTTGGCTATCTGGTCATAGGTAGGATTGATGACGTAGCTACCGTCGACGTAGCAGACACGAACCGCGGCAATGGGTCCATTAAACGGTATATCGCTAATTGTAACTGCAGCACTAGCGGCTATTATACCGAGCATGTCTGGCGGGTTAACCGAGTCGGCAGAGATTGTCGTCGGTACGACCTGTATCTCGCGGCCAAAGGCCTTGTCAAAGAGCGGCCTCATGGGGCGATCTACGAGTCGGGATACAAGTATCTCCCTGTCCTTGGGACGGGATTCCCGCTTTATGAAGCCTCCGGGGATTTTACCGGCTGAATAGTATTTCTCGTTGTATTCTACGGTAAGAGGAACAAAATCCAGACCCTCGGTCACCTTGTCTGAACAACAGGCGGTGGCAAGGACGGCTGATCCACCCATGCGGGCGAAGACCGATCCGTTAGCCTGCTTGGCCATGCGTCCGGTCTCAAGGATAAGATCCTCGCCGTTAATGGTATATTTGCTTATGTGTGCCATGTATTTGATGTCTCCATGTGCCTATTTTTCAGGCCCTATATACGAAAGAGCCCGAACAATCGTTCGGGCTTTTGGTACGCGACACTATTTGCGGAGATTGAGCCTCGCAAGTAGTTCCCTGTACTTAACCAGGTCGGTTCGCTGTAGATACTTAAGAAGACGCCTTCTCTGGCCAACGAGCATCAGGAGCCCTCGTCTTGAATTGGTATCCTTCTTGTGGATCTTGAAGTGCTCTGTAAGCTGAACGATGCGCTCGGTGAGGAGAGCAATCTGTACCTCGGTGGATCCGGTGTTTTTCTCGCCGGCGCCGAACTCCTTGACGACCCTGGCCTTATCCTCTTTCGTAACTGCCATGTCTATAAACTCCTTATTCTCGTTATCAAGCGATTTTTTGGCCAAAGGCGATAAAATCAGGACACTTTGAAGATTCATCCTGTACCCTGGGCCATCGTAGCATACCGTTGTTGCAATACCGTGCCTGCCCAACGTATCGTCGTTCATCAAAAACAAACGTAACCTGGTACGTTCCATGTCCCGGCTCGGCAACACCCCATTTCCTGAGTGAAACCACGGCATCATCTCCGTCTAATCCTATCTCAACTCCTCTTAGGTCCAACGTGTAGGGGCGACCCAGCATGGCGAGTGCCAGATCCATTCGTCCGTCTGAGATGGCGGAGCGTATCCTGCTAGAGGACACTATTTCTCCTTCAAAACAAAGCGGTTCGACTATCTCTGCATCGGCCCCGAGCGATCCTGCGATCGTCTTGAGAGCCTCTGCATCTGTTGACAGTCTGTGGCCGCATTTGAAGTCACTGCCTACTACAAACGAACGAACACCGAAGGACCGAACTAGGGTTGAAACGAATTCGCTCCCCGCCAGTTTACTGAAATTCGAGGAAAAGTCAATGAGCACGCATGCCTCAATGCCAGCCCCTTCCAGAGCCAATATTTTCTGTTGCAGGGTAAAGATACTACCGGCATACCTGTGGGGTTTAGTGAATTTCTTGGGGTTTACTCCGAAGGTAAAGGCTACTGGAAGAAATTCAGGTGCCTTGGAAACGACTCGCGATATAAGAGCCTCATGCCCCCGATGCAGGCCATCGAACACACCGATCGTTGCCGCTGAAGGAGAGGACAGATTGACTCGTCGCTGGACGACGTCATTCCACTCGATAATTTTCAAAGAGTCCCTCCAAGAACAAAGGCATACTTCCATTCCTTGCCAGACAGGGTCAGTATGCCTAGAAGAGTGCCTTCATTGCTGAAAACCGCACGTGGTCCTTTTCCACTCAAGGACCTGGAAACATTCAACCTTGATAATGGCAAACCATTTGAAAAACCTTTGACATCTTCTGTGTCAAGCGTCAGCGGTTCGAGACCCAGCCCTTTGGCGTCGGCAAGGCTCATAGTTTTAAGGCTAGCCGGTCCAAAATCTTCCTGTGGCATGGCTTCTGACAAGGTGAAAGGACCCGAAAAGGTTCTCCTCAGCCTGGATAGTCTGCCTCGGCTGGCGCAGGCAAGTGCTATGTCACGAGCCAAAGACCTGATATAGGTGCCCTTTGAACAAGCCACCCGTATCCTGGCAGTACCTTCTTCGTAGGACAGTAATTCAAGGCTATCGATTCTAACAGGACGAGCCACTGGTTCGACATCCTGGCCCTTGCGGGCGCGCTCACTTGCGCGTTCACCGTCTATGTGTACGGCTGAATAGGCCGGAGGGCTCTGGAGGATTTCACCACGGAAGTTTTCCAGTGATGATTCAAGAGCCTCCAGCGTCGGTATAGCTGCCATTGCTACTACAGTCCCACCTGGGTCCAGGGTGTCTGTTTCCTCACCAAAGAGGATGTCCGCTTCATAGCCCTTGACCGCGCTCATGAAATAATCTGAAAGCCGTGTATATCTGCCAAAAAGACAAACCAGCACGCCTGTGGCAAAGGAGTCGAGGGTGCCCGCATGTCCTGATTTTACAGTACTTCCAAGTTTCCTGCTCAGTTGAGAAAGGAAGCGGAAGGAGGTGATGCCCTCAGGCTTGTCCAGTATGGCGAATCCCGACAAAGACGGTTCGCCTATTGCCGTCACGAGAACAGGCCCTTGATCTTTTCTCCAAGCTCAAAGCCTTCCTTGATGCCAGTATCTGGAAGGAAGACGAGCCGAGGAGTCAGGCGGATACGAAGCCGTTTTGAAATGCCTGACTGTATGAATCCTGCGGCGTTATTGAGTCCGGCTATGCCCTCTTCGAGGGCATCACCATCCTTGAATGTCGAGACGTATAGCTTGGCATGAGAACCATCCCTGGCGACCTCGACCCTGGTTATAGATAAAAACGTGTCTACCCTAGGATCCTTTACCTCACCCCTCATGAGGAGGGATGAGATTTCAGACCTGAGGGTCTCCTCTACGCGCTTACGCCTTTTTTCGTCCATTATCCGTATCGCTCAATTTCCTGGAAATCTTTATGAACTCGAATATTTCGAGCACGTCACCAACCTTGACATCGGTCCAGTCAGCCAGGCCAATACCACATTCGTAACCGGCGGCTACTTCCTTTACGTCATCCTTGAAACGCTTAAGGGTGGATATCTTGCCTGAGTGTAGTTCAACACCCTCACGAATGACCCTGACCGAGGCATTGCGCTTGACCGTACCGGACAAGACGTAACTGCCTGCTATGGCGCCAATCTTGGGCACCTTGAAGACTTCCCTGACCTCAGCCTCGGCAATATCAGATTCCTTTATCTCTGGAGCCAACATGCCTTCCATGGCCTGTTGTATCTCCTCAACTGCCTTGTAAATGACATTGTATTTCCTAATCTCCACCTTCTCTTGGTCGGCCAGTATCTTGGCCTTAGGAGTAGGTCGTACATTAAAGCCAATTATTATTGCATTAGAGGCGCTGGCCAGATCAATGTCGCTTTCATTGATGGCGCCTGCTGCCGACCTGATGGCAACAAGCCTGATTTCATTGGTAGACAGCTTTTCCAGTGATGCCTTGAGTGCCTCTACAGAGCCGTCGACGTCTCCCTTTATGAGCACCTTCAATTCCTGTACAGCACCCTCATTGATGGTGTCGTACAGATTGTCTAGCGTCACCTTCTTGAGTGTCTTGGCCACCTCAGAACGCTTGAGTTCCTGGCGCTTGTCTGAGAAGCTACGGGCTATCTTCTCATCATCGACAGCCTCAAAGGGGTCTCCGGCGCTTGGCACGCCTTCGAAGCCGATGACCTCGAGCGGCGTCGAGGGTGGGGCCTCGTCTATCTTGTCACCCTTATCGTCGAACATGGCCCGGACCTTGCCCGGGTAGATGCCTGCCACGAAGCTATCGCCAACATGGAGGGTTCCACGCTCTATGATTATGGTAGAAACGATGCCTCGTCCGTGATCGATCCTTGATTCTATAATCTTTCCCTCGGCCCGGCATTCGTAGCTAGCCTTAAGCTCAAGAACCTCGGCTGTGACCAGGATGCTGTCTAGAAGAGAATCTATACCCTTCTTCTGGAGGGCCGATATCTCGCAGAAAATTGTCTGTCCGCCCCAGTCCTCTGGCACCAACTGCAACTCAGACAACTGTGTCTTGACCCTGTCAGGATTGGCCTCGGCAAGATCAATCTTGTTGATGGCAACTATGATAGGAACCTTGGCTGCCTTGGCGTGATCTATAGCCTCCATCGTCTGTGGCATGACACCATCGTTGGCGGCCACGACGAGGATTATTATATCGGTTATGAGGGCGCCACGGGCGCGCATCTTTGTAAAGGCTTCGTGGCCAGGCGTGTCTATGAATGTAATCTTACCCTTGGGGGTATCCACCTGATAGGCGCCAATGTGCTGGGTTATACCGCCAAACTCCGATGCTATGACGTTAGTAGTACGAATGGCATCGAGCAGCTTTGTCTTACCATGGTCGACGTGACCCATGATGGTGACTATTGGAGGCCTGTGCATAAGGTCTTCAGGCTTGTCTTCTTGCTTCTCTATTATCGTTTCGTCATAGAGCGACACGATATTGACGGAGCAACCATACTCATTGGCAAGGATTGTTGCCGTATCAGAATCGAGCTGCTGGTTTATGGTAGCCATGAAGCCAAGGCTCATAAGCTTAGCTATCAGTTCACTGGGTTTGAGGTTCATCTTCCTGGCAAGCTCGGCTACCGATATCGTCTCCATGATGTCTATGGACTTGGGTATGGGATTAGCCTTGGGAGCATCGGCCTTCTTGCGTTGCAGATAGAGCTTCTGTTCCTGGTTCTCTTCCTTACGCTGGTATGCCGGCTTCTTTGCCTTATTAATGAAGCGCTTTGAGGTAGTCTTCTTGTCTGCTCCCATAGGCGCAGAGCCAGGTCCACCTGAGGTGCCGCCCGGTCTTCCTGAACCGCCTGGTCTTCCGGGGCCGCTCGGCCTCGGCCCATATCCAGGCCTGGAGCCTTGATATCCGCCCGGCCTGGGAGCACCTGGTCCACCTGGTCCGCTCGGGCGCTGACCTTGATAGCCGCCACCACCACCCTGGTATCCGCCACTCGTTGGGCGTTGGCCCTGGTAGCCACTACCACCGGCAGGGCGCTGTCCCTGATAGCCACCGCCGGAGGGGCGCTGGCCCTGGTAGCCACCACCTGAGCCACCACCTGAGCCACCGCTTGAGCCACCACCTGAGCCGCCGCTTGATCCACCCTGATATCCGCCACTGGCTGGACGTTGACCTTGATAGCCTCCGCCGCTACTAGCATTGCCGCTCCCACCGCCCTGATAGCCGCCACCGGAGGGGCGCTGTCCCTGATAGCCGCCGGAAGAGGAACCGGAAGGGCCTCGGTATCCACCCACACGTCCTACGACGCGAGGGCCGGTGCCTGCCGGTCGGGTGCTATGTGTACCAGAAGAAGCCGGCCTGTGTTCAGCTGGCTTTCGTTCTGTTGGAGCCGCGGGCTTGGCGGACTGATCCGGGCTAGCCGGCCTGGCTGTATCAGACTGAGGCGTCTGTGCCTGGGGAGCCGCTGAAGCCGGAGAAGACTCCTCAGTCTTATCCTGATGATGAGCCACGACCCTCGCGGCAGGCTTCTTCTGCGTAGAAGAACCTGCGGGAGCAGAGGCTGGCTTCTTCTTGACAACTACCACCTTGCGCTTCTCGGTCGAAGGCGTAGAAGCCGAAGTGTCGGCTGTATCTTCTGCTGGCTTTACTTTAGCCTGCTTAATTAGAACTGGCTTAGGTTTATTCTCGTTGTTATCGGACATAGCTCACCTTCAGATTTCCTGATCTTCCTCGTCCTCGTCCTCGTACTCGAACGAGAGGGCTACCCCGCATTGCGGGCACTGGGTCATTTCGGGTGTCACCTCGGCATGACAATCGGGGCATTCATATACCTCGATCTCTTCCTCGGATTGCTCGGTCTCTTCTTCGTCAGGGATATCGGATTCTTGTTCTTCATCGAACTCCTCCTCTATTACCTCGACGTTCTCTTCGATGATCCGGCGTACGAAATCCAGATCCTCTGCTTTGACACCTTCTATGGCGAGCAGGTCTTCCTCTGGCCGTGACAGGAAGTCTTCTATCATCTCAATGCCTGCGGCAGCCAGACAGTCTGCAACATTCTCGTCTACACCAGGAAGCTCCGCGACCCTGAGAATCTCCTCTTCGTCGCCGAATAGACTCGAGGCGGCTCGACGAGCCTCGCTTGAAAGATCCAGTTCTCTGAACTGTTCTTCTGTCTTAACGTCAATACTCCAGTCACACAACCTGTTGGCGAGGCGCACGTTAAGGCCCTGCTTACCAATGGCCACAGAGAGCTGACTCTCATCAACGACAGCAAGAGCCGTATGCCTGGCATCATCCAGTATGTAGACCTCGCGGACATCGGCAGGTGACAGAGCGTTCTTTATGAAGCGTCTAGGGTCGACATCGTACTTCAAGACGTCTATCTTCTCGCCTTCCATCTCGCGGATTATGTTCTGTATTCGTATACCCTTGAGTCCAACACAGGCTCCCACTGGGTCTACATCGTCACGCCTGGAGAACACGGCAATCTTGGTGCGATAGCCCGGCTCGCGGACTATCTTGAAGACCTCTATTGTTTTGTCATATATCTCTGGAACCTCAAGTTCCAATATCTTCTGGACAAACTCGGGGTGGGTTCTTGACAAGACTATCTGCGGGCCGTTCTTGCTTACCTCGGCTATGAGGGCCTTGATGCGTTCGCCAGGTTGATACGTTTCCCGTGGAGACTGGAACTTCTTGGGGAAGAAGCCTTCAATCCGGCCTAGGTCTACGAATATATTGCCATTCTTCTCACGTTGGTAATAGCCGATGATTATCTCACCCTCTTTAGCCTTGTACTCGGCGTAGAGCGTGTCTCGTGATATCTCACGCAACGATTGACGCGTCGTCTGCTTGGCCAGCATGACCTCCTGGAGGTCAAACTCACGAGGGTCTATGGGAAGCTCGAGTATGTCTCCAAGCTCTGCGCCATCGACCAGTTCCTTGGCCTCGTCGAGGGAGACCTCGAGGACAGGGTCTTCTACATCATCCACTATGGTACGCTTGGCTAGAATCTCTACACCTTCGTAATCTCCGGTGAATCGTACAACGGCGTTCTCAGCCGTGCCATAACGTTTCTTGTACGCCGCGAGGAGGGCATCCTCTATAGTCTTGAGGACAAGATCCTCTGAGATCCCTTTTTCGAATATGAGTTGGCGAATCGCCTCTGCCATATCTGAAGCCATGGCTTACCTACCCTCCTGCGAATAATCGAGCTTTGCTTTTCTGATTCTTTCGATAGCGATTGTCCTATCCTCGCCGGCGCTGTTGACAACGAGCGAGACAGCATCGGATGACACAATACGGCCCTCAATGGTTTCTTCATCCTCTAGAAACAAGCGTACGCCTCTTCCTGCGAAGACTGCGTACTCACGAGGCGAACGAATAGTCCTGTCTATGCCGGGAGAGGCAGTCTCCAGGATAAAGTCATCGTTTCCTAATACGGCTTCGAGTCTAGCCTGTATGAGCCTATGTGCCTTCGAGCACTCGTCTATCCCCGTTCCGCTTGCGCAATACACGACCGCGCTGGCTTTCCTGGAACCCTTGTTAGGGCTCAATTGTAAGTCTACCAGTTCAATGCCTAGCCCCGAGAGGAGGCTGGCTATATCATTGTAGAGTTCGTTGGACTCTGTCATACATTATAAAAAAAGAGCCGCTTTAACGACTCTTCTTAACTCCAATAAGAAAAACCATGTCTAGTAGCATCATAGCCATCGAGCCTAGCTAAGTCAATACGCGCTTTAGACCCCGTACTCAATCGGCCGCGATGGCTATGGCGTCCACTCGGGATGATCCAGACGCCTTAAGCAGCTCTGCACAGGCAGAGAGCGTAGCACCTGTCGTCAATACATCGTCTAGGAGCACAGGCTGATCGGGAATACGGTGGGGTCTTCCAGACATGTCATTGCCAATTTGTATCGTGCCATGCATGTTGGCAACCCTGGCCTCCAAACCAAGAGCCTTCTGCTGATTTCCGCCTGAGCGGACGAGAAGCCTGCGTACCGTATAGCCATGTTGGCTCTCGAGTATGCGTACTATGTCCTCTACCTGATCCCAGCCCTTGCGTCTCAGCTTGCCGTGTCTCGGCGGTACAGGCACTATGATCCTGCCAGGATACCTCTCGTCAAGCGCGGTGGCTACGAGCCCTGCGAAGAATAGAGCCAGACTTCTTCTTCCACCCGACTTATAGGCCAGGATAAGGCGGCGCACATCTCCGGAGTAAGAGTAGATGGGAAAGGCTGAGTCAAAGCCGTATGTTGTTACCCGACACCGTGTGCATCGACCATGTTCTGATATGAGGGGCTTTCCACAGGAGGCGCATCGCTCAAGACGGGCGCAGGCCTGGGCTTGCTCCAGGACTGTTCTGGCGCAGGCATCACAGAGGGGGTAGTCGTCTGAAACCCCAAGCGGAGAGGCACAGAGCACGCAGTATCGGGGTGCGATGATAGAGCCGAGGAAATGCAATGGCACAGCCATGAACCGGGACATGCAGGGTATACGTGCCCTCCATGCCTTTCGCTTTCACTCCTAATTCTTAGGCGCAAGGGCCTTCTTGACAGCCGCAAGCCTTGAGAGTGCCTCCATGGGCGTCATCCTGTCTGTGTCTATGGCTCTAAGCTCCTCCAGCACCAGCTCCTCCACCGAGAAGAGGCTGCCAGGTTCCGCCTGCCGTACGGTACCGTTCACCAAAGGACCTTCCTCGCTACTCGTTGTCATGGTTCTTAGCTCATCGGCCTCGAGAGCATTCTTTATATCGTTTGCGCGGGCCACAACAGACAGCGGAACACCAGCCAGCCTGGCTACATGTATGCCGTAGGATCCTGTAGCGGGGCCCTTGGCCACCCGTTTTAAAAAAACAACCTCCCCCTCCCTCTCCTCAACGGCCATAGAAAGATCTACGAGCCGCTCATGACGGATGGCCGTCAATTCGTGGTAGTGCGTGGCAAACAGGGTGCGCGAGAGGCAGCTGTCAAGCACGTGTTCGCTTATGGCCCAGGCCAGGGATAGACCATCGAGTGTGCCCGTTCCTCGCCCTACCTCATCCATTATGACAAGGCTTCTTGGCCCTGCATTGTTGAGTATGCTTGCCGTCTCATGCATCTCCAGGAGGAAGGTTGACTCTCCTCTGGCGAGGTTGTCCTGGGCTCCTACCCTGCAAAAGATCCTGTCCACGAGTCCTATACGCGCCGATCGTGCCGGCACGAAGGATCCGGCTTGAGCCAGGAGGGTGATAAGAGCATTCTGCCGTAAGTAGGTGGATTTGCCGGCCATATTAGGACCGGTTATGAGGGCAAAGCCCGTGCCATCGGCGTCGAGCTCCAGGTCGTTTGGAACAAATTCACCCGCCGATAGGTAGGCTTCAACCACCGGATGCCGGCCTCCCGCGATTGAGAGGGCTAGAGACTCATCGACGAGAGGGCGGGTATACCCGTGAACCGTAGCCGCCCATGCAAAGGACGCCGCGCAGTCTATTCCTGCCAGCTCTTGCGCGGCGTCGAACAGCTCCGATGCGTAGGGTCTGAGACTGGATCGAAGCTCCAGGAAGAGCGTGCGTTCCAGCTCGACTATACGTTCTGCGGCGCCGTGTATCTCAGACTCAAGTTCTGATAGACGCTCGGTGCTGTATCGCTCTGCGTTGGCGACTGTCTGGCGGCGTATGAAGTGTTCCGGTGCTCCATGAGCCACGCCCTTTGACAGCTCAAGATAGTATCCTAGTATCTTGTTGTACTTGACCCTGAGACCCGAAAGGCCGGTGGCTTCCCGTTCTTCCTGTAGATAGGTTTCCAGGACTCCATGTGCATCCGCCCGTAGTGCCCTCAGCTCGTCTAACTCTACGTTCCAGCCAGCCTTGATCACCGGGCCATCTGAAGGGGAAGGGGCCGGATCGTCGTCTATGGCCTTGCTGACCGTCTCCACGAGACTCGCTGCCCGGGCCCTTCTGTCGTCATCCGACAGCAGAGAGAGACTGGGTGGTGCATTGGAAGGCATGGCAACCCCAAGCGTCAGAGCCGCCTTGAGGGTATCACGCAGGGCTATGAGATCCTTAGGCTTGGCCCTGTCCATGGCCAGCCTGGAGGCAAGACGCTCCAGGTCACGGCATGAACCGAGTGCCGAGCGAAGCCGTTCGAGCGATCTCTGATCACGATACAGGGCGTCTACGGCATCGAGCCTCTCGTCTATGCGGCTCACGGAGCGCAATGGACGCTGGAGACGGTCGCGTATGGCTCGGGCGCCCATGGCCGTGCGTGTATAGTCTACGACACCCAGGAGACTGAAGGCTAAGCTACCATCACGAAGGTTCCTTACTATCTCCAGATTCTTCTGGCTTGACTCATCGATGCTCACATAGTTTTCGTCTTCAGAACCGCGCAGACTGCGAAACTGCGACATCGGGGCCTGTGCCGAATCATGAAGATACTCAAGGACCATACCCGCAGCGGCCAGGGCAGGATCATTGTCGTCGAAGCCAAACCCTTTGAGACTCTTCGTTCCAAAATGCTTAAGCAGAACAGAACGCCCCTGCTCCAGGGAGAAGGTCCAGTCAGGGTATCTATTGAGCACAATGCCAGGATACTCGGACAGGATCCGTGCTATGGCATCGTCGTCAAGAACCGACTCCCTGACCAAGGCCTCTCGAGGGGAGAGCCTGTATATCTGGCGTCTTAAACGGCCAAGATCGTCGCGCGGGAATGATTCTGCCTGGAATTCTCCCGTGGAGGCGTCTGCCCATGCAAGAGAAAGGCTTTCATTGAAGACACCAAAGGCCAGGATGTAGTTGTTGGCTCCTGATTCCAGATAGTCGTCATCTACGACGCTCCCTGGCGTTATAACCTCTACGACTCCGCGCTCTATGATGCCTTTGCCTTTGCCGGGTGCCGTCAATTGCTCGCAGACAGCTACCTTTCTCCCCGCTCGTAGCAGCCTGGCTATATAGCCCCTGGCCGCATGGTGTGGAACGCCGCACATGGGGGCGTTCTGCCTATGAGTCAAGGTGAGGCTTAGAAGGGCGCTGGCCTCTATGGCGTCCCCGTAGAACATCTCATAGAAATCACCAAGCCTGAAGAATAGAATCTCATCACGGTGGAGAGCCTTTATGCGGTCATATTGTTCCAAAAGGGGTAGCTGTTCGGCCATGGTCGTTGCATTATAGGGTAAGTTGGACTAGGATACAATCGAGGCCGGAAACAGAATAAAGTAACCGAGTCATCTCTGCATATACGAGGCGAGCGTGGAAGAAGCCCTATTCATCAAGGAAACAAACAATCGCATTTACATCCGCGCACAGGGTCATGTAAGCGCCAATTCCTGTACCGAGATTAAGGCTCGCGTGTTCGACAGGCTAGAGGCCAAGCCTGCGGTAGAAGACGTCTACATGGATATGACGAATTGCGAATACATGGATTCTACCTTCATGGGTCTGATCGTTGGTTTCAACAAGCGCTTCTTGCGCTTCTCGGATCACCCCATAACGCTCATTGGCCTCAACGAGACATGCCTTAAGCTACTCAAGACAATAGGAGTCGCTAGGCTTATAAACATTGTAGATACAGGCGTTCCATTCCCCGAGCCTCTTGAACAACTAGGCGCAGGCAAGAAGGCCAGGGCAGGTTTCATACTGAGGGCTCATGAGGAACTCATGGAGCTTTCAGAGGAGAATGAACAACGATTCTCCTCATTACGCTCTATCCTGCGTGATGCCGCGGAAAAGGAAGATACCAAGGAATAGGGTACCCGGTAACAAGGCTCCCTCAGCTACCAAGCAGAGCCTGGATAACCTTGTCTGTTATGTCTATCATGGGACTAAACCATATCACCGATGTGCCCGTCGTCGCGGCATCCCTAGAACTTATAACAAGAGAGAAGCCATCGGCCTCGGAAATAGTCTGTACGGTCCTGTACAGCATCTGGACGAAGGCGTCGCCTTGTGACAATGCCTGAGCCTTGGCGTCTATGTCGGCTTGTTTTATCTTGACATAGTCAGAGAGGAATTGAGCCTTGCCGTACAGCCTCTCATCGAATGCCTTGAGACTCTGAGCGTCGCTGGAGCCTACCATTTGCAGGCGCTGGCGCTGAAGATCCTTTATCTCTTCACTCAGGCGTTTTATCTCTTCGTTGACCCTCAGCTTCTCTTCCTCGAGAGCCCTGACTGCCTGGGAGTCCTTGTAGTAGGTCGTATAGACCTTTTGTAGGTCTATCACGGCGACGCGCGTTATTTGTTGCGCAAAAGCCTGGGCACACAGACCTATCATGGCTATGGCTACTAGTGTTCTTTTATTCATAGGGCTCTCCCTCATGGCACTTACCCGAAGCGCCCCAGTACGGGGCACTCCGGTTTGATCATTAATCCAGGCTTGTGGTGACGCTTAAGACGAACTGCCAGTCCTTGTCTGTAAACTTGAACCCAGTTCCTTCGTCGTATACGAATTGTTTTGCAAAATATACCCTGAACGGGAATTGGATTATTATGAAACGAAGCCCTACGCCAGTACTGAAGGCGAAATCTCCCAGTTTCATCGCTCCATTGTCATAGGCAGCGCCACCCGTTGAAAGGCTGGCGACATCAAGGATTCCCGTTTCTCCACCAACCAAGGCGGCGCTTATGAAGCCGTCCAGCGACAGGATGCTTGGAACCACGGGAAGACGCAGCTCAAGCCAATTGTCCCAAAGAGACGAGCCTGAATAACCAGAAAGGCTCGACCATCCGCGACCCACGAATGTTCCGTCTATTGACAGCATCTTGGAATCAGACACCGCAATGCCGTCCCTCCATGGTTGTTTGACGATAGTTGAGAATTTAGAGTGGGCTCCCAGTACTCCCTTGAGGTTGTATGCCGCGGAGAAAGGAATGTTGAATAGCGTCACATAGGCGTCAAGCCGAGTATCGCTACGAATGAATTGGTTTAGTTCACCATTGAACCAACCTGTCAGGCCTAACCTCTGGCTGGCGTAATAACCATTGGATGGGTCGTACCATAGATCGAGCTTGTTAATGTAGGCCCGGCCATAGATGGTATTGGATGTAAGCCAGGTGTTGAGGTTAGTCGCAATGGTGAAATCGAAGGGTCTGTATAGATCCGCCTTGTATGTCTTTGTACCAAGCTCATGGTTCACTCCTGGTACTAGACCTACGGTACCAAAAGGCGTCTCGAAGCGATAACCGCTCGAGTAGCCCAGGCTGAAGGTCCATGTATCATACTGCATGAGATACGTATCCGGGACAACCTTACCGGCGGCCTCATATTCGGCATAATTATCGTAAGGATCGGGCACCCTTGATGGATCGGCATAATCAAATATGACTCCCGATGAATCCTGGAACGCACTCAGGTTCTCGTGCTTAAAGGAGAACTCTACGGCCCCGGACAGTCGTTTGCCAAAGAGCCAATCGTCACTGAATGAGAAAGAAAGATCCTGGGATTCTATGGCAAGATTAGTCTTGAGGGCTATGGTCTGGCCGGCTCCCCTGAAATTTATGTCGCTCCAGTTGACAAGGCCAATTATTGGGAAACCGGCAGTACTAGGCGCATAGGTCAGGCCAAACTGGATTGAAGCCGTGCTCTGTTCCTCTACGCCAATGATAAGATCGACGTACAGATCCTGGCTTCCTTGTTCGTATTCAGGGATTATTGAGGAGAAGTACTGTGTGTTATACAGGTTTTTAAGGCTTTCAAGCACCTTTGTCTTTGAGAATATTTCTCCTGGCTCAAGGGATACGAGCCTACGTAAGACAAATTCCTTTGTCTTGGTGTTGCCTCTGAATATGATGTCCTCAATATGGGCCTGAGGTCTCTCCTCTATCTCCAGTGTATAGGAGATTTGGCCACGCTCCTCATCGCGGGAATCAAGTAACTTAAAGCCATTGAAAATGTAGCCATTCTCAAAATACAGATCGGCCGCTCTCGATTGATCCTGCATGAGTCTATCGTAATTGAAGACAGAACCAAGCGGCTGGCGAACCAGGGCACCGAGTTCCTCATCTGAATAGAGGGTGTTACCCGTGAAGCCCAGGCCTCCAAACAGGTAGCGCCGCCCCTCCTCCACCACAAATGTCAGGGACAGACGCATTGAGTCACCCTTTTCTGCGGGTGTAGCCTCTCGCCTGACATCGACTATCCTGGCGTCTACATAGCCACGATTCTTGTAGTATGTTTCTACGGCTCGCCTACTCTCCTCGAGTTTGCCTTCATTGAATTCACCGGGCTGGAACAAGCCCTTTTCCTTTAGCTTTAGTTCCCTCTTGAGTGTATTCTGCGATATAGACTCTACACCCTCAAATTGCAGACTCTCGACGACATTCCTTATGCCTTCATCGATGGTAAAGGTAACGACAAGATTGCCGCTTGCCTGCACTTCACTCGAGGCTACTACAGTAACATCGGGAAAGCCCTTGCTCTGATACAGCCTCCTAAGCGCAATCTCGTCGAGCCTCAGCCTGGAATCATTGAATATTGTCCGTTCCTTGACGCTCAGAGAATCCAGAATCTCCTGGCTACGAAGACCGGTATTACCGACGAGTGACACGCTCGTCACCGCAGGCTTCTCCTTGACCCTGAACATGATTATCACCGCCTTGCCTGCCGCGTCAGAAGGTACGGCTTCAGGCTCGACGCTCTCGAAGTAATCCAGTTCATAGACCCTGGCTAGCAGACTCATCCACAATTCGTCACTGAATTCCTTACCCTTGAACTCCTTTATAAGAGGAGAAAGATCCTTGGAGGGAACCACGATGAGTCCATCAAAACGTATATCCTTGATAGGCTTTCCGACGTACCAATCCGGGGTGGTTTGCGCAAAAACCGCATTTCCTACCACTAACAGGATGAGTATTGTTACAATTCGCTTCATACCTAGTACCTTCCTCATTTTAGGGGGATTCTCCACAAGAAGGAGAACGATTGATCTTCTATAAACAACGATTCTGGATGCTCGGGCCTCATGCTCCAGTTGAGAGTAAAATGTGGAGCCTTCCATTCTATACTGATGTCGGAGTCTAGACTCAAGGTGCTCGTCGATGCAAGCGGATCGGAAACCAGTGACAGCATTACCTGGAGGAATAGCTTGTCTCCAATGTACTTGCCACCAACGATGGCCGTGTCGTCTAGATAATCGGCCAGGCTCGTCACCTCGTCGGCGCCGGAAAGCCCTGAGAAATCATAGAGCCAGCGTTGGACCAGTTGTGATCTAACGACAAATAAGTCGAGCCCCAGAACAGACTGCAGGTTACGTTCCAGTATAGAAACGACATTGAGCTGAGGTATTATATCGAGATTCTCGACTATCACCCGGCCTGTCAGCCCCCCATCGCGGGTGCCTCCTATCAGGTTTTGCCCTAGAAGCTGCTGTATGTTTGACTCAGACAGACTAGGAAGCGATTCCAGGGAGAATGATAGGCTTGACAGCCTGGAATCTTCTGCGCGAAGCGTCACGAGTACTTGCCCCGTTCCAGAATTCGTTCGTGTCTCGGCTTCCAGGCTTATCTTTGGATCGAACTGGTAGGCATCCTCGTCGAAGTCTATGGTCGCATACTTAAGGTAGAAATTCCTCTGTATATAGAAGACCGATCCGCCACGTAACACTGTTGCGCCCTTCAGGCTAAAGTCACCCTGATTGGTATCAAACGACACATCGAGGCGACTGGATGGATCAACCTGTCCGACTATGACGGGCAGGCGCTTGTCCGGGAAATACACCCTGACTGTCCTTCCAAAGGATAAGCCGAGGGAGCCTGAAAGGTTCCCTTCTTCATTAGAGACGGGCCCCTGCCTGGCCAACCCCGTCGTCAAGACTATATCGCCGGTAGCCATCTCCACCGTCCCGTTGATGCTGGCTCCATCCGCGCGAGCATCTATGACAAGATCTGGCTTGGCCAAGCCTGTTATATCGAGCCCAAGAAGCTTCAGGGCCATGGGAACAAAGCCTTCGCTTAATGTCTTAACCGTCAGATGAATATCGCCTGGAATGCCACCCTGTAGGGTCGCCTCCAATGAAGCCTGAACGAGCGCATCTCCGCAGACAACATCAGACTGCAAGGTTTCCATGTTCCTGCCGGTAAAATAGAGAGGATCGAGGAAGGGCCCTATGGGTTCAGATACATACTCAGGAACCGACAGGTACAGGCCTTCAAAATTGAACATGCCCTCAACCGTGGGGTCTATCGCCTTGCCTCGAATCTTGAGCGAGCCTCTGCCTATGCCCGCATCGGCCTTGACTATAGGAAGGCCTATAGCCGTAAACAGGAAGGGCATGTCTACTACGGCGTCGGATACATCGAGACTGAGAAATGAGTCGACTATCCTGCCTTGTGCAAGCAGCGATACTGGCAGGGAGGGGTCTAGCATCAGGCTTATTTCACCCGACGGACCGAGACGCGCCTTGAGTTGATCATCTGCACCAAGGGACAGTTGCAGCTCTCCCTTGAGAGCCGTCAGGGCGAAGGGTACATCACCTAGAGCATCCTCTATCCACCTGGCATTGTTAAGAACACCACTGATGGAATAGTCATCGAAGGGAGTGGCTCCTTCTGGTGCGTCTGAGAGAGGCATTCCTGACGCCACGAGGCTGGCTGATAGTTCGTTTGTTCCCAGCCTGAGCGCTACATCTGCATGCAAACGAGCCTCTGCACTCGAAAAATTGTAACGAGCCTCGAGCCCGGAGACGCTCTGTTGGCCCACTCGTATTCTTGTATCAGCCAACTGTAACGTCCTTTCTCCATACTCTCCTGTACCTGAGAGGAATGGCATGCTCGCCGCCCGTTGCCCACCGTTGACGGTAAAACTAAAACGTGCCGTAGGATCGTCAAACGAACCCGATAGTGTCGAATCCAGGTCTATGACTCCCTGCAATGCAGGAATAGAGAGCCTGGATAGCGATGCCTTACGCATCGAGACGACGGCATCTATGCTGCCATCCCCCGTGTATTCTCCATCAACAAAATAATATTCTCCGTCAATACCCGAAAGGTTTGCCGTAGCCGATACTCGAAAACCGTCTACAAGAGCCCAGGTTACGTCCGCGGAGCCATTAAGGGTAGAAATAACATCTGTATACCGCAGCGTACCTAGCCGGCCGCCCGTTTCATCGAACGAGCCGCTAAGATACAGTGATGGAACGAGCCGTATGGAGCCAGGAGGCTGTACTAGAGACATAGAGTTTAAAACAACTCGCCAATCGCTGGAAGACAGCACGCGTACATTGGCAGAAGCCGACAGGAAAGAAACGGTTTCAAGGAAGGGGACAGGCATGTCGGCGACCTCCAGGCTGGCGCCAAGCACTCCTGACTGAGCGCTTGCCAGTACATGCAGGCCATAATCCCCTGAGATGATGGTGGTCCCGTCTATGAAGGCTCCACTCAGGGCGTACGGAATACCCTGCACTTTAAAACTCGTCCTGAACCCTGTCGCACCACGGCTACCGTAGTCTACAGAACCCTCTCCTATAACAGTGAATCCTGCTATTGTTGCATCGAGTGAGCCTATGTCGAGCCTGTCACGCCCTCCAGAAAAACTAACGACACCAAAGCCATCCAGGAGCCCATCGTAGACCAAGAGAAGTCTTGATGCATTGTATGACAGGTCCTTGAAGTCGCTATAGACGGCTAGATCCCCCTCTAGCTTGAGAGGAGCCAGGAGCCCCGCACCATCTGATCCCAGCAGCGATTCCAGGAGAAGCGGGAAGGCTTCCATGCGCAGCACCCCCAGCCTGATGGCTAGCTCTATGTATGGAGACGCACCCAGCGATGCCTCGCCTTCTATGACTATGCGGGATGTTACTGCCGACGAAGCCGCCTCAACCGATTCTAATCCTGGCGTACCATAGGCTGCTGTATCACTGGACTCGAGGTATGGAAGCGCCGAGTCTATGTAGAAGGCTACAGACTGGCCTCCTAACTCGAGAGATATGGTAGCGTCACGCAGCATGGCATCGGCGGCTCCTATCGTTGGCGCATACGCAAACCATGATGCATCGCTGCCAAATACATCGAAACTGGCCTCCGCCTTGACCCCAGGGGCTACCAGGTAACTGGCCTGCAGGGAACCAGAGGCTCCGAGATTGTAGGGTGTCAGCTGACCATTGAATCTCAATGCAAAAACATCATTCGTTAAGAGAGCCGTACCTACCCGTATGTCATCCCAGCTACCATCGGCTTCCAGGTAGATCCGAGGTTTCCCGCCCGGAACATCGAGGGGCACCCTCCCTGAGACATCGACCATGATGCTCGTACCCTTCGGGCTCAAGTCTGTATTCACAGACAGAGAACCCGAATACCCGGATTCAAGCCATGGCACGATGGGTTTGAGCTCTCCCGATGGTACAAAGAGAGACAATGGCATCCAGTTATAGAACGCGGCATCCACTGCCAGACGTTTAGTATCGCTGTTCCACTCGACGCCGAGCCGTTTGAGGCCCGAGCCCGGCGCAATAAAGGTTCGTAGCATACCTTCTTCAAACTCCACTGCAAGGCGTGTGCGCGCAAGGGAGCCCTGGTCACTCGTCATGGCGAGTTCCACGGCCATGGAGAGCTCCAAGGGTTCAGGCTTGAACATGCCCGTGGCTGAGAATGGTAGCTCGGCTCTTTCCAGAAAGTAACGCCTTGTGGGGTCAAAGGCGCTCATGGTACCGGCAAGGCTGGCCTGAATAGAGCCGCCCTGGAGTAATACCACATCGGCCATGCGAATACTGGCTTCAACGAAGGCTCCATCATCAAGGCTTAGCCGCAGCCTCGACCGTCTCATTTCTATGTTGGGCGCAAACGCCCGCCTGTCCTGACTCACGGACCCCTTGGCTTCTGCAGGAAATTTCTCTGACACCCGGGACCACAGCGAGGCGAGCCTTTCATAGCTTGAGTCTACGACTAGTTCCTCGACGCGTATAAGAGATACATCGAAACGACCTCTCAAGGCCTCAGCCAGATCATAGTGAAGCCTAACCTTGTCGGCACTTAGAAGCGGCAGCCCCCCGTAGCCCAGCTTGACTCCCCGTACTTCTATGTATCCCAGAAGCCTTGGGGAAGCCTCATCATAACTCAAGCTCACCTCGAGTCCTTCAAGAAGAGGAGACAGCCTCGACTCCAGGGCTCCGGCTACGGCCGAGGCCACCCCAGACAATGCCAGAGGTGCCAATACTACTATAAGCACGGCGCTTGCGAGGACTAGTAGTGTTGTTACGACACCGGGTGCTTCTGCACGGAACTTCACAGGATGAACAGTAGCATAGAGCGAGGCCTTGCGCCATAACGACGGCTCGTATATGCTCCCCTCCCATGCATAGAGAAACGCTACAGGGCTTCATTGTCCTAGAAGGCATAGACGGTTCAGGCACGACGACTCAGCTAGGATTGCTCAAGACTCGCCTCGAACGCTCTGGCGTGGCCTACAGCCTGGGTTGTGAGCCTACAACAGGCCCCATAGGCGTACTCATACGCTCAGCCTTATCAGGCAGCTTTGACGCCAGGCCGGAGACGGTCGCACGTCTATTCGTGGCCGACCGTGGAGAGCACCTGTACGGGCCAGATGGCATCGTAGAACGCTGTGCACGAGGTGAACTGGTCATAAGCGACCGTTACCTATTCTCTTCACTGGTATACCAGGGGCTGACATGCGAACCGAGCCTTCCAGAACGACTCAATGAATCATTTCCCCTGCCTGAGCTGGTCATATTCTTTGAACTGGATCCGGATACTGCCGCCGGGCGTATGGGGAGCAGAGCCTCCTTGGAGATATACGAAAACCTGGAGTTCCAAAGCCAGGTGGCACAAAGGTACCGCACGGTACTCTCTAGCTTCGAGGAAGCGGGCATGAAGGTGGTACACATAGACGCCGAAGCCAGATCAGAGCAGGTAGAAGAGGCTGTCTGGAAGGCCATAGCCCCACTGGCCAACAAGGTCTCTCGTCGCTAGAGCTATACCCGGCCATCGTGTAGGCCGATACTTCTAATGTATGAAACGATTGGCAACCCTGTGCGTATTTCTAGTAGCCTGCTCCCTTGCCCTGCCGGGATATCCCGTGTACTTCAAGGAACAGTTCTACAGGCTCTACCACATACACTACATCCAGTATCCAGACGATACCATAGAGAATATCTATTTTCTGGAGCAGGCTCAAAAGGCAGATTTCTGCAACCCCCTCTATGCCCTTGCCAAGATAGAAGACAAGCGTCACTGGGAACGATACCGATACCTCTTTAACATGCACATTGAACTCAAGATGATAGAGCAGCATCTCTATCTCGGGGCTAAGTTCGACAAGCAGGTTGCCTACTTCTATAATGCGCCATGGAAACGAGAGAACCTGGAGAGCCTGGAAATTGCCGAGACAGCCTACAGGGCGGCACTGGCCTACTGGCCTGGGGCACAGGAATGGGCTCGAAAGGCAGAAGGTATGCGCTTCATCTTTTTGCCCGATGTACAAGCCTGGGAAGACGAGTCGTTCAGGATAGTCGATGGCCAGCTTGACTATGGACGCATCATAGAGCGCGAGCTTAAGAGGCTTGCCAAGGTACGAGCCGACTTCGAGGCCATGGACGAGGCAGTCTATTGAGCGCCGGACAGACGGCCCTCCTGGTCATAGGTGGCGACCCACCCCCCTTCAGGGCATTACAAGACCGGTTGTCTGAATTCTCATTTATATGCGCCGCAGATTCAGGCCTCGATACTTTGCGTGCATGGAACCTTCGCCCAGATCTGGTAGTGGGCGATATGGATTCTATATCCAACCCAGCCATCATCTCCGAGTATCCTGGGAGCATGGTGTTTCCTGTAGACAAGGACGACACCGACACGGAGATAGGCTTAGCCGAGTTAAGGAAGCGTGGCTACGAGACAATAGTGATGGCTGGAGGAGGAGGAGGCAGGCTCGACCATCTCCTGGCGCTCAGGGCCCTCCTTGAACGCCCCTCGGGGCCAGACGAATGGCTCTGTTCTGGCTCACGCATCGTTCGCCTACAGGAACCACGACGGTTTCGTGTGGGCACCGGCGCGACAGTCTCGGTATTCCCGCTATCGGGCGGGGCTATAGGTATGCACAGCGAGGGCTTACGATGGCCGCTTGCCGGCCTGTCATGGGACCAGAGTCACTTTGGCATATCCAATATGGCCTCATCGGACGAGGTGCTGATCGATCCAGGCCAGAGGCCAGTCTTCGTCGTCCTGCCCCTCCAGGATAGGCTTCTAGACTCAATGCCTCTCTAAGGATCCTGAGTGTCAGCCAGCTTCTTGAAGGCCTCTATGAGCAAAAGCCGGGTATCGAGTGGATTCTGGACGAGGACACGCCTGCCGGCAAGGAGTTCTGTTATGCCTATCTCACGGGCGTAGCGTGGTATTATGTGCAGGTGCAGGTGGTCTATGCTTGCTCCTGCCGACAGACCCATGTTATAGCCCAGGTTATAGGCCACGGGGTGGTGGGTGCTGTCCAATACATCGAGACACAGGCGGCTTAGGGCCTCTATGTCGGCCTGCTCGTCGGCACTGAGCTGTCGTATGTCCTGAATGTGTCGCCTTGGGAACACCATAAGGTGTCCTGGATTGTATGGGTACAGATTGAGTGAAACCATAGACAGTGCCGTCTGGTATACACCCAGGTTCTGAACCTCTTCTGAACCTTCTGCAACCAGGCAGAGTATGCAGCCATCGGGCTTCTTGCCCGTCAGATAGCCTAGCTTATCAAAATTAAAGAAATACTCCACCGTCTTACTTTCCGCTCATCGCTCGAGGCGCCAGGCCTGCCTCTATGGCCAGATAATCTACGAGCATTGGATACTGCTCTAAAAGCTCACCGTAGCGCTTGAGTGTATCCATGCGGATCTGCTGTTCTGCCGCCATGCTGGATGCTTCAGCCATGACTGGTTCCACAGCCGCCCTGAAGCTATCCATGTAGGAGGAATACAGACGCCTTGCCTCTTCGTAGAGCCTTGGGTCTGGCCTGCTGACCGACACAATCCGTATACCGCGAATATCAAGGAGAGGATGGCCTTCAGACATAGCACGTACAAGCGATGCCTCGCTTGGCGTCTCGGTATCATTATCAGAGGCTACAAGCAGGCTCTTAAGCTCGTTAGCGGCTAGATCCATCTCGCCATCAAGCCATGTCGAAAGCTTATCGTCATCATCAACGCCCCAACGCTTGAAGAGTTCAGGCAGAGCCTCTGGTTTTGGTGCAGCACTCAGACTGGCAGATATGGCGTACGAAAAATCAGGCTCACCTGCCATGAAGGCCCCATACACATCGGCTGAAGGCAGCTCGCCAGTAATCTCAATGAAGCGCTCGGCCATGACCGGGATATAGTGGACAAACCTGGCGTTGGTTGGAAGGAATACCGATGGGCTCCACCTGAAGACTCCTGGTTCTATAACCAGATCTGACACTCCCCCTGTCTTGCTTACCAGCACGGCATAGCTGCCGGGCCTGACTCGAAGCGGCAACCATCCTACGAGGAAGACGGCTCCAGATAGCAACGACAGTACTATAATCGTCAAAACGAAACGTCTCATACCTAATGGTATACATGAAAACAGTAGAATTTTCCACCCACTCTTGCGCGCGTACTCTGGGCCGGAGTATGGTACGGTCATGACAGACGAGCGTGCGCTGTCGGTTAGCGAGCTTACCGGCATAGTCAAGAATCTCATAGAAGACGCCCTGCCAGACGTCCTGCTCGAAGCCGAGATATCAAACTGGCGGCCCGCCTCATCCGGCCACGTCTACTTTACCCTCAAGGACTCTGGCGCCTCCATCCAGGCCGTCATGTTTAAAGGGCGAGCGATGAGGCTCAACTTTAAACCAACAGACGGTGCCTTGGTCCGCGCACGCGGAGCACTTGGTGTCTACGCGGCAAGGGGCCAGTACCAGATTGTCGTTGAGTCTATGCAGAAGGCCGGTGAAGGCGACATCCTGGCCCTTCTGGAGGAACGCAAACGACGGCTAGCCGATGAAGGGCTGTTCGACCAGGCCACAAAGCCCCCTATACCGGCCTTCCCTAGCCGTGTAGCCGTCATAAGCTCTCCCACAGGAGCCGCCCTCCATGACATCCTTTCTGTCCTGAGCAGAAGAAACGCCGGACTTAGAATCACCATACTGCCCTCAGCTGTCCAGGGTGACGAGGCGCCACCGGCACTCGTTAGGCAGATAAAGGCAGCCAATGACTATGCCCTTGGCGACGTCATAATCCTGAGCCGTGGCGGTGGCTCTCTGGAGGATCTCCTGGCATTCTCTGATGAGTCGGTGGTGCGTGCGGTTGCGGCCTCCAGAATACCGGTGATAAGTGCCGTAGGACACGAGATAGACTGGAGCCTGTGCGACTACGCGGCGTCTATGCGGGCTCCTACACCAAGCGCCGCCGCCGAGCTGGTATCAGACAGCGCGGCAGCCATAGCCGAACGGATAGACGTGGCGGCAGAAACCTTGAGCCTCAGCTTCAATGCCCGCCTGCAGAAGGCCAGGATGCTCGTAGAATCCTTTTCCAGCGACAGGCTAGAGCTACGCTTCGAGCGTGTTCTCCAGCCATACCGCCAGCGTTTTGACTACGCCAGCGAAGAGCTGTCTCGTGGCATTGCAAGCGCCATCAGCGGCTCTGGACAGCGGCTGAGTGGCTCGGCGTCACTGCTGGCAGCCTCAGACCCCATGGCCATACTGGCTCGAGGTTTCGCCGTCGTCAGGCGTCCTGGAGACAAGGCAGCATTGAGGGATGCCTCCGCCCTGTCAGCTGGAGAATCAGTTTCAATAACATTTGCCAAGGGCGATGCCGTGGCCACGATAGCGGAGGTACATGGATGAAGAATTTTGAGGAAAGGCTCAAGCGCCTGGAAGAATTGTCGGAGAGCATACGGGATCCTGAGCTTGCGTTAGAAGATGCCATGGCCATATTCGAGGAAGGCATAAAGCTATCAAAAGGACTCGAGAAGGACTTGCAGCGCGTAGAAGCGAGGGTAGAAATACTGCTCAACCGGCCTGTAGCGCCAGATGGCAAGCCAGAGCTGGGCCTCTTCGACTCAGCGGACCAATAGAGGCAGGACGAAGGGAACAAGTGAGCGGTCAGAATCAGACAGGTCGAGCTTGCTCAAGGCCTCGGCGTCTACCCATAATACCCGTTGATGCTCCCTGAGCGCCGGTGGCTCTCCATCGAAAGACACTAAAATGGCCGCCAAGGCGTAGCGCTTGCCTGCGTTCTCGAATGACGACTCTCCTATCGTGTCCCCGACTCGTACCTTAAGCCCAAATTCCTCGTCGTACTCCCTGGCTATGGCCTCTTGGTCGCTTTCTCCGGATTCACCCTTGCCGCCAGGGAATTCCCACTTGCCGCCCATCGCTCCTCCGGCTAGCCTTTGAGCCACGAAGACGCTGTTAGCACGAAGCGCTATACCGGCAAGAGACCGCATCTAGAGGAACAAAACGTTTGCAAAGAGGAAATGTACAAAACCGCTGACCACGGCTACGATGCCCACTATGCGCCTGTTGGCCACAAAGATGGAGTTGAGCTTCTCCAAGCCATTTGTAGTGACCTGAGAATTTGTGCGGTAGAACTCAAGGAGGAGTGTAAGCCCGGAAGCCATTCCTGCCAAGGAAGGCAGCAGGTCGCCAACCACAGGAATATCGCCACGCATGACCGTCAGGAGCTTGAAGAAGCCAACGGTGGCGCACAGGATACCCAGGACAAGGCGGATGGTACTATCCTTCAAGTATTCCCGTATACCGTCGAACTTGCTACCCTTGGGCTCCGTCTCGAACGAGAGGAGGGCGTAGCCAGCGACTATATTCATGATGACGCTCAAAAGATAGAACTGAACCATGCCGTCATCCCCCTTCAAATGTGTATTTTACCATAGCGAAAAGCAATAGCCCGGTCAAGGTCGCAACCTACTCTACCCTTGAAACAAGCTCGACAGACTCTGTCTTTCCTTCCTTCTCGATACTGGCCAGCACGGCTATCCTTTCTGGCTTGATTCCGGCCTCAAAGCGCAGCTTAATCTCCTGGTCAGAAGCCTGCATATAACCCAGGGATGAAGAATTTCCATCACCCGTACGTATCTCTATGGCAGACGTCGTTGCAGCAGAGGAGGTAAAAACCATGTACCAGGGAGAGCGTCGCTTTATGCTGACATAGACGTCTCCTTCAAACCACATGGCCGAGACGCTCAGATTGACGCCGCCTACGGTGCCAGTATTCCTGGAACCCTGTATATATGAGACGACAAGCACCGCTATCGTCATGAACACGACGGCGAAGAATAGATAGCGTAGCGACCTGGTCGCCGTCAGGGAGCGGAATATCCCGGGCCTCTTGCCGTTATAGTGGTCAACCATGAACCTGGCATTGGGGCCTGCCTTCTCCATACGCTTTTCACGGTTGTAGTAATAGACTATCTGATTCTTATCCTTCGTTTCCATCTAGACTCCTTTTAGAGGCCAGGGCGGCTACAGGGGCCAGTAGATCCCCTGCCTCGTAGAATCCCTTGAAGGCCAAAGCCCGGCCCGCCAGAGCATGGCTTATGACAGCCGCAATGGCGGCATCCCAGGCAGAGGCACCGCGAGCCATAAAGCCACCGGCGAGTCCGGCCAACACATCGCCGGAGCCTGCGCAGGCCAGGCCCGGATCCCGACCATCCCATACTGCCATGCGTCCGTCCGGTTCGCCTATCCAGGTCACCGAGCCCTTGAGGACTATGACGGCAGCAAAGTGCCTGGCCGTGTCTGCCAGCACTGCCGACGTATCGTAGCGGGCACGTCTGGCGGCCACGGAGCATGCCGCGGCAAAAGACAGTGCATCCCGGGGGTCTGCTCCACCGGCTATGGCGGCCAGCGAGGCGAACTCCCCAGGATGGGGTGTCAGCATCAATGGCGAACAGCGAGGTTCCCGTGGGCTTGCCGCCAGGAGCCTTAAGGCATCGGCGTCCAGGACCAGTGGCAGGGCAGAATCCCATAGTTCATCGAGTCTACGCTCATTAGCCCCGTTTATGCCCCAACCAGGACCGGCCACAATGGCGTCGAACCTTCTGGTACCGGGCTGCGTGGCTGACCTTACCATCTGGGACACTAAAAGAGAGCTGAGTATCGGCACGATCTGGTCTTGCACAAGCAGGGTAACACTACCCGCCCCTGCCGCCGATGCGGCCTTGGAACACAGTACGGCTGCCCCCGTGGATCCAGGGCACCCCGCAAAGACGCCTAAGGCACCTCGCTGTCCTTTATGGCAGTCTGGATCAAGGAAAGGTAGGTGGGAGCCGAGGTCATCCGGTTCAAGGAGCGAGACGCTGGAATCGCGGCCTGCGGATACCGGGAACACGCCCGAGACGGGAATGATGCGGCCGGCATTGCTCCTGTTGCCCTGGTAATAGAGCTCTGCCTTCAATGGATCCACGCAGAGACTCACAGAGGCGCAAACGGCTTGTTCTGGCTCGAGTCCTGGATCAGGTAGAGAGCCCAAGCCTGAGGGTACGTCTATGGCGACGACAGGACAAGGCGCATGGCGCATCAGCCCTATGAGCCTGGCAAGCTCCGGGCGCAAGCCACCCTTAAAGCCCACGCCAGCGGCCCCATCTATGACTATGCCTGCCTCGCGTATGGCATCATTGACCCTGGAATCATCGGGTGCCAGCATGGTAACGCCGGCACGAGTAGCCTCGGAGAGCCTGTGGGCACAGGTATCGCCAAGCCGTGTCGGTACCAGCGCCACGAGGCCACGCCTTCCTGAAAATGCCAGGCGGCGCAGCAGCGCGAGGGCATCCCCTCCATTGTTACCGCCACCGCAGATAGCCAGGGCAGGCGGCTCACCGGCATCGAGGCTACGGCGCAATGAATCATCATTAAAAAGGATGTGCGCCATGCCTATGGCTGCCGCCTCCATGAGGAGGTCATCGGAAAGCGCATATGTATCCTTTGTTGTTCTATCAATCCTAAGCGACTGGGCAAAACCGACGAGCGGCCTCACGGCGCCAGGCCTCCGAGCAGCTTGTCGAAACGCCACCAGACGAAGCGTGCCTCGTACCTTGAACCCAGTAAAGCCGAAAGGATACCGTCTGGAGACAGGGAGAAGGTAGCGTACAGAGTCTCATCTGGTTCAAGCCTGAGGGAGAAACGGCGCATTGTCTTTGAGCGAGTATCGAAGATGCCATAATACGTGGAGCCGTCGTCGTCTACCGCCGACAGGAAGAATGCCCCGGAAGCCGATCCTATCATCTCCCATGCCCTCGGAACCCGCTTCTGGTCGCCCTTCTGTTCCATCATAGTCTCGAAGGTGGGTAGTTCATAGCGCTCCACATAGCTACCTGTCGCGCCATCCATGATCCATGCCCATGAGGAGGAGAATTCTATGCCTGCCTGGGTATGCGTCTCGACATCGACTATTTCACGATAGTAGTCAAGCTTGAGCACCAGGGCCGATCCGTCTGAAAAGGCTACGACCTTGTCCATGGAAGCAATGGTGTCGGCCTCCTCGGGAGGCCTGGGCAGGTCGTCACGCTTTATGGCTATCGTTGAAAGCAACATGCCCCTGGGGTCAAACCTGAATATCGTCCAGCCTGAGCCTGTCAGGCATACCACAACACAGTCATCCTTTGAGTCTATGTATAAGCCTGCCAGTGGAGGAAAAGGCGTGCCACCGACGCCTTCCTGACCCAGGTAGTCGAGGTATTCTCCGTCACGGGAGAAACGCAGCACGACGTATTCCAGGCTAGCCTTCATGGTGTCGTCGTATGAACGACGAGAATCAGGAACCCTGTCCTCAAGGAAGATGGTACGGCGCGAGTCTACGGCTATCTCACCAGGAGAGGTAAAGGGGTATGGTTTGGCCGTTCGCCCTTGCCCTATGGCATCCGAGTCTGATGGACGCAGTGATACAGGAGGAGGATTGCGCTCGGGGTTGTATATCATGGCCAAGAGGTCGCCATACGATGAGAGGGTTAGAACCTTGGCGGCATTACCGTTGGATACGAAGAAGATGCCATCACGCATGGCCATCCTTGTCTTCTGAGCGGGAGCCTTGCCTTCAAGGCTGAACAGGTTAAGCTGATCCTCCAGCACGCCGTAACCGAGTGAGAACAGCTGTTCACGCTGAAAGGCCGTCACCGTTCGGGATGGTGCGCATGACGCAAGAACCACAACGATGGCAAGGCACAGAATCACCCATCTCCCCAACAACACCTGTCGCACCGGCAGCCTCCACCCGTATGCGGTTCGCTTGACCGCTCGTCATTAAAAGATATAGATTAAGCGACATGGCGTTCAACCCCCTAACAGCGATCTTCGGCTCGAAGCGCGAACGAGACATAAAGCAACTCTTGCCCCGGCTTCATGCCATAAATGCAAAGGAATCATGGGCAATGTCGCTTAAGGCAGAGGATTTCCCTGCACAGACGGCTGCACTCAAGGCTCGTGTGGCATCGGGAGAGCCCCTCGATGCTGTACTTCCTGAGGCCTTTGCCTTGGCCCGGGAAGCAGGCCGCAGAGTCTTGGGCGAGCGGGCCTTCGATACGCAGATGATGGGCGGCATAGTCCTGCATGACGGCAGGATAGTTGAAATGAAGACAGGAGAAGGCAAGACCCTCTCGTCGGTATCGGCTTCATACCTCAACTCACTGGAAGGCAAGGGCGTTCACGTCGTGACCGTCAACGATTACCTGGCGGAGCGCGACTCCCAGTGGATGGGCTCTATTTACTCCTACTTAGGCGTTTCTGTGGGTGCGATTCTGTCAAACATGGACAACGACGCCAGACGAGAGGCCTACGCCAGGGACATCACCTATGGCACCAATAACGAATTTGGCTTCGATTATCTACGCGACAACATGGCCATGGAACCGTCGATGCGTGTCCAGCGTGGTCATCACTACTGCGTCGTAGACGAGATAGACTCCATTCTTGTAGACGAGGCGCGCACCCCGCTTATCATTTCTGGTGCTGCCGAGGATGATACATACAAGATAAACGAGGTCTTCCGTCTCTGTCCCCAGCTCGTCGAAGTCCAGAAGGATCCCGCGACCGGTGAGTATCCCAAGGAGGAAGAGGGGGAGACCCTAAACGGCGATTATAAGATTGAGGAAAAAAACAAGAAAGTCTCATTTACTTCTGACGGCCTTGCCACGATGGAGACGGCCCTACAGAAGCGTGGCCTCATACAGGGCTCGCTATTTGACGAGCAGAATTTCGAGTTTGTACACTACTTTACCCAGGCAATCAAGGCGAGGGAGCTGTTCCACAAGGATACCGAGTACGTTGTCCAGGAAGGTCTCGTGCAGATTGTCGATGAGTTCACTGGGCGCATACTCCACGGTCGCCGCTATTCTGACGGTCTTCATGAGGCCATAGAGGCCAAGGAACGCATAAAGATCGCCAGGCGCAACCGAACCCTGGCTACCATAACCTTCCAGAACTACTTCCGTATGTACGACAAGATTGCCGGTATGACGGGCACCGCCGAGACTGAGTCGGTAGAGTTCCAGAAGATATACGAGCTTGATGTCATAGTCATACCTACCAACAGGCCTGTAGCACGTCTTGATGAAGATGACCTTGTCTTCTTGAACGAATCAGAGAAGTTCGATGCCATCTGTGACGAGATAGCCGAGGCTCACGCCAAGGGCCAGCCCATGCTCGTCGGCACGGTCAGCATAGACAAGTCTGAACGCCTGTCTGCGGCACTGACAAAACGAGGCATAAGGCACGAGGTACTCAACGCCAAGAACCACGCCAGAGAGGCGACAATAATTGCCGAGGCCGGATCCAGGGGCGCCGTGACAATAGCCACCAACATGGCCGGTCGCGGTACCGATATAAAGCTGGGCGGTAACCCTGAATACAGGGCCCGCAAGGCGGCAGGTACCAGCGCCGACGATGAAACCTACAAGAAGGTCCTGACCCAGGAATACGATAAATGGCGCAAGGATTACGAGGAAGTAAAGGCTGCAGGGGGCCTATACGTGCTTGGCACCGAACGCCACGAGTCAAGGCGCATAGACAACCAGCTGCGAGGTAGATCTGGCCGTCAGGGAGACCCTGGTAGATCAAGATTCTTTATATCCCTCGATGACGACCTGATGCGGCTGTTCGGTGGCTCCAACCTCAAGGGGCTCATGATGAAGGTGGGCATGAAGGAAGGTGAACCTATCTACCATCCTCTGCTCAACAGGACTATGGCTAGCGCCCAGAAGCGCGTAGAGGAACGCAACTTCGACATACGCAAGCACCTCCTCGAGTACGACGATGTCTTAAACCAGCAGAGAAAATTCATCTACAACCAGCGTGATAGCATTGGCAAGGATGGCGACCTGACCGTCAGAGTCGTAGCCGCGGCTCGTGAGATGGTAGATCTCTACCTTCAGGGCTATGAGGATGGGCTTAAGTCTGATCAGAAGGCAGCATACACTGAACTACAGGAAGGCCTTAAGACGGCATTTGGCTTCGTGTTACCATTCAAGTCCGATGCTCCGGAGGCCAGGAAGATAGACGATCTCAAGGCCACCGCCATTGCCGAGCTTGACCGCGACATGGAAGAGAAGCTGGCCATGGCCGGCTCTGAAAACCTCAATCACTTCCTCAGATGGAAATACCTCGCCGCAATTGACCAGAAGTGGCTCGATCACCTCGAGAATATGGAGGCTCTGAGAGAGGCTGTCTACCTGCGCCACTACGCCCAGAAGAATCCGCTCCTCGAGTACAAGCTGGAAGGCTTCGAGCTCTTCGATGTCATGATAGAGGACATACGCAAGGCGGTAGCCAGCACCCTATACCTGGTACGCATACAGAAGCAGGAAGACCGCAGCGTGAGGCCGGTAGCCACAGGCGGAGAGACACGGCACGAACAGATGGGGCAATTCGGCGGTGCTCAAGCCGCGGTGGAAGCCAAGGCTCAGGCCGGCTCCACGGCTATGGCCCAGGGTGCGGCCCCGAGGAATACCACCGTCGTTAGAACCTACCCCAAGGTGGGAAGGAACGACCCCTGTCCCTGCGGTTCAGGCAAGAAGTACAAACACTGCCACGGCGCATGATAGACGAACACTATTTTGAACAAAGAGAATAAGAGTATACGAGAAAAGAAAGAGAGGATAATAAAGAATGTTTTTTCTACATCTTCTCTTTCCAAAACTCTTTTCCTCTTATTCTCTTCGTTGTCTTTAACCTAAGGATAGCATGTCGCTTAACTGGCGCGAGATAGACCTTGTACTATCAGAACTTGATCTGTGTGGCGCTCAGATACAGAAGGTCGTGCAACCCTCTTACGATACTCTCCTGCTATCATGCTACAAACCCGGAGCATCGACTGAACTCCTCTTCTGTGTGGCTCATGGCTCGTGCAGGCTCCACGCAACAAAGACACTCGTACCCAAGGCCGAGAAGCCCCAGCGCTTCATGGAACTCTTGCGCTCCCACATAAAGGGGGCACGCATAGAGTCCATTCGTCAGATAGGCTCGGAGCGCATAGTAGAAATGAGGATAGGCCGCGATCAGGGAGAGCGCATACTGTACGCTCGCCTCTGGTCTGGAGCTTCCAATCTAATACTGTGCCTTCCAGGCGGGCAGATAGTCGACGCACTTGCCAGGAAGCCTAAGAAGGGCGAGCTGGCAGGAGGCCACTATGAGCCGACTCCAGGAGAGGCTCCTGCCAAAGAATTCATCGTACGGGATCTTCCTGGAGAAGGAAGCTTCAACGATCGCATAGATGCCTACTACGCCGAGCATGGCTCTGAACTATCACGGCTCGCCCTCATGGAGCGAGCACGCAAGTACTTCGACCAACGAAGGAACCAACTCGACACAAGGCTTTCATCACTCGAAAGAATGGCCACCGAGTACGCCGATGCCGAGCGTTGGAAGGAGCTGGGCGACATCATCCTGGCCAATCAAGGCTCAGACTTCTCGGCTCACACCGTTACGGTGGATGACTTCTACCGGGGTGGTGAGGTGATCATCAGGATCGATCCGTCTAAATCGGCGGTGGAGAATGCTAAGGCCTACTATGACAAACACAGGAAGGCAGGCTCAGGGGCTCTTGAGACTGCCTCAGAGATAGAGGAACTATCAAGAAGCAAAGAAGCCTTGGAAGCCGAGCGCCTGAGGATAGAGGCGACAGAGAATCCATACCATATACGAGCCTTCCTTGCCAAACGACGCACGTCCTCATCCCAGGACTTAACACGCTACTCATGCATTTCCCTGGAGCTCCATGGCTGGCGGCTACTCATAGGGCGCTCGGCGGCCGAGAACGATGAGCTCCTGAGGCGCCACGTAAAGGGTAACGATCTATGGCTTCATGCCAGGGATTATGCAGGATCATACGTGTTCATAAAGGCCAAGCCAGGCAAGAGCGTTCCCCTTGAAATATTGCTCGATGCGGGGGCCCTGGCCCTGTATTACTCCAAGGGACGCTCGGCCGGCTCAGGAGATGTGTACTACACCCACGCCAAGTATCTTCGCCGCGTCAAGAACGGACCAAAAGGCCTTGTGCTACCGACTCAGGAGAAGAACCTTCGCGTCACCATAGATGACACACGAATGCACGCGCGCATGCGTGAACTAAGACGCCAGATAGGCAAGGAAGAACACTGATCAGGAATCCTTGCTGGCCTCGACAGGAGCCGTCACCTGACGTGAGGAGTTGACTATCTTGAGCGTCAATTCACCGTTCTTCTCCCGCACCCTTACGGTCGCACCAGGAGGGCATGCGCCTTCTACGATGCTCGTAGCCAGGGGGTCCTCTATAAGCTTTGTTATAAGCCTTCGCATCGGCCGTGCTCCGTAGGCCTCGTCATAGCCGTCCAAGACAAGCCTGTCTACGGCCTTCTTATCCAATTCAAGTGAGACGCCACGTTCTGCAAGCCGCCGCCTGAGCCGTGATAGCTCCAGCTCCAGTACGCCTTGTACCTGCTCCCGGTCGAGAGGATGGAATACGACCACCTGGTCTACCCGGTTTATAAACTCAGGGTTAAAGAGCCGCTTTAGCTCAGTCAAGGCCGCCGACTTGACGGCCTCGAAGTCGAATCGCTGTGCCTCGGCTCCAAAACCAAGCCTTGCGCCACGTATCAAATCACGGGTACCGGCATTGCTCGTCATTATGATGACGCAGTTGCGGAATGAGACGGCATGCCCCAGATTGTCCCTGAGTTCGCCTTCTTCCAATAATTGCAAGAGTAGGTTAAACACGTCAGGATGAGCCTTCTCAATCTCGTCAAAAAGAACAACGCTATAGGGCTTGCGCCTGACCTTCTCTGTCAGCATCCCGCCTTCCTGATAGCCTACATAGCCAGGAGGAGCCCCCACCAGGCGGGCAGCATTATGCTTCTCCATGAAGTCTGACATGTCTATGCGGATTAGGGCATCTTCACTACCAAAAAGGCTCTCTGCCAGTGATTTTGCCAGCAGGGTCTTGCCAACACCGGTGGGACCAAGGAAAATAAAGGAACCAAGAGGCCTATGTGGATCGGATATGCCTGCACGGGACCGCCTGACAGCCGCGGCCAGGGCAGTAACGGCGTAATCCTGGCCTATGACTCGCCTATGGAGCTCGGCCTCCAGGCTCGTGAGCCGTTCTGATTCTCCTTCTGCTATCCTATAAACGGGTATGCCTGTCATCTCCGATACAATCAGGCGTACGTCGTCTACACTTACTGTTCCTGCATCTCCCGCCAAGGAAGAGGACCTGGTCTTCATTTCTTCCAGCTCGGCCTTGAGCACTCTAACCCTATCGCGAACCTCGGCGGCACGTTCGTAGTTTTGGGTGGAGACTAGAGCTAGCTTCTCCTCTGTCAGTTTTCGTATCTCAGACTCTATGGTACCCAGCTGGGTCCCCCTAACGGGATGCTCTACCTTCTTGCGTGCCCCCGCCTCATCGAGCACGTCTATGGCCTTGTCAGGCAGGAAACGGTCGCTGACATAACGATCGGCAAAATGCACCGATGCCTCTATGGAGTCAGGCGAGAAGCGTACACCATGATAGCGCTCGTATCGTTCCTTGATGCCATTAAGGATGTCTATTGACTGCTCTATCGTGGGCTCTTCGACGAGCACAGTCTGGAATCGCCGCTCCAAGGCCGCGTCCTTCTCGAAGTACTTGCGATATTCGTCGAGTGTCGTAGCACCTATGCACTGGATCTCTCCCCTGGAAAGAGCCGGCTTGAGCATGTTAGAGGCGTCTATCGTTCCTTCGGCGCTACCTGCACCTATGATGGTGTGGAGTTCATCTATGAAGAGTATGATATTGCCAGAAGCGGCTATCTCCTTCATGATGCGTTTCAGGCGCTCCTCAAATTCACCACGGTACTTGGTGCCTGCGACGATTGAGGCCATGTCTAGAACGAGAAGACGCTTGCCAAGCAGTCCATCCGGCACATCACCCTTGACCATCTTTATGGCAAGCCCCTCGACTATGGCCGTCTTTCCTACTCCAGGATCACCTATAAGAACGGGGTTATTCTTGCTTCTCCGCGACAGTATGTTGATTATACGCCTAGTCTCTTTATCACGGCCTATGACGGGGTCTATCCTGTCATCTGCGGCTAGAGCGCTGAGATCTCTTGAATGTTCGTCTAACATGGGAGTGGCTCCTGTCGCCGGCCTCCTCATGCTTGAAGCCTGTGATCCGCTCGGGTTCTTGCCACGGGTTTCCGTTCTGGTATCTATCCTGCCTGGTATTTCATCATCGGTTCCGGCGCTCGCGATCAACTTGAGCGAAACACGAAGCTGCTCATAGAAGACACCGCAGCGTGAAAGAAATTGTTCAAAAACCGATCCACTCTCCCTGGCCGCCGCTATGACGAGGTGTTCTGTTCCTATGTACTCGCCGTCAAGTATTCTGGCTTCTTCTGCTGCTGTTTCAAGCATTGACTTGAGACGCCGCGATAGAGGAGCATCCCCTAACAGGAATCCTCCCTTGCGTCCAGAGACCGCTCGTTCAAGGCTGAGTGCCAGCTCGCGTATGTCAATCTTGAGCGATGACAGGAGGTTGAAACCTGTACCCTCGCCTTCGTTTATAAGCGATAGCAGGACGTGCTCAGGTGCAAGCTCTCCGGCATGGAAACGCCTCGCCTCTTCCTGAGCCAATATGGTAAGAACCCTTTGAGCCCGTTTGGTCAATCCTTTAAACATCCTTGTACCCCTGGGTAAACCCTATGCCTCTAGCCATCTTTCTAAGATTATAGGCTCGTATGGCCGCCTCTGGTTCACCGACATTAGATTCTATACGTTTGGCATGCTCGCCTGGCATATCGGCCAGTTGGATGCCAGGAGCCGCATCGCTCTTTGTCTGTCTAATTCTGGTGGACACCCATAACTCTGTCGCCTCTGCAAGGTTCATGCCTTCTAGGACACCACATGAAAGCCCTAGGCGTAAGCCGGATACAATATCAGATGCCTCGTCCCTGGAAACAAGCCGTGCGCATGTTGCACTGCCTGCCGCCCTGCCAATTACGTCGAGTATATCCCATGAGCTGCTGGAAAGCAGCTCGGCTCTGGCGCGTCGCTCGTACTCCGCTATTGACCTGGCTGCCGTATCCAGCCTTGTGATGGATGTTCGCTCAGGGTCGCCATAGACCGGAGGCAATGACAATTCAAAGAGGTATCCGCTCGACACCCCCAGACTGGAGTAGGCTCCGGCCACAATGAACCCTGCTTCCATGGCACGCTTATACGCCATCTCGGCCAGCCCTGAAAGGGCGAGAGCCGGAGTATGCAGGGTGACTCCCGCAGAGAGGCCGCTGCCGCAGAACGAGGCCCTTGACATCAGGTAAGCAATATCTGGATCGAAGGCCCAGGAATGCTGCCCAAGCATCTGTTCTAGAGCGTCGTCGGTTCCAGAAACGTCTGACCATGCCTCCAAGAGGCTCAGGCCAGGCCTGCTTGCGCGTATTGAAAGATGATTACTGTCATTTATGGCCATCCAAAGAATGGCATCGGGGCTGAGTACGACATACTTGCCTTCATCAAGCAGATACTGACGCGAGTAAAGCTCTCGCTCGGCGAGCCTGGATCTGAACCCACTATCCATATCACCGACCCTGGCCAAGGCAAATCCAATTCCTCGCATTGCTCTGCACAGTATCGTCTCGATCTCTGTTGACTCTTCTGCCGATAGCAGGTGGGGAAAGCGGAATCCATCAACATTCCTGTCCACCGAGACGCGGGAACGAACGACTATATCGAACAGGGGATAGTCTCGTTGAGGAAGGGGGCTGGTAGCCGGGCTGGACAGGGTCATGCCCGTGGCCTTTTAGAGCTGGATATAAGACTGTCTCTAATACGTGCGGCCTTCTCGAAATCTTCTTCTCGCAGCGCTTTTTCAAGCGAAATAGAGAGATCCATCCTTGTTCCTGCGTCTGCATCAATGACAGGTGAGGCTCTCGCAACCTTGCCATCATACATAGCGCTTGCTCCTGCTCTCTTCCGTAAGGCTATGATCTCACGCTTGAAAACCTTGATGCAGTGCGTACAGCCCAGCTGAGCGCTTGTGGCCAGTCTCTCTGCCGTCCATCCACAATGGGGACAGGGGCCAAGAGCCGTATTCTCCTCGTTAAGAAATGAATCGAGCCTGGCTCCGAGGCCATCTCCCGCCTGGGCATAGCCTTTGAGGACGGCACAGGATCTGCAAACATGGAGTTCCCCACCCGCGCCATCGGGCTTTACGAAGAAAACGCTATCGCTTGAGCCGCATACATCACATCGCATACTACATACTATATTGAAAAACTGTCTCCGTTGAAAGCGCAATGCCTCAATCGGGCTTGTCCATGTCTTCGCGGCTCGTTATCATATGTGTAAGAAAATATCGTATGCAAGAGGTTCCCAGATGAAACGCATTTTTTCATTCATACTAGCTTCCATGATACTAGCTATCCCGCTCTTCGCGCTTGGAAACAAGGACGCCCCCATGGTGTCAGAGACGCTCGCTCCAATTACAATCCGTGTAGGCGCACTCAAGGGGCCTACAGGCATAGGCATGATACGTCTCTTTGAGACGGCCCCCCAGCTTCCCCAGGCCTCAAGCGCCACCTTCGAGGCCATACCCTCGGCAGACGTCATGGCCGCAAGGCTCCTTTCTGGCCAGATAGACGCCGCCGTCCTACCGGTCAACATGGCCGCCAAGTTATACAATTCCGGTCTAGGCTATCGCCTGGTAGCCGTCGTTGGTAACGGCATGGTTAAACTCGTCAGCAGCGATATGAGCCTGACAAGCCTCGGTGATCTTCGCGGGCGGGACCTGTATGTTGCCGGCCAAGGCGCGACGCCTGAATTCCTTATGAGAACGATACTGCCAAAGGCCGGGCTCAATCCCAATACCGATCTTAACATGATTTTTAGCATGCCTTACCCTGAAATAGCCGCGAGCCTGTCTGCTGGCAGGATAGAATCTGCCGTACTGCCTGAACCATTCGCCACGATGGCTCTCAAAGGCAATCCCGCGGCCAGGGTACCCTTCTCCCTGTCAGACGCCTGGACAGCGGCTACAGGGCAGAGCGACTATCCCATGAGCGTGTTTGTCGTTCGTTCTAGCCTCATTGAGGAGAGGCCTGAAGCCGTAGTTGCCTTGGCCAAGGCCTACGAGGCCTCTATAGCAGGCGTACTCGCCGACCCTGTATCGGCAGGCATCCTCGTTGAGAAGCATGACATGGGTCTAAAGGCAGCCATAGCAAGTGCCGCCATTCCGGCATGCGCTTTTACATACGTGAATGCAAAGGATTCTCGTCCCGCCATAGAGGCTCTACTCGGTGTGTTCCTGAATGCGTCACCGGCATCAATTGGATCCAAGCTACCCGATGGAGACTGGTACGCGACCATCACACGCTAGAGCCGATGGCTTCCTGGCCGTAGCCGTCATACTGGCGGTCTGGAAACTTGCCGCTGTAGGCATAGGCACCGACATAATACTGCCTCCACCCGAGCGGGTATTAACGACCCTCTTTGAAGTCATAGCCAGCGACAAGTTCGCTTCTTCGCTGGGAGCCACCATCCTCAGAGGCCTTGCAGCCTTCGGCATATCGATGCTGCTTGGTGTGGCCGCAGGTTTTGCAGCCGGCGTCTCTCCCCGCTTTGAATCATTCATGGGGCCCGGTCTTACCATAATCCGGGCCACACCGGTGCTGGCTGTCATACTGATAGCGCTCATATGGTTCCCCTCTGGAGTCGTGCCTGTGTTCTCAGCGGTCATCATGGCGTTTCCAGTGGTAGCAGCAGACGTCAGCGCAGGGGTTCGTTCTGCCGACCATAGGCTCCTGGAGATGGCTTCAGCCTTCTCCGTCTCACCGCGCGACGCATCCCTATACATTCGCCTCCCATCGGCCATGCCCCACGTCGTCTCGGCTGCCAAGAACGCCGTAGGCCTGTCGTGGAAGGTCGTGGTAGCTGGAGAGGTCTTGAGCCAACCGGCTAACGCACTGGGTACCGGCATGCAGAATGCCCGCATCATGCTTGAGACGGCAGAAGTCTTCGCCTGGGCCTCGGTCGGAGTAGTGCTGTGTGCACTCAGCGACATGGCCTTCGATCTCCTGGCCAGAAGGCTATCATGGCCTACGAAATAAAAAACCTCAGTAAGTCCTTTGGCGACGTAACGGTGCTTGACGAATTGAGCCTGAGCTTTCCAGAAGGGCGCATTAGCGTCGTGCTTGGCCCCTCGGGTTGCGGCAAGACGAGCATCCTCAATATCCTGGCCGGGCTTGATCTATCGTATACAGGAACGGTTATTGGCTTTGAACAAGGAAAGACAAGCTACGTTTTCCAGGAAGACAGGCTCCTCCCCTGGATGAGCGCCCTTGATAATGTGGCCTTCGTCTTACGGCAGGGCATGGAGTATTCCAAGGCCCTAAGCGTAGCGGAGCAATCGCTCTCTGCCGTGGGACTATCAGCCAACGCAAAGGCAAGGATGGGAGCCCTCTCTGGTGGCATGCGCAGACGCGTGGCCCTGGCCAGAGCCTTCGCCTACCCTTCAGATGTCTTGTTGCTCGACGAGCCGTTTTCCGCCCTGGACCTAAAGACCAGGATAGCGGTGATGGACCTCTTTCTTGACCTGAGAGCCGCAGACGGGCGTAGTGCCATCGTGGTGACCCACGATGTAAGGGAGGCCATATACTTAGGCAACAAGATAATCACGCTGTCAGAGAAGCCTGCCAGGACGAGGGATGTCTTCGACCTCGATCTTTCAAAGGATGATAGAGCCTACGCAAGCGGAGCCGCTGCCGAAATAGAGGCAAGAATGTACGCCTCTATACTCTCTTAAGGCGTATCAATCCAGGAGTGCCAGGATGGCCGCAATAAGGTCTTCTCCAAAGAATGGCTTGTCGAGGTATGCTATCTTTTCTGGTGGCGGTTTTCCTGTAGATTCATGACTGCCTGCCTCTTCCTGACCACGGAGAAGGAGAGCAGGGAGATCCTTATAGCTAAGACGCAAACGCCCCGTCAATTCCAGTCCACTTAACAATCGCATGGTATTATCGCCAACCAGTATGTCTGGAACACTCGACTCATGCTCTACGAGGAGTAGAGCCTCGCCTGGCTGACTGGCAGAAGTAACGCTAAAACCCGAGCGGTCAAGCAAAACCTCGACTATGGCTCTGACCGAATCATCCTTCTCGACAAGAAGGACCCTGCGTTTCTTTCCTGGGCCAAAGGGTTCGGAAGCTACGCTTGAACCGCCTATCAAGGGTGCATCGTGCGTCTCGCCTTTTTCCGGTTCCAGAGCCAGGGGGAAGAGCAAGCGCATTGTCGTCCCCTCGTTCTTACCGGAGCTCATGGTCATGCGGCCACGCGCCTGTCTGACGATTCCCATCACCGTAGAAAGCCCCAGGCCAGTACCCTGATCAGGCGCCTTTGTCGTATAGAATGGGTCGAAAATCCTAGACTGGTGATCCGGGTCTATACCCGTACCATGGTCAATGACTTCAAGGAATGCCCAGGATCCGGCAGGTACCGACTCCATGATGCCCGGCATCTCGGAACCGACATGCATGACACCACTTAAAACGATGATCCTGCCCCCTTCGGGCATGGCATCCTTGGCATTTGAAACGAGGTTTACAAGCGCTTGTTCTATCCTGGTCCTATCGGCTAATACCGAGTCATCGCCTTCGAAGGGACGAGTCACTATACTGACATCATCTCCGAGAATGCGCTTGAGCATACGGACATTATCCTTGACCATATCTGATAGCTTGAACACCTTGGGCCGTAGTTCGTCCCGCCTTGAGAACATCAAGAGTTGCCTTGATATTCCTGCGGCCCTCTTGGCTGCCTGCTCTATGCCATCAAGCTCATCAGGACTTCTACCCTCAGTCTCGAAGTCGGATCGTAGCAACCGCGCATAACCCATGATGGCCGTCAAGACGTTATTGAAGTCGTGGGCTACTCCACCGGCAAAGCGGCCAAGGGCAGACAGCTTCTGAGCATGGATCAACTGTTCCATGAGTGTCTTTCTCTCTGTTACGTCTACCGCCTGACACTGATATGCCGATGCCCCGTCGGGCAGCTCTATGGGGGCGGCACTGAGCAGAGCCCATGACTCCTGGCTATCCGTGGTTCGTATCCTTACTTCTCGAGGAGCAAGGACTTCTCCACTGGCCATGACAGACAAAAGAGCCCCGACGTCTTCGCTGTTGTAGAGAAAGTCCTGGATACTGGATGCTCCGCCTGAGAATCTACCAAAGGCTCTGTTTGATTCAAGTATTGATCCATCTGTATCGACAAGCATGGTCGATGCAAGCCCTTCTTCAAACAAGCCCCGGTATCGTTCCTCGCTACGACGCAGGCGGCGCTCCATAGACGCCCTATAGAGACCTATTGATATGGCTGTCTTGAGTTCCCGTTCGTCGTATGGCTTTAGAATGTAGGCAAAGGGATGCGTAAGATTAGCCCGCTCTATTGTTGGCCCATCGGCATAGGCCGTAAGCAGAATGACAGGAATTGACCAGCGTTTAAGCAGTATGTCGGCAGCCTCGATGCCGTCCATCTTGCCTTGGAGATGTATGTCCATGAGGACAAGATCAGGGCTTAAACTCTTGGCATCCATAAGGAGTTCCTCGGCTGTCGCGTATATACCGATGACCTCATGATTATTGCGAAGGAGGAATGCCTTGATGTCGAGTGCTACGATGCGCTCGTCTTCACAGATGACGATTCGAGCTCCAGCCTTGTCGGGCTTCATGGTAACACGCCTCTCTATTCCGATACCTTCTTGACTACGGCGAGCAGCTTGTCGGCGCTGAATGGCTTGACTATCCAACCGGTGGCACCGGCTTCCTTGCCTTCATTCATCTTGCCACTCTGAGACTCGGTCGTCAAAACAAGGATAGGTACAAATTTATACTTTGCAATGGCCCGTGCCTTACGGATAAAGGCAATGCCGTCCATGTTTGGCATATTGACATCGGTGATGATGCATTCGAAGTCGATGCCTTCATCCAGCTTGGCTACGCCTTCCAGGCCGTCACAGGCTTCAACCGTCGTATAGCCTTCCTGCCCGAGGATATAGGATATGCTCTGCCGTATGGCGGCTGAATCATCGATTATAAGGATATTCTTTGGCATGGTTCCTCCTTGAAGATAACATTCTTGCTATTAAAGCATCAGCGTGAAGCCTTGAGCGTTGCCCCGGCTAAGTCCCCGAGGGGCAGTATGACATCGACCGCTCCCAGTTTTATGGCCTCGTTAGGCATGCCGAACACGACGCAGCTGGCCTCATCCTGTGCTATTGTCCAGGCCTTGGCGTCATGCATCTCCTTCATCCCGCGCGAGCCATCATCGCCCATACCGGTCATGATGACAGCCACCGCGTTGCCTCCCGCATAGCGTGCGGCGGATCTGAATAGCACATCGACGCTTGGCCTGTGCCTGCATACCAGCGGTCCATCCTTTACCTCTACATAGTAACGCGCTCCTGAGCGCTTGAGAAGGGTGTGCTTGTTGCCAGGGGCGATAAGCACTCGCCCTCGAATGACCGTGTCGTTATCTTCTGCCTCCTTTACGCTTACCCTGCACAGGCTGTCGAGCCGCCGTGCGAAGGCCGCGGTAAAGTTTTCAGGCATGTGTTGTACTATGACCATACCAGGCGCGTCCCCAGGCAGAGCCTCCAGGAATACCCTCAGAGCCTCGGTGCCACCCGTCGAGGCTCCGACGACGACGACTTTTTCAGTCGTCTCTATGATGTGGCTCGTGCCGGGTGCCGGCAACATGACGTCTGCGGTCAATTTTGGCTGGATATCCCGCATGGGAAGCGGAGAGGGCCTTCTACCGCGCTTTGATGCATAAGCCGCCTTTACAACATCACATATCTCTACCCTGGATTCTTCAAGGAACTGCTTGGTTCCAAGTTTTGGTTTCTGGATTATGTCTACGGCTCCGTACTCCATGGCCCTGATGGCGTTATCGGATCCGGCCTCGGTCATGCTAGAGCATATAACTACGGGCATGGGCATCGTCTCCATGATTTTCTTTAAGAACGTAATACCATCCATGCGTGGCATCTCTATATCAGAGACGATGACATCTGGTCTGCCTGACTCCAGCTTCTTGAAGGCAAAGAGAGGATCAGAGGCCACGCCTATGACCTCTATTGCCGGGTCAGTATCGAGGAGCTCCTTCAGCGTCTGCCGTACAACCGCCGAGTCATCCACTATCAGTACCTTGATGCTTTCCATGAGCTGCCTTTCGGATCAACTATACGCGTTTGTAAACGGTAGGTGCAACACTGTGAAGGGGAAGGTTCATCCCCGTTAGAGTCTCCGAATGCCCTAGAATAAGATGCCCCCCCAAAGGGAGGTATCTACACATGGTAGACAGAAGGCGCTCCTGGGTAGGACGGTCAAAATAGATTATAACGTTCCTGCAGAATATGACATCGAACACGCCATCGAATGGGAAACTACTATCCATGAAATTGAGCCGTAAAAAACTTATCTTATCCCTTAGATCCTTCTTGACTCGTACTTCATCACGCTGGGGGTCTCGGCTACGCAAAAGGTATTTTTTACGATATGACAAAGGGACTGGTAATACCTTACTTGCCTGGTAGACTCCGCTTAAGGCCACATCGAGGGCGCTCGTCGATATATCGGAGGCCACGATCCTGTAATTAAAACCAGGATTAGAAACACCATACTCCTCCAGAACCATGGCAAGGGTGTATGGCTCCTCTCCTGTTGCGCATCCAGCCGACCAGAATGAATAGCTGTGGTTTTCACCAAGCGCTAGCCTCATCGTAGGCAGAAGCCTCGAAACCAGCAGGTCAAAGTGATCTGGTTCGCGCCAGAAATCTGTCTTGTTTGTAGTAATCACATTTATCATGTGGACAAGTTCAACATCGTTTCCTGAAAAGACGCTATCGATATACTGATCAAGGCTCTTCATGTGAAGCACCCTTAGGCGTTTCTGAAGACGGCTTTCTATCATGCTTCGTTTTGTATCAGGCATTTTAATGCCAATTTCCTTCTCGATGAATGCTGATAGACGCTTGAACCGCGCATCAGAAATATGAGAACCGACCCTGTTTATATCGCTTTCGTTCAAGCCAGCCTCTCTTTTTAAAAACGTGTATGGAGGAGACGCAAGGCGCTAGGATACCCACTGGTATCAGTGTATAACCCGGTGCTAGTCAACACAAGGCAAGCTTAAACTAAACCTGGCCTCATTCAAGCAGCTGAGCGTATATGGTTCCTTCTATAGCAAAGACGGTATACATGACGCCATTTTTGCTAGATCGCCCCATCTCTGGCCTCGTTGCGCCAAAATCAAAGGGTTTTTTGCCAATCCAGACGACCAGCCCCCCGGAATCCTTCAAGAGCGGCATTGGCAAGCCTGCTACCGTCATGCGTACGAGAGAACCGCCCAGGTAGACAGCCTCCGTGAGCCCCTGTATTCCTGAATGTCGGTATACCAATGATCCGTCAGTATTCGTTTCCAGGCTCATGTCTACCAAGCCGTCGCCATCATAGTCCCAGGAACGAAGCCGGGTGGCAGAGAGGCTCTCACGATATTCGTAGATGCCGTCTCCATCGATGTCAAGCTCAAGGTAGGAGGCTTCGGGTTTACCGAACTCGTTCCTATGCCAGACACGGCGCGCCTCAAATATACCATCTCCATCGGCATCGATACGCTCGTCGCTCGGTACACCGGCGCTATAAACTGTCTTTCCAATTCTTTCAAACTCGTCGGTCCACCAGGCTCTCTCCGGTATTCCATCGTGAAGCTCGATACTAGAACTGCCCTTTCCCGATGTGTGCACGGCAAAGGCTAGCCTGGATACCGCAGTCTCGGTGGGCAAGGAAGCATCATGGCGGGAAATGAAGTATGGGGGACCCTTGAGACCAGGCAAAGAGTGTATGGCGATGGCAGGATACGATAACACGGCAGGACCTAGAGAGTAGCGTCTAAGACCATCAGCATCGGAGAAGCCCGCCTCACGCAAATAAGGCCAGCTATCATATTTCAACGATAACCTAACTGAACCCAAGCCGGCGCTCAAACCTACGGGAATACCTGAGAGGAAGGTCGCCTCCATCTCAGGGATGCCATCCTGGTTGTCATCCAAAAGCCAGCGCTGAGGCACCCCGGCTTCGTACCATACGCTTTCTTCTGGATTGCCGTCTCTGTCGGCATCGGCGATGATGAGTCCAGAAAAGCCTTTGAAGGCGTCAACAAAGCCTTGGCGAGATTCGTCGCTGGCTAGTTGTGAGTACAAGGCATGCACGGCTTCCAGATTGAGTAGATAGGAGCCTGAAACCATCTCCATGGTGGCGCGCGCCTCACTGATGAGACCCAGAGACAAGGCAAGAACGGTGGCTGCGGCGCTACTATGCCCCATCGCCCTGTATTCTCTTACGAGCAAGCGAGCCGCCTCGCTAGAATCGGCATACGGAGCCAGGGCAATGAGAATTCCCGGATCTATCTCCTTGAGTTTCTGTAAGGCCAGGAATCCAGCCTCTACTACCAGGGCATCTTCGGCTTCCCGGATACTACGCTTGCCTGCATGTAGCCATGATAGCAAGGGTCTTGGGTCTACGGGGTATCGCTTAAGCGATGACAGCACTGCCGCGCGAGAGCCTGCTGCATCACCCAGCTTGAAGGCTGCTACAGACTCTATGTACAAGGATTCGGCACTGACAGATAGTCCTTGTAACAGGCGAAGGGCTTCTGCAGGACGTCCAGTCCTCAGGAGTACAGAAGAGTACAGCAATCGTGCATCTGCGGTCTCGTACAGCCTGAACTCTCCACCTGAGAGAGCCGTCTTTAATCGTGTCGAGGCGTCAGCCAGGTTCTCACCATTGGATAGGCCAAGCAAGGCTCGCAGATAATTGGAGTCCGGATCAGAGGGAACAAAGGAAAGAGCCTCATCGAGCAGTTCACGGGCCGCTTGGACATAGCCCAGGTTCAGAGCATCACGAGCGGCTGTGGTCAGGGAGCCACACAATGCGGCATCTCTGACCACGGTATCGGCAAGGGATTGAGCCATAAGCGTCATGGCCGGCGCTAGTGTCAAGAAGAGCACGAGCGCAAGGGTCGGGCGCTTAGGCCTCACTCGCCTTTGGAGAACCGAATCCGAACATTGCCTTGATATCATCATCAAGCAGAGTCTCCTTACGGATGAGTTCTTCCGCCAGACCTACAAGCTGGTCGCGATGATCGGTCAATATCTCGAACGCCTTTTTCCTGGCCTCATCGAGGATATTGAAGATGGCGCGATCTATGCGCATCGCCGTATCCTCTGAATAGTCCTTATGCTGGGCTATTTCCTTGCCTATGAAGATGGGTTCTTCTTCCTGACCGTACGCGACCGGGCCAAGTTCTTCGGCCATGCCCCACTCGCAGGCCATCTTGCGGGCAAGATCGGTAGCCTGTCTGATGTCCTGGGTGGTGCCTGTCGTCGTCTCACCATACATTATAGTCTCGGCTGCAAACCCGCCGTACGATATGACGATTCTGTCTCTAACCCACCCTCTGCCGCGAGAGTAGGCATCCTTGACTGGCAATGACATGGCCAATCCCAGGGCACGCCCCCTGGGGACTATGGTAACCTTGTGCAGCGGATCGGCATTGGGCAGATAGTAGTGGAGCAAGGCATGTCCTGCCTCATGATAGGCTGTTGCCTTCTTCTCCTCTTCGGAGATTATCAGTGACGTCCTGGCAATGCCCATCATTATCTTGTCGCGGGCCTCCTCGAAGTCAACCATTTCTACAAATTCCCTATCATTACGCACGGCGAAAAGCGTGGCCTCGTTTACCATGTTGGCAAGGTCGGCTCCGCTCATACCGGGAGTTGCGCGAGCCAGCCTTGTGGCGTCTACATCAAGAGAAACGGGAACCTTGGTCATGTGTATCTTGAGTATGTCCTCACGTTCCTGAATATCCGGCATGGCGACTACTACCTGGCGGTCGAAGCGTCCGGGCCTGAGTAGTGCAGGATCGAGTACATCTGGCCTGTTTGTGGCAGCCAGTATGATCACGCCATCCTTGGTATCGAAGCCGTCCATCTCTACGAGCATCTGGTTGAGTGTCTGCTCCCGCTCGTCATGTCCGCCACCGTATCCGGCTCCCCTGGTTCGTCCTACGGCGTCAAGTTCGTCTATGAACAGTATGCATGGTGCATTCTTACGCCCCTGGTCGAAGAGGTCCCTGACCCGGCTGGCACCCACTCCTACAAACATCTCCACAAAGTCCGAGCCTGACATGTGAAAGAAAGGCACGTCGGCCTCACCGGCTACGGCCTTGGCCAAGAGGGTCTTGCCGGTGCCGGGCATGCCAACGAGGAGGACTCCCTTTGGTATACGGGCCCCCATCTTGACGAATTTCTGGGGGTTCTTCAGGTAATCAACCACCTCAAGGAGCTCATACTTGGCTTCCTTCTGGCCGGCTACATCCTCAAACGTTATTTTTTTATCATTCTCCGTATAGCGCTTTGCACGACTCTTACCAAAGCTGAAGGCCTTGTTGTTACCCTGCGTCTGACGGAATATCATCCACACGAGGAAGATTCCGAATACCCAGGGGAAGAGCTCGCCCAGGATTCTCAGTGGACTGAGCTCCGCCACGGCACCCTCTATCCTTACGTTGCGTGCCTTAAGCTCGCCCAGGAGCCCTGAGTCAAGGTATGGAATGAGTGTGGTGAATTCCTGCACCACACCACCCTTGCCCTTGAGCGTACCCTTTATCACCCGCTGGTCTACTATACTGACTGAATCGACATTGCCTTCGTCCAGATGGGCCATGAAGGTAGAATAGGGAATACTGGGAGCCGTTGCCGATCCGTCAAACAGGAACAAGGCCATAGAAGCCGCAAGGAGGCCTGCAAATATGATTAATGATAGCCTAGCGCCTCGTGGGGGACCCGCCTCTGGCTTCTTTGGCATTCTTGGTGAGTTTTTATCGTCGAATTGCATCGTGTAACGATACTCCTTTCAATTCTAGTACCATGAATCCTTTTGCAGTAGTGCCCGCAAGGCCATCATTGAGCCTGTAACTATCGCGTCCTCCACAAGAAGAGGAGAGTACCGCAACGATTCCACCAGCATCCTCCACCACGACCATTTCGCCTCGCCTGTGGGCAGGTATATGCTGCTCTGAGCCGAGGGCATCCAGCGTCTTGTGGCCGCCCTTGATGGCAAGAGCATCACCCGAACGTCTGGAACGTATGCACAGTGGCCATGAGAACGCATCCATTCTCAATCCCGGTGAATGCTGTGTAGAGTATATCCTACAGACAAGGGTTTTGCCTATTCGATACGTTCCAAAGCCTTCCACCAGGAGGCTGAAGCCTGAGCTTCCCGTCTGAGGGGTAGCACTATCCTCACTCTTTGATCGTGAACCATGGGATCCATCCAGGCGTCTGACCAGAACCCGTCCAGCATCCTTTACGAACTCCAGCCCCGCCCCAGAAGCGAGCCTACCCGATGCCTTGCCTGCAGTCGCAGCCGCGAGTATCAAGCGCCAGGGTATCCTGTCTTTGTCTGTATAAGGACACAGGGCATAGAGAGCCCGTGTCCTTACGGCCACAGGAGAACCATCGAAGGCATCGGCATCGATGTATGGAGACTCTCCTCCTGGCTCGGAAACAGAAGTCTTCTGTATAAGAGCGGCGGCTAGTTCTTGCAGGGCGGCATCATCGAGACGAGCCTTCGCAGCAAGCGTAGACAATGAAGAATCAAGGAAGGGGAATACAGAATAGAGGCTTGGTATGACGATGTGCCTAACTTTGTTGCGCAGATAGTCGCATCCTGCGTTGGTAGAATCGGTCCTGTAGGTCCTGCCAATAGAAGCAAGGTATTGTAGCACGTCTGCCTTGGAGACCGACAGCATGGGCCTGTGTATGAAGCCGGAGACGCTTGGTATGCCACCGAGGCCGGCGCTGCCCGAGCCTGTGCATAGACGCATGACCATTGTCTCCATGAAGTCATCAGACGTATGGCCCGTCAGCACTATATCACTCCTTGATTCGACCCTGGCCATCTCGAGAGCTTCGTATCTAAAGCGTCTAGCGGCCGACTCCAATCCACCTTCGCTTTTGGCGGCTGCCTCTATCTGGCCACGATCCGCTGTCTTTACAAACAGCTCAACACCGAGCTCCGCACAAAGCTCCTGCACAAAATCATACTCTGCGGCTATTTCATCTACTGGCCGTATACCATGATCCACCCAGCAGGCGGCCACCACTAGGCCCAGGATTCTGGATTCGGCCAGTGTGGCCTCAAGGAGAGCCACGGAGTCGGGCCCTCCTGACAGTGCCACGAGGATTCGTCGTGCCATGGCTGTATCTTTGGAAAGAAATCGCCTCAAGGCATGGGAAACAGACATGGAAGATGCATGATTCCTGGGTCGGGTCATGAACTAGTGCCTCCATGGTAGATACGCCAATACAACAAACGGGGTCGTCTTGTATGACGACCCCGCTGCAATCTAAAACTAAACGAGCCTACTTTGCAGGTTTTGCAGGAGCGGGAGCAGGAGCGGCACCGGGTGCACCAGGTGCGGCGGCGGCGGGAGCGGCACCTGAAACGGGTGCAACTTCTTCCTCGGCTTCTTCTACCTCTTCAGCCTTGGCAAACTTGACGAGCACAATCGCCTGGTCGATGGCGCTCAGAATCTTGACTCCCTCGGCATGGACTATGTCCCTGACGTGTATTGAGTGATTGGCCTCAAGATTGGTGATGTCGATCTGGAACTTGGCGGGCATGTCCTTGGGAAGGCACTCGACCTCTATCTCGTGTACAGGGTTCTCAAGAATACCGCCATTGCGAACGCCAATAGACGTTCCTGTAAGATGCACGGGAACCTTGGCACGCATGACGACACCACTCTCCACCTGGAAGAAGTCGACATGCATGATTTTGCCGTGAAGCCAATCGATCTGACGATCCTTCACGAGGCAGTCAAACGACTCGTCGCCGACGCTTAGCTTGATGATGGTACTCTCGGAAACGCCTTCTGTTGCCTTCTGAAATTCCTTGGCATTCAGTGCAAGGGGTCTGACCTTGCCTTGGCGGTTATAGACGATCGCGGGAATCCCGCCATTTTTCCTGAGCTCGTTCAGGGCGCCTTTGGTGCTTAATTCGCGCGCGCCGGCTTTGATGACAAACTGTGTCATGGATGCTCTCTCCTCGCTACTGGGCATAATGTATCGCGTTGGGACGGCAGGATTCGAACCTGCGAATGGCGGAATCAAAGCCCGCTGACTTACCTCTTGTCGACGTCCCAGAGGCACGTCTCCCGGGGGGACGTATGGCGCATAGTTATACCCCACAAGGGGACATCGTGTCACGGGGGTAAACGGAACAAATAAGCGTCTTTATATCAATCTATTGGACTTGCGTCCGTGTTGTCGCCTTTTTCATAGCTTGCAACGATGACATCCTGCAGTTTTGTCCTGAAATCAGGGCAAATTGGGTGTGCGATATCCTTATAGTCTCCCGCCTTTGTCTTGCGACTGGGCATGGCAATAAACATGCCTGTCTTTCCTTCTATGACCTTCACGTTATGAATGACGAAGCAATCGTCGAAGGTTACCGTCACATACGCCTTTAGCTTACCTTCGCCAGAAACCCTACGGATGCGGAGATCGGTGATGTCCATGAGGCGTTCTCTCCTTGGCGTTTGCACTAGTTCGGTATAATTCTATATCGAGTCACGCAGGCGCGCAAGCGGAAAGGCAATTCTAGCCAGATAGCGTGATGAAATAGCGTTGACAGCCTTCTGGGCATCGCTTAAGGAAGAAAAAACGGCTATTATTGCACTACCCGACCCACTCATGGTGGCAAAAATCGCTCCTTCATCGAGTATGGCTGCCCTGCAAGAGGCCAATTCCGGGTATTCAGGCAGAAGGGCATCATAAAAATCGTTGTAGAATGACCACTCCGCTGGAGCCTTATTGGCATACTCCCGCGACATACGGCCAAGCTCGGCCTCAAGCATAGCTTCGCTTTGAGGAGCCAGGGCAGGAACTCCATCGCGTCTGGCATCCAACAATGCATAGGCCTTCTTCGTCGAGACAGGAAATCCAGGATCGAGTATGACCAGCACGTAATCGGTACGCGATGGAAGAACAGACAGGCGCTCCCCCCTTCCTGTAACGGCCGCACAGGGAGTGCCCAGGAAGAATGGCACGTCAGAACCAATTTCTAGCGCTATCCTGGCGCGTTCATCACGCTCCAAGGCACGAGGAAAGAGTGAATGGAGGCCAAGCAGGGTAGCAGCCGCATCGCTTGAGCCTCCACCTAAGCCTGCTCCTATGGGAATATTCTTGCGTATGTCTATGGCCAAGCCAAAATCGGAGACTCGTCCGGCTTCTCTGGCCGCCATCATGAAGGCTGAAGCCGCCCTGTAGGCAACATTTTCTTCGGGAGGACAGGCACAATCGCCTGAAAGGCTGATACCGCCGTGTGGCTTTGGGCTAAGAGTCACGGTATCGGCAAGCGAAACGGCCTGAAACAGGCTCGCAATTGAATGAAAACCGTCAGGACGCAGCTCGCCTACGGCTAAATGAAGATTTATCTTTGCGGGAGCAGATACCATTATCCGTCGTTCCATGGTAAGACTATAGCAAGAGGATCGGCTTAGAGCCTAGCCTGATAAAAAAGAACAAACTTATGGCGAATATAGTTGACAGACTGCTTGAGTCTCTTTTAGATTTCAGCGTGCGGGAGCCATGATAGGCTGTCGCCATTTCGATTATACCGAGCTGTAACAACGATATGAAAGCGCGGTAGTTGTATAAGGGAGGATTGAAATGGATCCTATACGGGAAACGGCCATGCCGGGATACGCGTTGGAGCTATCGCTCATGGGCGTAGGCGAATACGTCCAGGCTCCCAGGGTTCCTTTCGTCCGGTTCGACGATTATGAAGAGGAGTACGAGGACGACTTCGAGGAAGAAGACGACTTCGATGACTTTTCAGATGAAGAAGACGACTTCGATGACGACGAAGAAGATGACTTCGACGACGACGACGATGACTTCGACGATGATTTCGGCGAGGAAGAAGAGGAATCCGTGGACTATACCTACGAGGACGACATCGACTACAACGATTTTGACGAATAGTCGATGCGCTTCTCACGGCAAGCCGCGCTTTCTCTTAAGAAAGCGCGGCTGTTTTTATGCCTTCGTATCCGCTTCCTGCTTCTGACCATCCTGGCCTGGTTCTGTAGCTGCGTATTTCGTCAGTTCAGCCTCAAACCACAGCTTGTCAAGCTCATAGAATTCTCTGGCCTCGGCAGCCATGATGTGAACGACAAAATCCCCAAAATCCAGGAGACACCACTGTTCATCCTCAGCCAGCCTGGGCCTTCTGAGTGGTGAATACTCGAGGGGCCCCAGAAAATCCTCCACCCGTCTGGCCAGTCCTTTAAGGTGGGTAGAGCTTGTTGCGCTCGTAACGATGAAGAAGTCTGTCCAGGTGGACAGCTTCCTGAAATCCAATACGATGGTATCGCCGCCATTATGATCAGCCAACATCTTGGCGCAGCTGACGACGGCTTGCTGTACATCAATCGACACAGTTCCTCCCATTAAAATCCTTACCGAGTATGATGACGAAGTCGGCCGGGCTGCTGCTTGGTATGGCCTCATCCTCAACCACATTGCATCGGATCACATTGGCAGCATTGGTCGCGGCGACCTTGTCGCCATATCTATCTATGACACTCGTCTTCTCCACATCCACAGACGGGGCATTTCCTATTGAAATGACCTCATATCCAAAACTTTGAAAGATCTCGGCTGTCTTTTGAGCAAGCCCACGAACACTCGTGCCATTGAGGATTTCAAGGGTAAACACCTTGTCGGCTACGGCCGTTTCGTCGGCGTTGAGGAGGGCATTGAGTGATTGCTTTACTATATCCTTGACCAGTTCTCCGTCGTAATGTGGAAACAGGAGCAACTTGCCCTCCACATTACGATTGGTGCCCGTCAAGCGCTGAAGAACGATACGGTCGGCCTCCAGTCTACCAAACTCCTTTAGCAGGCGTTCAAGGGAATCCCGCTTTAGATTAGTCCTGAACTGCCTCTGTATGGAAGGATAGACATCACTCCTCATGATGAAGTCCGAGCGCTCTCCCAGGCGTCTCAATAAGGCCTGATACAGTGACTGCCTCTTGGCTACGAGGTCTGTATCCGGCATGTCTGGATACTGGTAGGCCGCGTAGATGACAGTCTTGTGGCCGTCGAGAACCACAAACCCTGAAGGCAGTGATATGGCTGTCTCATCGACTACCGTTGCAATTCTATTAGGCAGGAATACCGACAGCCCATCGAGAAGATCGGCCAAGGATTCAAGAGACCTCTCATCGAGTATCAGGTACCAGTCAATATCAGCACCGGTAAGGCTCTCTATCTCATCCAGGTACCGGCCGGGAGACGAGGCATCGTACAGTACATCGATGCTGTCGACGCGTTTGAGTGACTTTATTATAAGACCCGTCTCTGCGGGAACATCCAGCAAGGCGGCCCTGGCGTTACCAGGGTAGTACATGAGAATCTCCGTGGCTGAAGGCTTGCCGTTGCGTTCCAGGATGATGGCAATATTGATGATGCGCTCTGCCTTGACGGCCTCGCCTATTGGCTCTGAACGAAGGGCAGTCACCATGAAGACTATGGCTCCTGTCACCATGATGACGATGGCCACAAGGAATAGTACGCTTTTATCGAGGACTGAACGACCCATGCTTTATAGCTCTCCCCGCCTGTACAAGGCATTGTCCTCTATGTATGAGCGTACCGGCGCCGGCACCAAGGGCCTCCAGGCCCTTCCAGAGGCAATCCTGTTCCTGATATCAGAAGATGATACAGGGAGCATCATGTTGTAAGCCAGGCGATGAGCGTACGCAAGCTTGAATGATGCTCCAGAACGTCTGGCTACAATAATATCCGCATGCTTGCAAATCCCTTCGGGGTCGCGCCAGGAATCGAAACCAGAGGCTAGGTCATCGCCTATAATGAGCCCCAGCTTTCCATCCAGTGGGTAGGCGGCCTTGATATGCTCTAATGTATCCATGGTATATGACACGCCCTTTCTACGAAGTTCGCAATCATCTACCAGGAACGCCGGATATTCTGCCAGGGCCAGAGTCAGCATGGCAAGCCTCGCCATGGGGCCTGCGTCACTTGCCAGGCTCTTGTGGGGAGGAGCAAATGAAGGAACAAAAACTACCCTGTCATACACAAATTCCTGGGCAATCTCCTCGGCTATCATGAGATGACCCACATGGATTGGATTAAAGGTTCCGCCCAGGAGAAGGAGTCTCATCGTGGCGCACCGGTCCAGGGGTCTCGGTCTCCAGGCTTCTCGGCGGCGAGCACGAAAGACAGGAATTCCCTGGAAAGCCCGGCCAGGCCTTCCCTGGAGAAGGTTGATATACCAACGACACGTTCTTCAGGCAAGGCTAAGGCCAACTCGGCAAGACGGCCCGTCG
>JAVEXO010000102.1:2007-3668 GCA_034003955.1 Spirochaetia bacterium | reverse complement strand
TTACGGCACTCGACCTGGATACGGTGTCGGCTCAGCTTACCCTTCAGCTTATAAATGCCGGTGACACTGCTCTGGCGTTGTCTACAGTCTATGTTACGGTATCTTCAGGCGACTTCGATATAGCAGAGCCGCTACACATGGATCTTGATGGCCTGAGCCTGGTGCCTGGAGCCGCGACGAGCATTAAACTGGATCTTTCTCTTTCCGTTCCTCAAGGCCAGGAGCCTCTGGTGCCTCTGTCTATTAATGCGACTATTGTGTTTGCATCTGCCGAGCGAGGCGAGGAATCGTTAAGCATTGCACGCCTCTGTGATGTTCCACGCATCCTGCCCCCTAGGCTACGCATAGCCTCTATACGGATACTGAAAGATGAACTTATAAACACCAAGCTGAGGGTGGACCTTGAGGTGCACAACCCTAATGCCTTTCCTGTTTCTTTTTGCTCTCTCGATTATAGGCTCTATGGCGAGAGCAGATATTGGGCCTCTGACAGCATAGCCAGGCCCTTTGAGGTTTTGCCGATGGAGACGACCATGGCTCGCCTCTATATGACCATGAACTTTACAGACATGAGTCGGCAGCTTCTCGATCAGGTCATACGCCTTGCTACTGTGCGCTATAGACTCGTGGGGCAGGGAAGCATAGACACTGGCCTTGAATTTCTCCCCCAGTTTGTCCTGCCATTCGACATGTCTGGCCAGACAGAGGTGCTACGCTAAGTTCATTCGCTACTCGGCTCTCATACCCTGAGCGAGCCCCGGAAGCCTCTTGATTCGTAGTATGACTGAGCCCCGTTGTGATACACAAAGACGGTATTGTAGCGGCGATCGGCGAAGATGGCTCCCCCTAGAGACCGTATTGCCGGCGGTGTTTGTATCCAGCTGGATGTCTTGAGATCGAACTCCCCCAGGCTCTGCAAGGTTCTATACTGCTCCTCTGAGAGGATACGTATGCCCATTGCGGCCGCCATGTCCATAGCAGTGGTCTCCGGCTTGAAATCCTTTCTAGATTCCATGCCTTCACGGTCGTAGCAGAGGCTCCTCCTGCCTTTGGGGCTCTCAGAGGAGCAGTCGAAGAATATAAACTCATCCGTCTTTGAGTCTTTCCCTACAACATCTGGCTCGCCACCGGTTCTTTCCATTTCATTGAGCGACCATAGCTTCTCAGGCATTGTTTCAAGCCTTTTCTCCAGGCTTGGCCAGCTGAGGCCCTTGTGACGCCTCATGTTCTGCTCGAAACGGGTCTTTAAGGCTGCTAGTAAGCTGGATCGTTCTAGAGCATTAATATTGTTAGCATTGGGCATGTCTATCCTCGCTTTCGTTACAGTATACGGGATTAATATACTGATAATCCAGAAAACATCACAAAGCTTCGTAACACCAGGTTTTTAGTGCCTGAAGTGCCTGATTCCCGTTAGTACCATGGCGATACCGGCTGAGTCTGCCGCGGCTATGCTTTCCTTGTCGCGTATGGAGCCTCCACTCTGGGCTATGGCCGTGATGCCGGCTGCCGCCGCGACCTCCACGGAGTCCGGGAAGGGGAAGAAGGCATCGGAGGCAAGTACGGCGCCTTGAGCCCTCGGCCCTGCACGGGTTATGGCGATACGGGTGGAGTCTACGCGGTTTGGTTGGCCAGAGCCTATTCCCACGGTTGCGAAACCT
>JAVEXO010000102.1:0-1907 GCA_034003955.1 Spirochaetia bacterium | reverse complement strand
TCAAGGATATTGTTGTACGACAGCTCCTTGCCCTGGAGCACCCGCCCTCCCAAGGGGCCAGAGCCTGGGGCGTCTGCATAGAACCAGCCCTTCTGGTGAGGGTTTTCACCGTATCGTAGTCTTTGCCCCGAAAAGCCCAAGAGGCTGGCGCTTGACTCTGGATCAAGCCATGTGGCGATGGTCAGGTCATAGTGTGTGCAAAGCTGGAAGGCCTTGAGGGCCAGCTCCTTGCGCACGGCTACGGAGACAGAGCCCTCGGCACCAAGCTCGGTGGCAATCCTATCATAGTCACTCGGATCGCAGACTACGGCTACGCGGGCGTAGTTCTTGGCGGCTGCCCGCAGGAGGGCTATGCCACCTATGTCTATCTCCTCCACGCAATCAGCCTCGCTTACACCTTCCTTTGTTATGGTTTTTTCAAAGGGGTAGAGGTTGCAGACGACCATGTCTATCTCCGAGCCGCCGATGTGGGCGAGCTCTGCCTTGTCGGCATCGCTGCCACGGGACAGGATACCGCCGTGGATGGCGGGGTGCAGTGTCTTGACCCGTCCGCCGAGTATCTCAGGCGAGTGCGTGTACTCTGACACGTCCTTGACCGGTAGGCCGGCCGCCGCTATAGCCCTGGCCGTGCCTCCCGATGCCAGGATGTTCCAGCCTTTCGCAACCAAGGCGGTGGCAAATCGAGAAAGGCCTGTCTTGTCATAAACGGAAATCAGTACTACGGGCATGGAGGCTCCTTGGATTGAAAACAGAGTAAACATATAGAGGGTTTTATTCTAGGGATTCTTTCGAAGTGGAGCACAGATCTCTGAATGACTGAGCGCTAAAAGTCGATTCAAAGAGGCGTATCTAAACCAGTTGCCACCGACTCGTGGTAGCACCAGAGGCTTGGGTGCTTGAATATATGATATAGAGTACAAAAAGCAACCATATATTAGTTGCAAAAGAGCATATTTGGTATTTTGCTACAGCATGAGTGAAGAGCAAAAGCTAATTCAAAGATTACTAACAAAGCCTAAAGACTTTAAATACAATGAATTACGTAAAGTCCTTGTATCTTTAGGACATGAAGAATACCAAAGTGGCATAACTTCCGGATCGCGGGTAGCATTTATTGGCACACAGACGAAACATATTATTCGTTTGCATAAGCCACATCCAAATAATGAGTTGAAACAATATCAAATCGAACAGGTGATTGAGGAACCTACATCAAGGGGGTTTTTATGAAGGATGTTATACCCCATAAAGATTTTATAGGATCCGTTCACTATAATGCGGAAGATGAAATATTTTTTGGAAAAATCGAGGGAATTGAAGATCCAATATCTTTCGAAGGAAATAGTGTATCAGAATTAAAAAGTTCTTTTGAAGAAGCCGTTGAGGATTATATTCAAATATGTAAAGAAGGTGGAAAGAAAAACGATAAATCCTACAAAGGAAGCTTTAATGTCAGAATAGCTCCAGATATTCACAAAAAAGCAAAACGATTAGCATTGATAAAAGGAATTTCATTAAACCAGTTTATTCAAAAAGCAGTAGAAGAAGAAGTTTTAAGAGAATGCTTAGATATATGACGAATAGCTACGCATAGCAAGAGGCTTACCCCTGTATCACCTTTCGTATAGCGGCGGCCATGTTCCTGGCCCGAGCCGGTGCTGTACCCGTATACGCAGAACCGGCAAAGAGGGCCTTGAGCTTCTCCAGTCCTAGTACATCGACGAAGAACGGGTCGGAGGCTATGCGCCCAGCGAGGGTGTTGGTCGTGCCTGCACCGGCCGAGCGCAGCTCGGCCCAGGCGGCCAGGGCGTGCTCGCGCAGGCGCTCGTGGGTCTCTTGCCTGTCGGCTCCGGCCTTGCCCATGGCCATGAGTACACGCTCGGTATTGGCAAAGGGTCCGTAGGTGG